>CAZKXR010000014.1:0-58313 GCA_964556935.1 uncultured Nitrososphaera sp.
AAGATGGACACGATCTCTGCTAACAAAGATGGACGTCAATTGTGCTACTCTACAGTTATAAACAACAAGACCCTTTCAAATGTTTTGGTTATACTGTTGGAATAAGGCCCGCTTCCTACAAGGAAGCTCTTGTCTGAATACAGTATGACTGGTTACGGCCAAACTCTGATAAAACAGGCTGAAAGACAAGGGGAACCACCTAGTGGTAAATGCACCGACGACAAAAGGAAGAATGGTTGTAGCTCTGGCCGAAGAAGTATATGCGTAACCATCTTTCATATCATATCAGAGTTAGAAATTCTATCCGGGCGACTCTTGACGCCATAAGTCATCATTGCCACCACACCACCGGCAATTACAACGTATACACCCATACCGGTGTTTATTACAGAAGCTAATGCAGTACCCATAAACTCGCCGAATTCATTTGATGACCCTGCAGCGGCTATCATTTCAGATTTCAACGATTCTATCCCATAGAACCAGAAAACAGCGGCGATTACGGCAGCAACACCACCCAATAGGGCCAGTGGTCTTCTGTAGTCACGGATAAACAAGGAGGTAGCCACGATAATCATTGACAGTGGATAGAATACTACAGTAGCCAGAAATGGCGTTGCTGTAAAGTTATCTTGTAAGTCAGGTGTTTCTGTAAATTGTTCCTCCCTGTTATTCATCATGAGTCTAATAACATCTAATGGTGTAAATGAGAATTGACCTAGGAAATTAATTACTAGCCAAGGAAGTGTAAGGGAAATCAAGAGTAGACCCAAAGCACTGACTGATAATACTAGTTCTATCTCCATTATTATCCTCAGTTTATCAGTCATATAGATAAACATGTAGTAAGAATTGCTGTGCTGTTTGATTATCTATGGTACCTATCAATCTATTAACCAACTGCCTTTTACAGGGTTGAACCTGAATCCGAGCATTACCCCGTTCATTGCCAGTCCTCAGGCCTGCATTGTAGCCAGTACCTTTTACTGCGTAATTACTTCATTCAAGTTACTGACGGACGTTCTATAGAGGCCTCGTACTCCTGCTCGATAAAAGCCATCATCATTTTTCCATCTATCCTGCCCCCTGTTTTCAGCATTGCCGATATGGCAGCGCCGCCGGCACCCACGCCTTCCTTGACAAAGCCCCGGGCAAAGGCCTGCAGGCCGGGTTTCTTTGACTGGTCAAGGTGCAGATCACAGGAGAAGACGGGAACGTCTGGCGATATGCTTCTGGCCAGGCCCTCAAGGTCCGATGAAGGGTCCCTGGCGACGTACGTCGTGGTCCCGATGCAGATATTATCCATCCGGCTTCCCATGTCCTTGAGGATGGCCAGAATCGCAGTCATCTGCGTGCCTCCGGCCAGAAGCACCTTGCTTCCAGCGTCCATCACGCCGCTGGCAATGCCGGCCACCGCAGGCATCATTGGATCTCCAACAAGCGATACCGCCTCAAAAGCAGACCGGATGCCGCCTGCCCTCTGCAGGGCGGAGGCAACAACCTGATTTTTCAGCTGATGCGGATTTTCTGGCATGCTGCTGCTCACCTTGAACCTTGCATCGATGCCCAGTGCGCTCAGGACCGCAAGGGCCGTGGTGGTGCCTCCCGGTATGCTCTCGCCTACAACGACAAGGTCTGAAGCCTTGGCCAGCTCCCTTCCCACCATGCTGCAATAGTCGAATGTTTTTTCAACATCGGGCATCGTCATCGCGTCTTCCCGGGTTATGTTCTTGCCCGGTCTGATGCCAAGCGGTATGCATGGAATGGATGGTTTTACCTTCGTGCCGGCCTCCACTACCAGCAGCGGTATGCCGGCGGACTTTAGCGCCGCGCGGGTAATGAGCGCCGGCGTCGGCTTGCCATCTGGAGTGGCTGGAACCCCGGCAATGCACTTGCAGCGGCCGTAGTAGAGGAATTCAGAATCAGCAGGAGCCGTATACTTCACCAGTTCCGGATTGGCGCCGGCAACTGTCAGGCCGGGGATCTCGCTTGTCTCTGTATGCGATATGACACACACGAAAAACGGGTTTGACGAGGCAAACTCTTTGACGGATGATCGGCTGGCAAAGATATCCGGAAAATCCAACTATCAGTCACTGGCGCCCATGAATTCCAGAAATTCCTGCTTGGTTCTGGGGACAAGCACATAGTTGGTCTTTTTCTCGCGCCCCACAGTCGACGTGGGAGTGGTCCCGTAATCATGGCCGGGGTACACCACAAGATTCTCATCCAGTTTGGCAACCCTTTCAAACAGGCTGTCATACATCTCTGCCGGATCGCTTCCCGGCAGGTCGGTTCTGCCGCAGTTGCCGACAAACAGCGTGTCGCCGGTAAACACAAGCTGCCCGTCAAGCACAAGGCAGATGCTGTCCTTGGAATGGCCCGGCGTGTGATGGACGCGGAGCTTGAATCGTCCCACATCGAGGACATCACCGTCTGAAACTTCAAGGTCCTTGTCCAGTTTGGAAGCCTTATGCTGGACGATTTTCGCGCCGGTTACTTTGGCCACCTGCTCGTTGCCGATGACATGGTCAAAGTGGCTGTGGGTGTTTATCACGTATTTGGTCTTCCAACCGTTCTTTTTCAGAGCATCAAAGATCTTGTCCAGATCCCAGGACGGGTCTATTACCGCGGCCTCGTCGGTCTCCTCGTCGGCGATGATGTAGGTAAAGTTTGCCATCTGCCCGACAGGTATCTGCAGGATTTTTGGAGTCAAGACAGTCCATCCTCCGCTTCAGGCGGTATGCCTATCCACTCCACGTGGACGGGCCCCGTGTACTTTTTTGCGCCCTTGGAGGCCAGCCCGACCTTCATCCGGTGAAAGGTGATGGTGGCGTCGGCCCTGACACACTTGTCGTGGATCTTACCCGTGTTAGGGTCAAATCCCGACGGGACGTCGACGGCCAGCACAAAGGCCCTTGATTTGTTTATCATGTCAATGGCAGAGGCATACGGCTCTCGGATCTCGCCTCTTATGCCAGTGCCAAATATGCCGTCAAGTATGATGTCTGCCCCCTTGATCCGGCTCTTCATTTCATCGCTGAGCTGCTTGCCTGCGATCTTTTCAACAGAGCTCATCTTGTCAATTATCCCCCAGTTCAGACGGGCCTCCTCACTTTTCAGATCCGATGGGCTTCCAAGAAGGATCACGGTCATCTTGGCGCCGTGTCCTGCCAGATGCCTTGCAGCCACAAACCCGTCGCCGCCGTTGTTCCCGGTGCCGCAAACGGCGGTTATCTTTTTGTTCTTCAGCTTCTTGAAATTGCCCGCCACATAGTCGGCTATGCCGTGGCCGGCATTTTCCATCATCAAAAACCGGCGCATGCCAAGGACAGAGTGCCCCTTCTCCTCGATCTTGTACATGGTATCAGAAGTTATCGCCCGGCTCTTCATTTGGCAGGTTGGCTGTTTGTGCATCCAACATAAAAACTAACTTTCCTCATCTTCGCCCTTGATTTTTTCAAGGTATTCCCTAAGCTCGCTGCTCATCGCAGCCACATCACCAAGAGTCATGTGTTCCGGCTGTTCCTGCCGCGTCCAGACTATGTAACTGTCAGTATCCACGATGATGGTTTTTGTCCGCTCCAGATATCGGACTATGGTGTTTATCTTGACAGGATGCATCGACGGCAAAAGCCTGGCAAGATCCCGAAGCCTCGGATAGCCGTCAAAGTTCTTGATGGCTTGAAGGAGTTCACTAACTTCTTGTTCGGTTATCTCGTTTACCGGCCTTGCTTTTCTGGTCTGCTGCCTTTTCCTTATGATCCAGCTATTGACAAGGATGCAATAAAACCTTTCACAGCGGAAAGTCGAAGGTTGATTTTTCCAGCTTCAGGATTGGGACATAAATCGACTGCGCGTCTGAGCCTATCGCGTTTACAAACGAATAGTCGCCGGTAAGCCGTTTTAACTGTATGAACTTCATGGCAGGTTTGTCTTTTTCCACGATGTAATGCACGGTAGCATTGCCCACGGTTCCGGTCTGGATGAAAAGCATGTGCCGGTTGTTGTGGTTGATGTAGTAAAGCATGGGGATGACCCCAAGCATTGACTGTGAGGAATAAAGGATCACCTTGAGCATGTCGGCCAGGTCTTCGTATTTCAGATACACTGTTTCATTTGACATGCCTAGTACGTCGTTGGTCAGGACATATTTCTTTTTTGGGTCCTAAAATGCTGAATCCTGTTCTTGGCCAGCTCCACGAACTGCTGGTCGTTGTCATAGCCCACAAAATGCCTTCCGCTTTTCATGGCCGCAATGCACGTCGAACCAGTCCCACAGAAAGGATCCACCACAACATCGCCGCCAAAGGTATAAAGATGTATGCAGCGGTAGGGAAGCTCGACTGGAAAGGGGGCAGGATGACCAAGGCGGGTGGCAGATTCCGCTGGAAACTCCCAGATGCTTTTTGTGTATTCCAGAAACTCGTCTCGGCTTATCGTGCTCTTTTTGTCGGCGACCTTCCTTGAAAAAGAGCCCTTGGAGAAGACGAGGATGTATTCATGCACATCCCTAAGAGTGGGGTTTGATGCAGACTGCCAGCTTCCCCACGCTGTGGAAGTGCCGGCACTTGAAGACTTGTTCCAGATTATCTCGCCTCGCATGAGAAATCCGATCTCCAGCATGTCGCAGATAACATAGCTGTGGATAGGGACGTACGGCCTTCTGCCCAGATTTGCCACGTTGATGCAAAGCCTGCCTCCATCCACAAGCACGCGGTAAGCCTCTTTAAAGACAGTCTTGAGAAGCTGCCGGTATTCATCTAGCGTCAGATCTTTATCGTAAGTCTTGCCAACGTTGTACGGCGGGGACGTCACGACCAGATGCACCGAAGAATCCGGAAGCTCGTACATATCCTCGCTGCTTTTGCACAGCACCTGATCCATGTGCTGCTCAGGAACTTGGTTTTCGGTGCTGTCGGTTGTTTTAAAACCACTTCCCTCGTACAGCCGCCGGCTGTAGAATTTTGAAGAGTCGTGGCCTTCCCGCTTGGAAACGCCAAAACTGCTGGTCTCTGACGGCTTTTTGCGTGCCACGTTTCCAATGAAGGACGGAGATGATAATAGTTTTCCGGCGCCCGAAATGACATATATTGTTGCTACTGCCATCCTGCATCGTTGGCAGAGTCAGTCAGGCACATTGACACGCTGCGGGAGCTGGAAGCCTACAAGCGACAGTTTCAGATTCGCTGCAGCCACCATGAGCTGGAGTATTCCGCGGCCGAGAAACTGATAACCTGCACTGTCTGCCGCAAGAACTGGCTGTTTGTCAAAGAACGCGGACACTCAAGCCGGAAGGATGTTTACTCTGCTGAAAAGGACGACTATATCTCCATGCACTAAGTGTTTATATCAGATATTCTTGTATCTTACTGCATGGCAACCGAGCTTTCCCAGCTACGCCCAATCAAGATCCACTTTCCAAATGAAGAAGAGGAAGAAAGAGGTTTCTACGCACTCATGACCTCGGGGATGCCGGTACGCTGCCTACCAAATGACCGATACATAATCAACGAAGTGCAGTGCAATATTCTGACTGAAAAAAAGATCAGCTACATAAAAGAGTAAACCACTTTGTCTCAAAACGACGAAATTGAGACAAGGATTCTCCTGCCGCTAAAGTATAACGACGGCGATGATGTAGAGCCTGCCAAGTTTCTTAGGACGAGAAAGGAGTTGACAATCCGCTTTGGTGGATGTACTGCTCTTATGCCTACCGAAGGGTTCTGGATCGACAAAGACAAAGAGTACAGTGACATCAATTCAGGGTTCTACGTCATAGTACCAAAGAACCAGTCCACTTTTGATTTCCTAAAAGAATACAAAGAGATTCTGAAGGAACGGTTCAAACAAATAGACATTCTGGTTACTTGGCAGGACATTAGAAGGATTTAGTTTCCAAATAGAATTCAACATCATGTTTTGGCAGCAAGTGTTTTTATTTCTGCCCGTTGCGGATCTCTGCGTGCTTGACTTTCAGATGCCGTCCTTAGAAGAGTTGAAAGCAGCCGGCAAGGAAGAACGCCTGAATGTTTTCCGCAGGTACTTTGCGTCAAGCAGGTACAACAGGCTGCTGATTCAGCAGACGCTGGTCAGGTCGGCTCTGGACAGCTCACTTGCAAAACAGGTAAATGAGATGGAAAGGCTTCACAATCAGGACTTCTTTAACACCGTAAAAAAGATGAAAAAGTACGGCTATTTGGAAGAGTTTCTGCTTGCTGTCAGGGAGGAAGATGACGCCCTTCAGAGGATAATTGAGGCCTACAACCAAAGGATGAAGTCAGCCGGCTAATCGCCAGCCTTTACTATCACGGTTTTAAATGCCAGCCTGCAGTAGTCATGCACGTGGACTGAATCCTCGACCCTTCCGCACTGGCCGCAGGTCCAGCTTATGTGCTCCTTGCAGACAGCACACAATGAATGCGGCGTCAGGTGTGATCCGCATTCCCTGCAGGATTGTTTGTTGTACATCTTTGGATGGATTTGGCATGACGGATTATATCAGTCTGAGTGTGGGCTGTTGTGGATTCCTAAGCAGAGAATAGACCAATCAACATGCCAGGTTATTTTTAGCAACCATAATTATCGCTGATATTTCGCTTATTGTCGGGCATCAATGATTTAATATGCCTGCCAGACATCAGTGTAGACGTGGCAATAAAAAAGATCCAGTGCAGCTGTGGCAAGTCCATCGAATACAATGATCGCGTGGTTGGCGGCAGCAACGCAGCCAAGGGCGTGCTAATCTGCAGCAAGTGCGGCAAGGAAAACGAGATCACGTTCTTTGGATTCCTAAGCGAGATAAAAGGCGCGTCCTTGAAAAAGTGACCTTATTCTACATATGGCTCTGGATACTTGATTATACCGCCGGTGCTTCCAATTTCCAGCCGGCCCATTTCCTCCAGAGTCTGTATGTCGTTCATCTTGATCAGGTTGTTCAGCGAGACGGTGTACAGAACGTCGTCTATGTAAAACGACCGGCTTCCCTGCAGCCCATAGTAGTACTCGCTGCTGGTGGAATGCTCCACCTTGCCCTTTAACTCAAAGCCGTCTTGTGGGCTTACTCCAAACACGTAAAAGCCGCGCCAGACCTGCGGGGGTATGTACCTGCTGTCTTCGGCGTACCGCGGCTCGGTATCATAGCTTGTGACAGGAATTGAAAGGACGTTTTTGGCCCTGTCAAAGAGCAAAGCCTTGTGATCAAAGAGGACTTCTGAATCTGTTCCCGGCCCGCCGATCTCGTACTGGTCCACAAGTCTGGGCTTGCCTACATCCTCCACGTTGAACAGCGCCAGCTTGAGCCCCTGTATCTGGACGCCGCCAAACTCGCTTGCCTTGGTCTCCCGGCCTATCCCGATTATGTGGTCTTTATCGTACGGATGCAGGTAGTTTGAGAAACCCGGCAGCTTGAGCGCGCCAAGTACCTCGGGCGGGTCTGAAGACAGGTCTATGACAAAGAACGGGTCTACCTGCCGGAAGGTGACAAGATAAAGCCTGTCGCCTATGAACCTTGCAGAGTATATGGACTCGCCTGGCGCTATCTTTTCAAGTGCGCCCACTGTTTTCATGTCCTCGTCCAGGACGTACACGCTGTTGTACAGCCCTGATGAGAACCGAGAGTAGTATTCCACGGTGGTTGCTATCCGAAACCGGTTGCCATCCTCGTCCATGGAGAACTGGTTTAGCAGCCTGCCGGGGACTTCGCCCCGAGTCACGTATTCAAAGTTCCCGGCAGGCATGATCTCTATCTTGTGCACCACGGTTCTCAGTGCATCGCGCTGCGTGCGCTCATCGTAATCAGCAACGGCCTTTCTGATTCTCTCCAGCAGGCCTGCCTTTTCGCTTTCGTCCATGCGGTTGTACATGTCCTGCAACACTGTAGAGATCCTATCCCATTTCTCTGACGGGCTCAGGCTTTTGTCTGCGTCAATTGAGCGGATCTCTTCTTGCACATCGGCCGGCAGGAGCGGCAGAACTGCCTCAAAGAACCGGTCCCTGTTGCTTGTCTCATAGATGTACGGCCGGTACTTCTGATATGCGATGTAGATGTTCTTCTCCGAGACGTACAGGGTTGCGGCCGGATTCATCATGAAAGTCTTTGATATGACGGCGTCCTCGTCCCTTGTGATGTCTACAGACGTCACCGTGTTAAACGAGTAGTACGGTTCAGGGTTGTCAAAGTAATAGATGTCAGGCATGACTACTGTCCTGTCCGACTCGGCGACCTTTGGCACCAGGGGCTGCCGGTAATCATAGATCTCGCTTGTAGTCACCAGGTAGACAAAGTCACCTATCATCCGGGAATTGCTGTAAGCGCCGCTTATGGCATAATTCTTGAACACCTTTGGATCTGCCCTGTCAGACACATCCAGTACCAGGGCATGGGTCTTTGGAGAGTAGACAGGCTGCGGCTCAAAGTCATAGGCCGGTATTATCGGCTCTTCACCGTATTCCTGGTAGAATATCACCAGCTTGTCGCCGCTGAGAAACATGTTCTGTAGGTACTGCCCGTCTTTGATGTCAACGCCGATCTTGGACACTATATTGGCCGAGTCTGTCGGGAACACCTCGGCAATGGTAAGCTTGTCGCCGGACAGAATGTATGCATACTTGCCGTCGTTTTTAACAAAGTCCGGCTCGTCTACGCCGGCTACCTGGATGTTGGTTGTAGAGTAATCAGCGCCGGCGTCCTGATCGGCCCTTGAAGCTTCTGGAACGGCAGATTCTAGTGGTGGGGCGGCCTGTGTCTCGGCGGCATCGGTGAGCACAAAGCTGAAATTGGCTCCAGCAAAGGCACCGGGTTGCAGGCTTAGAGCCAGCCGGTTGGCTTCGACATTTGCCAGATAGTTCCTAAGTTCGTCGGCTGACGCAAACTTGTTTATGTTTTGAGTAAAAGCTACCGGAAGCGCTGTTGGTCCTTCCGGGCCGGTGGGCACGGAAACAATGGTAGTTTCCGGCTGTCTTGGCAGAATGCTGCTTCCAATGGAACCGAGGATGAGCACAAAGCCTATGGCTGCTGCAATCCCGATCCCCGCTGTCCCGTACAATGGAAACCGCGCCATTCTGCCTTATCGACTCCTTTCCTACCATTATTAATCAAACGATTCCATCTTAATTCTACACTTTAGAACACCCTTTTCAGAACATTTTGGCCCATCGTTTCATTGTTCCAAGCCGATATCGTCAACTACTGTTCGACATGCAAGCTCTTGCAGAATATTCTCGCAGAATTGCATAATTTTTAGAAATGATTGTGCAAAATTTGTACAGAACATCATTCCGAGGTTTTAGACGATCATCGAAGAATGTGTGTTCTGAAACGTAGAACAGGCGCCAGGGACTGTTCTGAAACCTAGACTTACTTAGACCGCCCCCGTAATAAGGGCTGAAATGTCAGATCAGAACGTAAGAAAGCGTAATCTAGTACTGATTGCGGGCATCCTCGCAATCGGCATGGTGGCTGCCAGCATAATTGGCGGCCAGGCAATGACGGCTGCTGCACAGCAGTCTGCACAGACAGAAGAAAACAAAGTCCCAACGGTGTCTACCTCCGGTTCGGCATCAGTCAAGGTCAATCCTGACAAAGTCAGCATAACCATTGGAGTCGAGACCAACGGCAAGACAGCTACAGAGGCTGCAAGGGATAACGCCACCCTCATGGAATCGATTCTAGCAGCCTTGAGGGATGCTGGGGTAAAGAACGACCAGATCGCCACAAGCAACTACAACGTCTTCCCGGTGTATGAAATGGTTTCACCGCCCTGCATACAGATTTACCCACCGCCACCTGACTGTGTTCCAAAGAGCGAGATCACCGGCTACAGGGCCGTCAACTCGATAGTTGTAACCGTCAATGCCAGCTCTGACGTCGGCAAGCTGATCGATGCGGCCATCAACGCAGGTGCCAACAACGTGAGTGGCGCGTACTTTTTCGTCTCAGAAGAAAGGCAGCAGGAGATCCGTGAGAGCCTGATTGAGCGGGCCATCGTCAACGCCAAGAGCCGCGCAGAAAAGGCAGCAGAAGCCCTTGACATGGAGATCACCGGCGTGCAGTCCGTGAACCTCGCCGATGTGTACTTCCCGGTCTTTTACAAGGACTTCGCCTTTGCCGAGGCTGCAGGGACCCAGATCTTCCCAGGCCAGCAGGATGTCACCATGAGCGTACAGGTTGTCTTTACAATGGGTTAAAAGACAACCCACAATTTTTTATTTTATTGATTTATACAGTGACAGCCTCTTTTTCAAAAGTGCGATCTCTTCGTTCTTGCCCTTGATCTCCTTGTTTAGTCTGATTATCTCCTCAATAAGCTCGGCTTTGCTCTTTTCGGCGTACTTTGTGTAGCCCGTCAGAGTCATCTGTCATTGCATGCCGGCAAGCTTCAAAAAGCATCGACAGATGTCAAATTTACCAATTGGTCTAATATAATGCACACAAGCCTTCCGATATAGAGATATGCACGGAGATGCAAAGGAATTCAGTTTGGTTCTAGAAATCTACTTTGACGGCCTCTGCCAGCCCATAAATCCTGGTGGCATAGCCTGCTATGCCTTCGTTATCAAAAAGGACGGCAAGACCATCCACAGTGACTACGGCCTGGCAGATGAGCCCTTCTCAAAAGACGCAACCAACAACGTGGCAGAGTATACTGCCCTGATAAAGGCCCTGGAATGGCTGGATGGCGCCGGCTACGGTTCAAACCGCATAGAAGTGAAAAGCGACTCGCAGCTGGTGGTCAACCAGATAAACGGCCAGTACAGGGTGAGGACCAAAAGACTGGTGCCGCTGCATCTGAAGGTTCTAAGTCTTTTGAAAAAATTCAGGGAAGTAGAGGTGCTCTGGGTGCCCCGGGAAAAGAACGTGGAGGCAGACCGGCTCACCAACGTGGCGTACAACAAGTTTCTTCAGGACAACCCGCGGTACCTTGACGAGTTTGCAAGAAAATGAGTTTACGCGGAGAGCTGGGCACTTCCAAACAGCACGGAAAACGCCTTGCACCATATCAGGACCGTGTCATATCTTGACAGGTCTGTGTCCTGCGGTATGTCATAGTTCTGGTTGCCGGTGTTTGCCTTGAGCCGGCCCAGATCCACAAAGTCCGACGCATTTTTGTCTGTTGCAAGATAGACGTACAGGTCCGGGCCGTTTGTCGAGCCAAAGTTTTCAAGCCTCAGGATATTTTTCCCGTCCACTGCAAGGACCTTAGCGCTTCCTTGGGCGTTGTGTACCCCGTCGCCGACGCCAACAAAGGTTCCTGCAAGCGCCACTTCCAGCATGGCATCGCCTGCAGATTTGTCACTCGCACTGTCCTGTACCGTGCTGACAGGAAGCGGCTCGTCTACTCGGGTGTTGATAAAAAGAGGTGAGGCAGCATAAGCCGCCGGGATAATTATAGCCGCGGCGATTATCCCGATAATGACGTTTTTCTTCATGCATGCAGAATCGTGTTTGATTATTAAAACGATTTTTCCAGATCTTTTCCAGATTTCTTCAGAAACTCCACGGACACGGTCTGTTTTTCCAGCCTCTTGGACATGGCAAAGGAGCCCAGTGTTATGAGAAATCCAAACAAAAGCACGCCCCTCAGGCCGGACATCTCGGCGATGACGCCCCCTGCAAGCGGGCCTACGATTGCTCCGACGCTGATGGTCGATTCCAGCAGTGCGCTTGACGTTGCCTTTTCCTTGTTCCTGTCCAGCAGAAACAAAAGCGAGCCGATGTACAGAAAGCTCCAGGAGACCCCAAGCATCACCTGTATTGGAAAGACATGCACGTAACTCGGTGAGACGAAATACGCGATAAAGACAGCTGCTGAAAGCGCCGCGCCAAGCTGCATCGACCGGTAGTAATTGGACTGTATGAGACCTCCAAACCTGTTCATGAAGATGAACTGGGTCATGGCATTCGTGGCGTATATCACACCGATCCAGAGGTCGCTTGCCCCAAGCTCCTTGGCAAGGAATATGGGAAAGATGCTCCATATGGCACTGGCACCCATCTGACGCAGGAAGAAGGAGCTGTAGACTATCTTGTTATGCCGTAAAAGCTGCATGGTGTTGCGCAGGTTGGTCTTGGCCGGCTCGTTTTCCGGTTTTTCGGAAACCGGCTCGGTCTTGTCCTTACCCTTCATGGCCAGCGAGATTACAAAGCCGGCAAGGAACATGGAGCCGCTGAGTGCAAAAACGATATTTGCGTCCCCGCCAAAGGCCTGCTTGAGTGCCCCCGCGCCTATGGTCCCCATGAACCAGCCAAGTGAACCAAAGGATATGATTCCGGCCAGCACGACCTTTTTGTCGGAGGCCTCGTACGACTTGGCTATCAGTGCTCCCGCGTAGATCCCAGTTGCCACGCCGGCAAAGATCCGTATTGCAAAAAGAGAAAGGCCGTCAAAAGCAACAAGGTGCAAAAAGAAGGCCGCTGAGCAAAGCAGGTACCCAAGCCGTATCAGAAACAGCCGGCTTTTTCCATCCCGCCGGTCGTATATTTTGGCAAAATACGCGTACGACAGAGCCTGCGCAAGGCCGTATCCGGCCACGATGGAGCCGACAAGAATGTACGAATTGGTAAGGCTGTTTGCAAACAACGGCATGAATGTGGCAGTGGCTCCAATGCCAGCACTTTCAACAAGGTTCAATGCGCGCAAAGAAGAGGCAGATTTCAATACTCAGACATCACTTGTCAGGCCTGTGACAACGGCTTCATTACCGGCGATCCTAATATATTGCATGGTACTGCCTAAAACTGACTGACTGGTCAGTTATCCTTATTAAATCCTGCTTGCTAGAGTCTATGTAAATCATCTAGACATGTGCCCCAAAGTAACCAGCATGCACAAGATGGAAGTCAAGGAACGCATAATCCAGGCTGCCATAGAGAGCTTTTCGCAGACCGGCTTTGACAGAACCAAGATGGACGACATTGCCAAGAGCTTGAACCTGAGCAAGGGCACCATTTACCTGTATTTCCCAAGCAAAGAAGAGCTGTTCATGGCCATCTGCGAGCACCAGCATAAAGAGTCCATGGCAAAGATGGCCACGCTTTTTACCGACAAGGAGGAGATTCTCGCAGACTCGGAGCGAATCTACGATCACCTGCGAAGGATAATGCAGGGAACCGAGAAATTGATGTTTGAGATGTTGGTAGAATCGACCAGAAATCCCCGCCTCAGAAAAGCAATGTCCGAGCACAGGCTCAGGATCTGCAATTCAATAGTCGAAGACCTAAACCGGCTTGTGGAGAAAGGGTTTTTGAGAAAAGATCTGGATGTTGACGGCCTTGCCTCGGCATTTGTTGCCCTTTACGACGGCCTGACTGCAAGCAAGCTTTTGGGCTTCAGCGAGACGGCAAACAAGAAAGCCTGGCTTGCGATGATCAAGACCATCATCGCCAGCGATTAATCGCTGAACGTCACTTTTATCATTTTGGCCTGTTCCGAATCAGTCGGCGCATCAGCACGGTCCGTGTCCAGCGCCGCAATCTTGTCAACCACGTCCATGCCTGCCGTTACCTTGCCAAAGACGGTGTACTGGCCGTCCAGGAAATTGGCATCCTTGAGCACGATAAAGAACTGCGAGCCGGCGCTGTTTGGATCCTGCGCCCGTGCCATGGAAAGCACGCCCCGCGAGTGCTTGTTTTTGTTAAATTCGGCCTTGACGGTCCACCCCGGGCCTCCGGTTCCCCACCTGTGCTTGTTGGCAGTGCTCTTGGTCAGCGGGTCTCCACCCTGTATTACAAAACCGGGCACTATCCTGTGAAAGACCGTGCCGTCGTAAAAGCCGCTGCTGGCCAGCTTTTTGAAATTATCTACATGCTTTGGAGCTACATCTGCGAAGAATTCAAGGCTAATATCGCCAAATTTAGTCTGGATTTTGCCGGTAGGCATGCGATTGGAATCTGAACAGGCCTATTTGAATTATTCAAATGATACCGGGATGCTGATCAGAAAAAAGCATCCAAACAGACAGGAATGAGGCGGAAAGGTCAATAAGCCGTTTCGTCAATTAACTAATGTGCACGAATACCTCTCACCCATCAAAGAACGATACAGCGAATGTAATTGGTGCGGCAAGAGGACAGCATATTCCTGCGTAAAGTGCGGATACTGTTATTCATGCCATCCAGTTATAGAGATGGCTGAAAGTCAGTCTGGCAGGCTGAAAAACCACGTAGCAATCTAGGATGTAAGGTAAAGGTCTTTGCTACAACACGTCTATATTGTTAAGCCGGAGCGTTTATAGCTTTGAAACAATCATCTCACATGATGGCGTCCAGTGTGGGGACGGTAGTTCAGGAACGGTTTGACTTCTTTTACTGCCCGGTTTGCAGCATGCTCTTTCTTTCAGAAGCCGATTCTCAGAGGCATGAAAGCGATGCCGGGCACGTCGTGCAAAGACTGACAGAGACAGAATAGCAACCAGAAAAACGCAAGACAGTGTACACCTACTGGTTATAATCAACTTGGCGTATCGGTCTTTGTCGTGTTCAGGCCCTTGAAAGCTCTGGACGCATTCCAAGTCGAGATCACAGAGTAATGCCTGGGCATGCATGGGCCCATCCCCTCCTTTCCCCTTTGCGGCTCCAATGGGGATGGGCCAACAAAATCCTATAAGTAACCCGATTGTGTTATTACCATGTAATAATGGACGAGAACACTAAACGGTTTCTGGTCAATCAGATGGTTTGGCTTGGCATTTATTTTGCCATCAGCCTTGCAATTTCAATACTCGTTCCTTTTCCATACTCGTTGGTGATCCTCATTGGAGTGATACTCGGGCTAGCCTACTGGCGGCGGAGGCGATTTATGAGACAGGTTGGCAGCGCGGGCAGCGTTTTTGGCAACCCCTTTGGCTCCAAGGGTATTGATTACTACTGTATAAACTGCGGCACAAAGCACAACAAGATATCGTGCCCCAACTGCGGATCAAAGCTCAAAAAGGCCGGCTTTTAAAAAACCCGGGAAAGCAATATAGGACATGGCGCGAAATCCCATCCTATGGGCAAGAACGAAAAGTTTACCGGATTAAACACAGATCTTGAGAGGCTTTCTACCAGAATCGAGACTTACTTGCAGGAAAACGGTTTTGAAGTTGCATTTTCAAAGGACACCAGCGCACCACCAACTTGGTTTTTCATACAGGCCAGGAAGGTCAGCACGCTAAGGACCGTGGCCGGTGCAAGGAGAAGCACCGACATCGCTGTCAAGGGCACGCCGGAGAATTTTGAGGTATCCATAGGAACAGGCGAGTGGGGCAAGAACCTGGTTTCATCTGTACCCCTCTTCATAGTGCCTGTGGTGGGCATAGGCGTCACGCTGGCAAAGCTGTACACCGCCAAAAAGTTCGAAGACAACCTGTGGAAGTTCATCAGGGATCAGGCAAGATTCCTTGCTGACAGCGCTCGTGTTTCGACGGCAAGGGTCGCCGCGGCTGAAGCCGAGGTTGACAGCAGGTCCTACAACTGTGACTATGTGGAAGGCTACCCGGGATGGGATTCGCAGGTGGAGGGCGGCAAGATCGTGCTTTACAGGCAGCGCGGTGGCAAGAACAGGATTGCATTCAAGGCGCCGGATCAAAGGGAGATAAACATACCTGCCAGTGACATCAGTGAGGCACGCATCATTTCAAGGAAGAAGGGCCTCCACGAGGATGACCTGATGATCCAGATTGCATGCAAGGATCCAAGCGGCAATACCATCAAGCCGGTGTTCAACCTCAATGACGACATAATCAAGGGCGTGCTGGCCGGAATAGACGAGCTGGCAGGCGAAGACAAGGTGCTCAGGGGCTTTGAGCAGATGAGCGTGACGACCGACGTGAAATACTGCACCAGCTGCGGCGCCCAAATGTCAAAGGATGCAAGGTTCTGTCCGTCCTGCGGCCAGAAGCAGGCCTGATCACTTTTTTATCCTGTACAGGTTTCCACGGGAGACGACTGCCAGCTTGCCGTCTTTTTTTCTGATCTCGAAATCCACCCGCAGGATCCCGTAGCCGGTCTCCTCTTTTTTTGAAGCAACGGTGTATTTGACATCCAGTTCCTCGCCGGCGTAGACCTCGCCAAGAAAACGGGTCTGCCGGCCACTCCATTCTGGATCGCCGTCCATCCCGTAAAGAAGCATGATGCAGTCGGAAAAGGCTGCAAGCCTTGTCATTTCGCCTTCGGCCCTTGCGATTATGGCCCTGCCAGGAAGCATGACGCCCTTGATGCCTTCTCGGGCGGCAAGTTCAGGATTTTCATGCAACACGTTTCTGGTTCTGGCAAACGAGATATAGTTGTCAAAATCCGGCTTGGTAATGGTAATGGACGCGCTGAAGGTCTGACCTATTTTGAAATCCTCAAACTTCATGGGCTTGCAGTAGCCAGTCTAGCTTTTTATAGGTACTTAAAAACAGCAGGGCATCCTAGGCAAATTGCTAATGCAGAAGGGCAGTCATCATTTCAAGCCCCTCTCCTGCTTCTTCTTCACTTATCACAAGGGGCGGAATTACCCTCATAGATTTTTGGCCGGCAGGCAACAGCAGCAGGCCTTTTTTGAACAACTGCTGTAGGGCCAAGTCCCTGTTGGTCTTTGTGTCAAACTCTAGTCCGATCATCAGGCCGATCCCCCGCACGTCGATGACGCCCCCTTTTCCTCCTAGCAATTCTGACAGACCCTTCTTCAAGAGTCCGCCGATTTTTGACGCGTTGGAAAGCAGGTTGTCACGTTTTATCACCTGTATTATCCTGGCGCCTATTGCTAGGTCAATCCTGCTTCCCCCGCCCCAGGTACTGGAAAGCACCCCCTGCTGTCCGGGATCGTAGTCCTGTCGGTAGGCTGTGGCACCTACCTGCAGGGCCTTTGCAGTAGTCATGATATCAGGCCTCACGTCGTAATGTTCAAAGGCCCACCACCTGCCGGTCCGGCCCATCCCGGACTGAACCTCGTCTAGGATCAGAGGAACGCCGTACATGTCGGCAGATTTTCGCAGATTTTTGATAAACTGCCTGCTTGCCACGTTGTAGCCGCCTTCCCCCTGTATTATCTCCGTGAGTATGAAGGCTGCCTTGTTTTCTCCAAGCAGCCTTTCGATGGTGCCTATATCCGGGTCGTTATCGTCAGTGCAGAATTTTATGCGAAGCACGGGTAGTTCTGGAAAGCCAGCCTTTTGCACCGGCTTGCTAAGCGTGAAGGTCAGCGCGCCAAGCGTTCTCCCATGAAAGGCGCCGATGCAAGAAACTCCCGGCAGAACTGGAAAGCCATCTGACATCTTCTTTCTGTAGGCTATCTTGATGGCGTTTTCAACCGCCTCGGCTCCACTGTTTATGAAAAAGGTCTTGAAATTGTCTGGTAATATCGAGACAAGCTGCTCAGAAAGTTCCGCGTGTTCCTTGCAATAAAAGTCCTGCCCGGCTATCTTGTGTGCGCCGTTTTTTGCGTATTGCGCCAGAACATCCATCACGTCGGGGTGCGAATACCCAAGGGGGCAGGCTCCGATGTTGGATGTAAAATCAAGGAACGTGTTTCCATCCACGTCCCTCACCGTGCAGCCGCTGCCGTCGGCCATCACCAGAGGATAGGTAAAGGTCGAATCGTAGCAGTTCTTCTTCAAAACCCGTATGATGTGCTGCGCCTCTGGTCCGGGCGGCTCTGTAGCTATGTTGCTGTACTTCACACAGTTTGTAATTTGCAGGTATCTATTAAAGCTGAAAACGTCACGGCTTTGGCTCTAGCAATAGAGAAACATCCTGAATGGCGCCTCCGCGAGAAATGGTTAACTTGATTGTATCGCCCACCCCCTTGCCCTGCAGGGACTGCATGATGTCCTCCTCACTGAAAATGGGGTTTCCGTTTATGCTGAGTATCACGTCGCCACCGACCAGTATTTGCTGGCCACCAATGTCTACGGGTCTGCTGCCCCCTCTCAGCCCTGCCTTTTCAGCGGGGCTTGCTGGTTCTACAGTCACTATCAGAAAGCCCCTAGGCTCGCTCAGTCCAATTTCACTGGCAATAGCCGGCGTGACAAGGGTGCCCGTGATCCCCACCCAGGGCTCTTGCGGCAGCTCTGGAGGATTTGCCCCAACGTAGTAGAATGAAAAGCCTACCACACCTATCAATATGGCAAAGGAGACCCCGGTGCTGACGGCGCTGTGCACAGCAATACGCCGCTGGCACAGAATAACAACTTTTCGATGCTAACATGCACCGTACTTGGGCAGCGGCGTTCTGCAAACCTTGCAGCCAAACATGGCCATCCCGGCGCCTGATTTTACCATTGCGGCGCTGCCAATTATGAGCCGGCCTTCGTTTTCTGCCGCCTTCATCCTTTCCATCTCGCTTTCATTAACGCCGTAGATGATGGGTATTATGCCCACAACCCTGCCGCATGAGTCGCAGTACCCTTCTGAGATGTGCCGAGGATTGTCCTTGTGATACAGCTCGTGGTAGCTTGCCGCCTGCTCTTTGGATAGCGCGAAGGATTCTGCCAGCCTGTAGTTTATCCGGTAAAAGATTGGATCCCCCTCATCATAGGGGTTGTTCTTCAGGTAGGAATCATGCAGTTCTTTCAGCTTTTGATGTATCTCTTCATCGCTTGCCAAGTTGGGTGTGCCCCTAGGCCCTGCGCGTCATGTCTGCCTCAAAGTCATTGGCAAGCTGTTCGTAATGTCCGCGGGTCTTGCCTAATTCCTTTAGCTTTGCTTCCTCTGTTTCGGCCAGCTCCTTGTTCATCTGCACAGACTTGCCCTGAAGGATCATGTCTGCCATCATGAACAGGCGGAAATTCTCCTTGCTCAGGTGCAAGGACACATGGTCGGTGTAGTTGCGTATGTCTGCTATCAGCGTGTCGGCCTTGTTTGTCTGGATGTATTCCTTTGCTGAAGCCTCGATCTTTTCTGCAAGCTGTTTCGTGATTTCATGCTCAAAAAGCATCCTGGCGATGGGCCCGCCCTCTCTGGGCATGCCATTCTTTTCCAGCGTAGGGAAGAGGGATGTTTCTTCCTTTCCATGGTGGCAAACGTTGGTAAAGTTCTTTACAAAATCAATGGCCTGATCAAGCACCGGGGCCGGGATGGTCTTGCCTGCCTTCAGCAGGTCAGCGGTGGTATTGAGCGCCCGCATCATCTTTTCAATCAGATAGTGGTCCTTGCGCAGTGATTCCGTGGAAGACATGGACAAAACTCTGCAGGAACCACAATAATAACATTGACAATACAGGTTCTGTCAGGAATTCGTTGGATGGACATTTGTATGCTTAACACGATTGTTAGAGTTTTTGTTTTCATTGTCAATGACAAATTGTTCATTTTTCCATCTTGTATCAAATCTTTGAGATCAGCCCAAAAAATTTAACTAGACCAGCCCAGCTGTGCTGCTATGGGCCGTCAGGACTGGGATTACGTCAATATGCCGAAGCTTTTGGTGAAACGGCTAGAACAGTTCCTAGAGACGCCCAGGGCAAGGAGTATGGGTCTCCAAAACAAAGCCGAGTTGTTGAGACGCATTATCAATGAATTCCTCGACGAACAAGAAGCCCTTTATAATAATATGGAATCAATCAGCGACTTTATCACACAAGTGAAAGATCGAGACCACATCATAGTAACTTACAATGAGGATGCACAGTTCCAAGAAATAGTTTGCAAGTTCGTAGAACGTGGTATAAAAAACAATGAAATCAACGTACTAAGTATCTTCAGAGAAGAAGAGCAGCGTTTTATCAAAGCCTTTGAGAAAGGCAACATCAACGCAGCCCAATTGTTCAACCGGCAGGATCTTACTATTATCCCAGCAGACGATTGTTTCTATGGCAGTAGTTTTTCAGTTGAACCCTTTGCAAGAAGCTTGGATCAGGTGAAAGAATTAGCCAAAAAGATGGGTAAATCTGGGTTAAACATAATATCAACAACACCCGGCAACCTAGCGAAAAAAGGAAGATACGAAGATGCCATATATGATGAACATAGTGCGCATGAATTAGTAGCCAAATATGATATGCCTACTGCCATCTTGTGCCTTTACACCGAGATCCCGCAGCAAGTGGAGCAGCATTTGTTAGAGTTTCATGATGTTGTGATAAAACATGCTATTGTGGAAAAGAAAACTGGCTTACAGTAATGATTTTGTAAGCCCGGATTGTTAAACATTATTTTTGTAATTTTGCACAATAGTGAACCTATAATGGGTGACAAAAAGCAAGCGTAGACCCAGCAAGCACTGTCGTGGTGGAGAGTTTCGGCTTGCATTTAGTGTTGTTCCCATTTCTTTAATTCAGCTATTTCTACAATACAGATTGTCATCTGGAAATGATTTGGATATGAGTTGGAAAATATCATTAAATCTGTAAAAAGGATCATTTCTATTAATGAAGGATTCATGGTGTCATGTTTCGGTAGACGGCAAAACAACAAAGGCAAAGATCTTGCACAAGGGCAGAGGTAAATTTGAGATTGTTGAAACTCAAGACGGCAAATATGTTGGTAAGCTGATAGACGCGTCTGAAGTCTATAATTGCAGGGAATGTGATAAAGCAGATCACCTTTTTCTTATTATTGCAGTAGATAAAGACAAGTTGATGTCAACAAGCGGCATTCTTTCTAGCTCAAGCCACTGGTCCTTATTATTTGGACAAGATTTGGACGCAAGATGGAAAAATGAACAAGTTATCCGGATACTTGATCGATGAGTAAAATGACACGTGCAATGGAGGAGATAATTGCAGAGGCAAAGGAAAATTACAGTAGAATGTCTTTACTCAAGTTACTCGCACATGAGAACTGGATGAACAAGCTGATGTATAGTGCAGAATTAGAACCAACTGAAGATATTGTGTGAAGAGATAGAAAGGAAACTACGATAGATATGTTTGGTAAAGGGTACTGTTCAACAAACGTCGGATGACCGATTAAGGAGACAAATGTTCATCCGACGAATTCCTGACAGCACTACAATACCGATATGCTTATCCAGCTGCATGCGGTATTTTTTGCAATGTTATACCTCGTCATCGATTCGGTCAAGCTGGAATTCGTCGAGCCGGACATAGCCGTTGCGCAGATGAAGATGCTGCAGCAGACGTTCGTGACGTACCAAGACCTAAAGGAACAGGGCAAGCTAAAGTTCGCATACGCCTTTGCCGATTCTCCTGGCGGCATCATGGTGCTGGATGTTGAGTCAAACGAAGAGCTGCAAAAGATCCTCTTCCTGCTGCCATCCATGCCCCTGGTCAACAGGTCCATAAGGCCGCTGACAGAGATGAAGTCTGTCGAGTCCCTGATAACTGAGCTTGAAGAGATAGTAAAATCAATGCCCATCAGGTCAAGCAAAAAGGAAGGCTAGTCAAAGATCCTCTTATTCTTTTTGATAAAGTCCAGGATCTTGTCCTCGATGATTTCCACGTAGTCTGAGCCGACGTCCAAGGACACCATCAGGTAGAACTTGTCGAAACTGCCCGAAACCACTGGGATCGTGGCCCTGATCAGGTTTTCATACCTCCCAACGACGTATTGCATCTTGCCAACCTTGGGGTGGAAGCCACCGGACGCCGCACCGGTCAGGTATATTGCACGTTCGGTGTACTTGGCACTATCCTCCTTGGAAGAAAGCGGTACAAGCCCCTCACGGTACACGGTCTCCAGAAGCGATCCGAGGTGATCTGCAAACCCAACATACCTTATAGACTTGTCAAGGCCCAGTATTGCCCTGCAGATTTCCTGATAGTCCAACGCCATCGGTAACATCTGAGCCCTTTGTTAAGGTGTCGGATTGTGCAGAACCCTTACAGTTCTGACTTCCGAAGAATGCATCATTATATTTTAGGCGTAGTTGCAGTCCAAAGAAAAAGACCATAGTTTACATTTGTAAAATTTTATCAAACTGCCATCTAAAATAACATATACTGAATCCTACATAAGAAAACTGCTGTTTGCTAACGAATAATAGATAGACAAGTGATCCGATTCCTGTGCGTACAAAGCTAGACAGCACCGATATGGCGATCATCGATTCGTTGATGCAGGATGGAAGGAAATCCTTCAGGCAGATCGCAAAGGAGATCAATGTTAGTACTCCTACGGTGGAGTCACGCTTTAGCCGGCTGAAGGCGCTTGGCATCATCCGAAACGTGGTACCCATCTTCAATCTTGACAGGGTAGCGAGTCACCTTTCTGCCTTGGTGTACATCAAGACCAACCCCTCACAGTCAAAGGATGTTGCTGACAAGCTTGCACTCATTCCTGAAGTAAAAAGTGTTTACGTGATTACTGGCGACTACAACTTGATCGTCAAAACAGTTGTCACAGGTCCGGAATATCTTGAGGAGATGGTGCGAAACAGCATATCACCTATTGAAGGAATCGTGTCTGTTTCTTACCACATAGTCACACGCACGCTGAAAGAAGAGCAGAGCGTGCCAGTAAGGGTTGGCACCTCTTTGAAGGTGAGCTGCGACTACTGTGACAACGACATTTCCAAAAATGCAAAAGGTGCTTCAGGTCGGACAGTATGAAAGATACTTTTGTTGCAGTTCTTGTCTTACTCTTTACAAACAGAAATACGGTGGCAGGATAGAATCCTTAAGCAAATAAGAAAATCAATAAGGCATTCTTCCATCTGAAAAATAAAGAACGACTGACTTTGACGGCTGTCTATTACCATACTAATATATCACGTCATTAAATCAAAATTATGTTGGAGCTTTTCAAAAAACATTGTCCGCTTTGCGGCATTGACGTTGACAAAGAGTCGGGCGTCAAAAGGTTCGGGAAGTATTTTTGTTCGGAAGAACATGCAAATAAATTTTCAGAGATAAAAATGTCAAGAGAAACGAACAGAAGAGATGACCGCGGCTTTGGATGCTGCTAACACTGTTCCTGTCCGTCCCCTACATCTCTTTGTTTGTCCCTACAAGATCCCACGAGTTGCCGTTCGATGAGCTTCTGTATACTTCCTGATATCCTTTAGGAGTATGTCCTGAAGCATACAGAATGTTGTTCTTTGAATCTACCGCTACCGAAGTTACAGTCAGGTCCGGTCGGTTGATCTTCTCCCAGGTCTTGCCAAGATCGGTTGATTTTGCCAACCCGAACGTGTCGATGGAGGCATAGAGGTTTCCATCCACATCGAACGCCAGAGCAAATATTGTTAGACCCTTGTATTGGTTGAGCTCCGACCATGTTATCCCGCCGTCGGCGGACTGGAAGAGTCCTTTATCAGTTCCAGCAAATATCGTTTGCGGGTCCTTTGTGGAGATTGCCAGCGATGTGACATAGCTGCCCGGATAGTCCATTTTCTCCCAGTTTTTCCCCGCATCTGTTGTCTTGAAGAGGCCGCGGCCTCCACTGTCGAATCCCATGATGATGTTTGGGTCACTCATGCTCACCGCCATAGCGTGAAAGTCCACAGGCGGGTCAAGAACTTGCGAGACGACCTCCCATGTTCTTCCACCATCGGTACTTTTTATCAGACCGGTGTTCCCGCCTGTGGAAGGATGACCGCTGGAATACAGCGGAGCCCCAGGGGCCATCGGGGCGTTGAATGCCATATAATCAGCCCGGATTTTGTCAACTTTGACGGGTGGACCGCCGTTTATGCTCTGGTAAAAGTCGCCATGTGTTGCGATGTACAGAACGCTTGAGTCAGAAGGATCCACTCCAAGCCCGTGAACGTGAGGCCAGAATACAACCCGGGGGTTCTTGGAGGCAGGATTAGACGGTGTTCCAGACATTGCCAATGCGATAGCTATTCCTACGACCATAACAGCCGCACCTGCACCGATTGCGATGAATTTGCCTTTTGACATTGTCATGCCTCCAGTACGATTAATGAGCAATAGAGATTCAATTTGTAAGAAAAGGCTTTTTCCAGATCCGATCCAAATGCTCTGACATTTTGCATAACTATCGATTCTCTATTGCGTGTCTCGTATTTAACGAGAGTAATTTACATTTGTAAAATGGTGTTGTTAAATATTTGAGTCTGCAAACTTAAGCAAGGATGCCTTTAGATCCGGTCTGCGGAATGGAGGTAAACGAAACTTCGGAGTTCAAGTCAAGACTAGGTGGAAAGACGATTTACTTTTGCTGTCCGCACTGCAAGTCACGTTATGACAAAAATCCGGGAAAGTTCAATGTATGAATCCTGCAATAGCAGTTCTTTTGATCGCAGCTGCCGGATTCTTTGTTACGCTAGCATACGGAGAAAACGCCCTAAGTAATGAGATAACAACCGATGTCGGTCAACTCAACGTTGAGCTGGAAATGTCGCCGCCAGATAACAACAAAGAAACCACGTTTACAATAGCCTTTATTGACCCCGTAACCGGCTACATTGAGCCCCATGTGGATTATGATTTTGCTTTAGTACATGGTGATGTCGAGGTTTTCAGGGCCACCAAGTTCTACAACAAACCTGTTGCCATAATGCACAGTGTAAGCGGTATCGAAAAGTTCCCCGTCAAGCTTGAAGAAGGTCCTTACACTGCAAAGGTCACCGTCTACGGTTTTCGGATGGTCTGGTTCACTCCACAGAAAGCCGAATTTTCTGTTAATGTGACGCCCGAATTCCCAAGTTCACTGGCTGCGCCGGCTGCTATGATCGCTATGTCAACCGCTGTTGTGCTACTCCGATTCACCAAATCTTCAAAATTCCACTCTAGATCTTTCGTTTAGCCAAGAGTTTTCTGTATACAAGATAACCTCCGAGTCCCACCGCTGCAATAAGTGCAATGACTTTGAGCGAATCGTTTGGTGTCGAGTCTGTTTGTGGCGGAATCTGCTGTGGGACTGTTTGCCTTGGCGGGTTTGCAGGCTCTGGGACATCAAGCGTGAGTTGTACAGGATAGAGTCTAGATATTATCAACCCGTCACTTTCAGGAGCAGAAGTCCTGACCATGACAGTGTACTGTCCGGGCCTAGCTCCTTCCAGTACCCTCATGGTCAGATGTGAGTCTGCCTTCTGAACATCTTTGGCATTTATCCGGGGCGGCTGGGCGTTGTATGCTACCCACTGAAGTCCTGACTCGCTCATACCTGTGAGACCAATCTCCACCTCCGAGAGTGAAACAGGACTGCCATCCAATCGTCTGGAAGTTATCGAGACATCGACAGCTTTAGGGTTCTCTCTGTCAAGGACTACAGAACCTTCGGTGATCTCTGGTTCAAAGGGCACAATGACTGTCGTATCAAGATAGCCTATTTTGTTAGAGGCCCACTCTGTAAACCATACTCTGCTACTGTCCTGGGATGGTGCAAGGAACACGACCGTTGAAAGCGGCCCTGTCGGAATCTCGTACTCTGTCATCAGTCCATCCTCTGCGCGAATTTCCGCAATTCTATTTCCACCATGCTGTGCGAAGTATATGTTGCCATGATTGTCCGCAACGACTTGACTTGGAAGTGTAGTCGGAAATACCGGAGAAGGAGATGTCCAATATGACGTGTACTTCCGGAGACTTGAGTAGATGTCGGAGACTATAACCCTGCTTGAACCATGGTCAGAGAGGAACATCTTGTTTCCAGTAACAGCTACGCCAAATGGAGAAAACAGATCCGGTTCTGGCAGAGTTATGTGCGACATGCCAAGGGAGGTATTCTGTGCAAGTAACAAAGGCTCGACCATCAGTATACTGTTTGAGAACGAAAGCGATACCCATAGCAAACCACTGCTGTCAAAAGTCAGAAGTGCTGGCCCGCTGTCATCACCAGTAGGATATTCAATTATTTCCATAGAGTCAGCATTCAAGTATGCGATATTATTTCCAATTATCTCAGCAAACCACACACTTTTGCCATCAGGAGCTACAGCTATTCCCATCGGCCCGGAGTTCGGAGTCGGAATTCCGGCCAGCGCGATTTGTCCGTTTTCTATGTCCAATTTTCCTACAGAATTGGTTCTCGCATCCGTGAACCACACAGCTTTTCTTGAGGCGTCATACGCAAGCTGACCGCCCGCCAGATTTATCACCGGGTCATCTGCAGTGGTATCGCCTTCTACTGCATAGGTTGTGAATTTTTCGCTCTTGACATCAAACTTTACTAATGTGCTGGTTCTGTTGGTCGAGTGGTAGAACCAGGTATTCCCATCAGAGTCTGTCGTGATTCCCCTCAGGCCGCGCTCTTGGAACGGGACAGGAAATTCCTTGATAAATGCGCTTCTTTTTTCGTATGAGACCATTTCTTCAGGATTGCCTATCTGTGCAGACGCTCCATGGGCCGCCGACAATAGCATTCCGATCAATAAAACGCAGGCAAACAAGGACAGAAAATTGAAATTTTTTAAGACATAATATTTGCTGACACTCTGTCGGGTTTTAGTCCTTTTGTAATCCTGCACCATCTCATGAACGTGAGAATAACAGGGGATGTATAACTATAGCACTTTACATATGTAAAATAAGCGGATTTTGTTGTTAAATTTGCTTCGTCAAGATAGAAACAGGCTGACTACAGAAGCCAAGGCAGGCTAATCAAAGGCTTGGGTGGATGATCGGTAAAAGTACGCCTAAGTTGTTTTATTGCAGCGTTGTCTCCGATGCTACAACTTATTGTCGTGCCATATGACGGAAACCAAATACATTCTAACTCAGTTGCAGGCAGTAAGACAATCAAACAGACGAACTAGGCATTCTTGTTATTCGGCAACCAATGTTCATTATAACATGTTGAACAGGCCATATCAATAACCTTTGGTAAAGGTCACATGTCCTTTATTATGTCAGATATTTTCTTTACCTTCGCACCGTAGACCTGTTTCATATACTGCAAGCCAGAGACATGATCTTCTTCGGTTAAAGCATCCACGCCATCTTCGGCGACGATGATGTCAAACCCCCTCACAAAGGCATCGTATGCAGTGTGTCTGTCGCAGATGTTGGTGTGAAGCCCGGTTATGATGACGGCGTTTGCGCCCCTGCCGTCGTATATGCCTTTTAACGCCTTGTCAAGGCCTGTCCCGTCAAACGCGCTGTAGGCCCTCTTTGGGACCACAAAGTCTTGCTTGGCAGGCTTGAGCTCTTTTATTACCATCGCGCCCTTTGTGCCTTTCATGGCGTGCGGCCCCCAGAGTTTCATTTCATAGGTGTCTATTGGAAGATGCTCGTCGCTGCAAAAGAACACCGGGACTCCTTTTTTTCTTGCCGCATCAAGCAGAGCCTGGATGTTTGGTATTATCCTTTTTGCCCTTGCACACTTTAGTTTGCCGTGCACAAAATCGTTGAGCATGTCAACTACGAGGATCGCGTATCTTGGACCGTCTGCCTTGGTTTGTTTTGCCAATCTCTATATTTTGGCAAAGGCAAATAATTAGGATTTCTGCTTTTCTACACTTTGAATTGCTGGATGGCAGCTTCAAGCCTGTCGCTGAACCTTACCGGAAAGATGTTGACAGTCACGCCAAGGTCGGTAAACTCGCATGGCAGCATCATGATCTGTTCTTGGTGTAATTGCTGGATTTCCTTTAGCGATGGCAGCTGACGGACAACGCGGCCACCCTCCATGTATTTTTTTAAAAGCGGCGTTGAATTTTCAGGCGTCGGTTCGTCTTCAAAACCTACAATGTCTGTCTTTAACATCGAATTCTCCACTATCCGGAATACCTGTTTTGGTCCCGGATGCGTCTTTTTTCCGGGGCTTGTCTTTATCCTGTGCTGGACGCGGTACTTGCCTTCCGCGGCGGGAACCTTGATGGCTGTCAGCTTGTATACGCCGTTCAAGGCAGGATCGTCTCTTGACGTGACCAGTTCTGTCCCAACCCCAAAGACATCTATCGGGGCTCCTCTGTCGACCAGATCCCTTATGATGTATTCGTTCAGGTCACCGCTTGCCATTATCTTAGAATCAGTGTAGCCCGCCGCGTCAAGAATCCGACGGCATTCGACGCTTAGAAAGTGCAGGTCACCGCTGTCAAGCCTTATCCCGGCTGCTGGAATCTTGGCCTGGACTATCTTTTTGACTGCCTCAATAGTATCGTAGGTATCCACCAGAAGAAAGCCGTGGCTAAACACCTTGTTGAATTCGGTAAAGGCATCCAGCTCGTTTTCAAAGTTCATGACAAAGGAGTGTGCCATGGTGCCAAAGGCAGGAATACCCAGCTTGTAGGCCGCAAGGGTATTTGAAGTGCCCACGCAGCCGCCAACAAAGCTGGCCCGGGCTGCAAGCAGCGCGGCGTGCGGGCCATGGGCACGCCGGAAGCCAAACTCAACTACGTCTCGGCCCCCGGCCGCGTTTACGATGCGCGAAGCCTTTGTTGCTATCAGGCTCTCAAAGTTCATCACCGACAGCAGGTAGGTTTCAAGGATCTGGGCCTCGATTATTGGCGCCTCGACTCTGATGAACGGCTCGTTTGGGAAAAGCACCGTGCCCTCGTCTACGGCCCAGAGATCGCCGGTGAACCGGAATCTGCGGAGGTAGTCAAAGAATTCGCCGGGCACGTGCTTGAAGGTATCCAGGGACTGCAGGTAGGATATCTGATCTTCAGTAAAAGTCAGGTTGCGTATGTACTCTAGTACCTGTTCTAGGCCGGCAGCAACCATGTACGAGCGGTTGCGCGGTAGCTTGCGCACAAAGGCCTCAAATACTGCTTGCCTGTCCAATTGGTCAGCATTAAAGTAGGCCGCGGCCATGGTCAGTTCATAAAAATCAGTAGCAAGTGCCAATTCATGCTCTGACAGCATCAATTCTTTTGAAGGACTCATTTCAATGCACCCGCATGACAGGTAGCAGATTGGCTCATTATTTAACAAATTGGAATCCGCTGCAATTCAGTGCATACATACTTTTAAAATAAAGGAAGCCGTTATCGATTATCAAAACGAAGTGAAATCATGAAAACAGACGGCGACAACCCATACCGGCGGCTGATCTTCAATGACAGAAGAGAGGCGGCAGTCCTTTTGGCAGAGAAACTAAAGGAAAAGTATTCATCCCTTTTTGAAGAAGAAAGGCCGGTAGTTTTAGCAATTCCAAGAGGCGGGGTAGTCACTGGAGACGAAATAGCGTCCCGCCTGAATGCAGAACTGGATGTCATAGTATCAAAAAAGATAGGAGCGCCGGAAAATCCGGAACTGGCTATCGGCGCAGTCATGCATGATGGAAGTTTTTTCCCCAACACAGACATAATCAGAATGCTTGGAGTCTCAAGCAAATACATCAGCGATCAGATATCAGAAAAGATGTACGAAATCGAACGCCGCCTTGGCAGGTTCAGGGGAAGTAAGGAATACCACCTCGAGGGCAGGGTGGTAATACTGGTAGATGACGGCATTGCAACCGGAGCGACGATGTTTGCAGCCATAAACTGGCTAAAAAACCAGCGACTGAAGAGGCTGATAGTAGCCATACCGGTCGGTCCAAGGGAGACAGTGTTCGCACTAAAGCAGGTAGCCGGCGAGGTCATGGTCTTGCACTCACCGGCCATCTTTGGCGCAGTGGGCGAGTTCTACCACGATTTCACGCAGGTCAGCGACGAAGAAGTTGTGGAGATAATGAGCAAGTACAGACCTGGCACGGCCTAATGCACGATTATCACCGGGCAAGAAAGGCGTTCTGAGAGTTTACGTGAAACGCTGCCCAGGGTCTTGAGTTTTGAGATTCCTGAAAGTCCCGTGCTACCCATCACCACGAGATCGGCCCTTTCCTGCTCCACGCAGGACATGATCTGTTCTGCAGGCCGGCCTCGAAGCACTAGGACCTTTGCAGGCACACTGGCGGCCTCGCATTGCTGCTTTTTCTTTTCAAGTGCTTCAAGGCCGTCCTTTTCCATGGCCGCATAGAACCTTTCTAGGTTCTCCTTTACAGTCTTGTTGGAAGGCAGCCGCAGAGAGTACTTGCTTAGCGGAAATAAGATCTCTTCGACCACGTAGACAAGCACGATGCGGCTATCTTTTATGCTGCTTGCAAGTTCGACTGCCCGGTCAAGGGCATCATCTGACGGCTTGGATCCATCGTAGGGAACAAGAATTGTTCTGTAACTCAATTTGCATCCTTGAACGTTACCGGATCTTCCTTGTACCCTTCATTTTCTTGTGTGCAGTCGATTCTGGCGACGGTGTGGTGGATCTGCCCTCTTTTCGGGTCGGCTTTGGCTGCTCGTCCAGTTCCATATCCTTGGCCTCTTCCGGCGACAGGCGTGATTCATCTACCATGCTTTTCTTTGTCATTGTACAAACACACCACTCTACCTTATTTATCGTATAAGAACATACTGCAATGCATTGCAACCGTGCATGTTGCTTAAATCGCAGCGACACGATATCTGTTCAATGGAATTTCACAGTGTAGATATAAAACCACCAGAGGGAGTTCAGCTGATACTGGCCCAGAGCCACTTCATCAAGACAGTCGAGGATGTTTTTGAATGCATGGTCAATTGCGTTCCAGGCATAAAATTTGGAATCGCGTTCTGCGAGGCCAGCGGACCCTGCCTTGTCAGGCACGATGGCAACGACAAGGAACTTGAAGGTCTTGCAGCAGACTACATCTACACTATCGGGGCAGGTCACAGCCTTCTGATACTGATAAAGAATGCGTACCCCATCAACGTGCTGCCAAGACTCAAGGAAGTGTCAGAGATGGTGAATGTGTTTTGTGCCACCTCCAATCCGGTGCAGGTGGCTATTGCCGAAACCGCGCAGGGAAGGGCGATACTTGGCGTAGTTGACGGCTTTAGGCCCAAGGGGATCGAGGGCGAAAAAGAGATTCAGGAAAGAAAGCAGTTCCTGCGAGACATTGGATACAAGAAATAGTCTTCATTTTGCCTGTCGGCGCAGATGCTGGACGAACCAGTCCCTTGCTAGGACGGCCACCTCCTCCAATTTTCCTGGCTCTTCAAAGAGGTGCGTGGCTCCCGGAACAATAACAAGTTTGCATTCTACCTTCATCCGGCTCATTGCTTCTTTGTTCAGGTCGATGACCGGTTCATCATCGCCGCCCACTATCAAGAGGGTCGGAGCCTGTACGCGTGGGAGTGAATCGGCTGCCAGGTCCGGCCGGCCACCCCGTGAGACGACTGCCCTTACAGGAGCAGGGTTTGCTGCAGCCGCCACAAGCGCAGCAGCCGCGCCCGTGCTGGCCCCAAAATACCCCACATCAAGATGTTTGGTATCCTCATTTTCCAAGATCCATTTCGTAGCGTCAGCCAGCCGCTGGGCCAGAAGCGGGATGTCAAACCGCAGATGCATGGTGTACTGATCGATGGCTTCTTCTTCCCTTGTCAGCAGGTCGAACAGCAGCGTTGAAAGGCCGGCATCTTGAAGAACCCTTGCCACGTAGCGGTTTCTTGAGCTGTGCCGGCTGCTTCCACTTCCATGGGCAAACAGCACGATGCCAGGGGAATTTTTTGGTATGACAAGATCCCCTTCCAGCGTTATCTTGCCAATCGAGATCTTGACAGCGCGTTCAGGCATTTTGAATCCACTTCCATATCGTCGCTGTCTTGTATCGCCTCATTTTACCACCAGAACAGGGCATGAAGCATGCGACACCACGGCGCTGGCAACGCTTCCAAGCAAAAAACGCTTCAGACCGGTCCTGCCCCTTGTACCTATGACTATCAAGTCGGCCTGGTGAGAGGCGGCGTAATTTATTATGACATCGGCTATGGACGCCACGTCAAGGAGCGTCTCGGAGGTTACCTTGACGCCAGCCTTGCTGGCCATCTCCTTGACTTGGTCAAACCACTGATCTGCATGCCTCTTTGCCTCTTCAAGGTACGTGGCCAGCAGTGCGCCGCCGCTTTTGTGCTCCGCGTACGGCAGATTTACCACCGCGTGAATGCAAAGTATTTCTGATCCAGACATGGCTGCCAGCCGGATGGCGTATCTGGCAGCATCCATAGAGGAGTCAGAGCCGTCTATGGGCAAAAGCATCTTTTTGATAACCGACAATCAGCTCACCTGTCTAACCAAGGTCGACGTCATAGTTAAGTGATCTGTAGAAAACATCTGCATGGTATGGAGGTTGCAGGCTGCAAATTCGATGTTACTTTGTGATATAGTCTCTGGGCGAATCATCACTGACTTTAACCCATGCTTGTGCATTAATGCCAGAGGCATGCTTTGCATTGCAAAGCATTGCTTAAGTCCGGTAGGCGCAGCCTCAGGCTTTTCTTCTTATGACAAGCTTGGCTACTTCTGTGAAGATGAACCCCGTGGTTGATAGCGCTATCATCAGTACCCAGTCAAAGGTGCCGAGGGGGGCAAGGTCAAACATGCCCTGCAGGAGCGGATGGTTCATGATGAAAAGCACTGCCGATGATTCGCCGATCAAGGAGTAAAGCAGGGCCTTGTTCGTGAACAGTCCCAGCCTTGGCAGGTTGTGCCTGAGCGATCGGCATGACAGTGCGAAAAAGAGCTCAAAGAATACAAACATCCCAAACACCATAGTTCTGGCTTTAGACAACGCGGCCTCTGACTGCCACCCTTCCGACTCAAGGACTGCCCAGAACAGCGACAGCGTAGTTACAGAGAGGATTATAGAAATTCCGATTATCAGCCAAGTTACGCCGGAAAAAACGCCTTCCTTTAGACGTCGTGGTTTTCTTTTCATCACGTCTGGCTCCCGTGGCTCCAGCCCAAGGGCGATGGCCGGCGAGCCATCGGTGGCCAGGTTGATGTAAAGGAGGTGCTTTGCAAGCAGTGGAAAGGGCCAGCCCATCATCACTGAGAAGGTTAAAACCAGGATCTCGCTGATGTTGGCTGAGAGCAGATATACAAGGTATTTCTTGACGTTATCAAATATCCGCCTTCCCTCCTCCACGGCGCCCACTATGGTGGCAAAGTTGTCATCGGCCAGCACCATTGCAGAAGACTCTTTGGCCACCTGCGTACCGGTTATCCCCATGGCAATGCCAATATCTGCGGCCTTGAGCGCCGGTGCATCATTTGTCCCGTCGCCGGTCATTGCCACCACATTGTCCTTGGATTTGAGGGAGCGTACTATCTTGAGTTTGTGTTCCGGCGAGACCCGCGAATACACTTTTACCTTCTGCACCTGTTCTGCCAGCTCTTTTTCATCCATCCTTTCCAGATCCGTGCCCGTCATTACATGGCCTTCGTCTGCTATGCCGATCTCTTTTGCAACAGACGCCGCCGTCAAACTGTGATCGCCGGTTATCATGACAACGTCGATGCCAGCGCTCTTGCACTGCGCCACCGCGTCGATAGTTTCAGGCCTGGGCGGGTCCATCATCGCAGCCAGGCCAACAAAGACCAGGTCGTTTTCCAGCTCAGAAAAACTGTTGCCCTCCAGATCCTTGTACGCCAGGGCCAGGACCCGCAGGCCGGCACGGGCCATTTCGTTGTTGACCTGGATTATTCTGGACTTTTTGTCCAAGTCCATGTCCAGAAGCCCGCCACCAGAACGCAGAGCCTTGCAGCGGTCCAGAACAACCTCCACGGCACCCTTTGCAAACGCCTGATAAACGCCGTTGGTCTGATGCACCGTGGTCATCATTTTTCTTTCCGAGGAAAATGGGATTTCATGCACCCGGGGGAACTGGGAATTTGCTTGCTTTCTATCCAGACCGGCCTTGACGGCCAAGACCGCCAAGGCGGCCTCGGTTGGATCCCCCACAACGGTAGCCTTGCCGTTTTCGATCTTGACGCTTGCATCGTTGCAGAGCAGCGCGCACTTGGCAAGGATTTCCAGATCGTCTTTGTTCAGCGGGCCGTCGGCTGAGACTATCTTCCCATCCGGCAAATACCCCGAGCCGGTCACTTCGGACAGATGGTCGTAAATGTAGATCTTGCGAACCGTCATCTCGCCCCTGGTCAGCGTGCCGGTCTTGTCGCTGCATATCACTGTCGTGCATCCAAGGCTTTCAACAGCCGGCAGCCGCCGGACTATGGCATTTTGTTTTGCCATCCTGTAGACGCCAAGGGTCAGCGAGGTTGCTATCACTGCAGGAAGCGCCTCTGGGACGGCAGCCACTGCTAGGCTTATTGCCCAGACCAGCATCTCTATTATCTGGTGGCCCCTAAAGAAGCCGACCACGCTGATGATGGCTACGACCGCCAACATTATCACGCTGAGGATCTTGCCGGTCTGCCGCATCCTGATCTCAAAGGGCGTCTTTTGTAGTTCTATCGTCTGCACCATCCCTGCAATTTTGCCCAGCTGCGTGTTCATCCCGGTTGCAAAGACCACGGCCCGGCCATGGCCGTAGGTTGCAGCCGTCAAGGTGTACAAGATGTTTTTTCTGTCTGCCACTGGCGTATCCACGGGCAGGATGCAGGGAGTTTTTGAAACCGGCATCGATTCGCCGGTGAGCGGCGCCTCATCCACCTGCAGGTTGAAGGATTCAAGCAGGTATGAATCGGCAGATATCCGGTCACCGGATGAAACTATTATGATGTCTCCAGGTACCAGCTCCCGGACATCGACAGTCCTTTCCTCGCCACCCCTTATTACGCGGCAGGACACAGCTGCCATCTTTTTTAGAGCCGCTATTGCTTTTTCTGACCGGAACTCTTGGACAAAACCCACCACTGCGGCCAGGACCACTATGACCATTATGATGACGGCGTCGACAACTTCCCCAAGAAGAGCAGAGATGGCAGTTGCAGCAAGCAGTATTGCGATCAGCGGCTCTTTGAACTGTTTTGCAAATACAGCAAAAGGTGAAGGCTTTTTTTCTTCTGAAATTTCGTTGTAGCCGTACAAAGATACCCTCCGTTTGGCCTCGTCTTCTGAAAGCCCATCCATACTTGTTTGAAGCAGGGACAGCACATTGTCCCTGTCCATGGCATGCCAGCTGGCTTTTCTTGGATCTTGTGGAGCAAACGTCTCTATTTCCCATCACCGTTGCCGCAGCATGGCCGCCGAAAGGGCATCATCGTTTTTTGAATAGGATGCGGCTCCACAAAAATCTGACGGCGGTATTGTATATAATCAGATGGGTGTGCAGTGCATTGCAATGAAGCCCTGCAAAATGGAGGGCTTAAGTACAACCGTAATTTCAATAGGAATGTTGGATGTCCCTGAATTAGAGAAGATAATCCAGGATCTGCAAAAGCGCGTTGAGCGTCTTGAAGGCGTTGTCTACAAAAAGTCATCAGTAGAGAGGCAAGACGTAACGAGTCTTGTTGTTGGGAACGTTGACAAGATAGGAACCCAAGATCTCGTCATCCTTGCATTAAGGATAAAGCCCGATCAGAACAAGGCTGAAATAAAGGCGATCCTAGGCGACTGGGGCAAGTCCTACGGCAGCTGGTTTAAGGGCGGCAACTTTAGCGGAAGGCTCGTCAAAAAGGGGTTTGTCAAAAAAGCCGGCCAGAACAAGGAAGGAAATGAACTTTTCCAGCTGACAAAGAAGGGCGAATTGCACGCAGACGAACTTTTATCCAAAATAAAATAAGACTGCAGCATCATGCGTGCCTTAAGACTGGCGCATATTTAGCCTGCAGAGCCTTTTTCGCAGTTCGCGGCTTTGTTCTAAGTGCAAAGCCGCAGCACGGGCAGCGCATGCCGTTCCAGCGAATAAAGACGTCGCATACTTGGCAGCGTTTACGGCCGTCAGAATACCTTGCCAGGGTCTTGTAGTGGATGCATTTTCCCTTGCAGACCATTACAACAATGATAGAGAGATGGTCTTTTAACCAGTAAGATTATTCTGCATTACACTGCATTCCAGATATCTTTTTTCGGCAGGCAATGGAAAAATGCGTGTCAGTCCTTCATTATCAGGTCCCAAGGCGTAAGTATCTTGTCCCTGTAAAACAGGCATGGAGTGCCAACGTCCATCAAAAGTTCAGCTGCTTGGCCCACCGTGGTGTCCTCGGCTATCTGTATTCCCCGTGTAATTTCAAGACTCTGGACAGGGATTTTTTCAAGTGCAGAAAATCCCTGACTCTGCATCACTTGCCGCGCATCGTGGCTTAGCAGAAATTCAAGGATCTTTCTGTCGTTGATGAAGTATTGGGTGCCAAGTTTCATCAAGATCAAGTTTCTTATTCTTTTTTCTGCCATTACCATCAACGCATCAAGAATGCTGCTGTCGCTTCTGATGGTGATGAGATCCGAGGCCAGTGGGCTTGCCTTTCTATCAATCTTGTGTGCCACGAGTGTCCTTAACAGATCGCGTATGGACAGCGTTGCGGCCACCTCGCCGTTGATGGCTATGGGCATAAACGCGAACCTTGTTTCGCTGAAAATCCTGAACGCGCTGGAAAGAGGCTCGCTTGATTCAAGGGGTCTGTCAAGATGGTCCATCACATCGGCTGCCCTTGATTCAAGCCATCTTTCCTTGGAGACAAGGATGTGTTTGACCAACGCCAGCCCGCCTATTCTGCCGGCCAGCTTGCTTCCATCCAGCACCACAAGGCCATCCACATAGATCTGTGGTCCGATGGCCAGAAAAATTGCCGTCTGCAGCATTGCAGAATGGACGTCAACAGAGAGAAGAGGTCGTCTGGAGATATGCGGAGCTGCCGTTTCTATGGAAATATCTGGCAGACGCATTTCCATCTACTCGATTTTGTACCCAAGCAATGTCAGTATTTTTTGCACCGTCCCCGGGCTCATTTCCAGCTGTCTTGATATCTCGGTTATTGAAATGCCGTTTTCATACATTCTTGAGAGCTTTTTCAATAGCCACGGGCTGACGTTTACCGTCTTCTCAACACAGGGCATGTCTGACTTTAGACTGTCAACGGAATAAAATGTAGGAATATAGTGCAGGGCAGTGCACTACGTTTGCCCTATATTTTCATGGGTGTGCTGTTGGACAGACAACAGTCCATTTCAGCAAGTAGTCTATCTGCGCTTTACAGGTTCAATTGCATAGCCCACGTGCTCGCCGGCCTCCCGTCCCCTGCAATAGAACTTGAGCGTCGGCGTCCCTTCAATCGATACGTGGTGCAGCATCTCATGGTTCTGCATGTCGTCTACCAGAAGCTTTGTGAATTTCAATTTGCCACCGTACTGGTCCGACAGGCTGATATACAGAGGTTCTAGAGCCCTGCAGAACCCACACCTTACTGCGCCAAAGTTCACAACCACCGTAAGATCTGAATCATTTTATCTTTGTAGTGATCGTCTTGACAGGCACGGATAGGAAATGCGATCCTAAACTAAAAAGAGTTGTGTGCTAGTCCTTCTTGTACAGCGTTCCTGGCGCCCCATAGCTTTCTTGCAGCTTGATGACCAGAGTATCGCTGGCCCTGTTGAAGATCCGCTGTCTTTTTTCGTTGGTGAATATCCATCCAAGAATGGTGTCAATGGGCAGGAGGAATGCCTTGCCAAAACTCTGTATGGCAATGTTTCTTGTTTCCGGAGCCTTGCCTTGCAGGTCTACTACCTTGAGCTTGAGTACCATCTTGCCTATCGACTGGCCCCGTGTGGATTCAAAGAATGTCCAGTATCCAAAGAATGCAGAGCTTGTGATGAAATACCGTAGCGGGCCGTCAAACTGCCCAAAACCAAACCACCGGTCTGGCCCGTAATCCAGCCAGAAGGGAAAGGCCGCAGCTGCAAGAACTGCCCCGACAGCAATGTTTACTATGATAAAGTCTATCAGCCAGGCGAAGAACCGATCGCTCCATTTTGCAAGAAGCAGCTCCGGCGCAGGCTGATTGCTGGCAGCATCCGCGCTCATGCATGATCTACGCGTCTCCTGCTTATAACATGTCTTTAGATTCCGGATTGCTTTCAGGTCAGGGCCATCTGCTTGATGTCGCTTTTAAATTTCTTCATCAACAGGTCCAGCGACTTTTGGATTTCCCTGACTCTGAGCGCGGTGTTCTTTTCTATAAGTTCTATGCTGGCAGCGGCATATACGTGGTAGTAGCCGCCTTCCTTGATATTCATGGTTGCCTTGGTGCACAGACCAAGGCTCACCAGCTTCTGCAGCGACCGGAATACAGTGGCCCTGTCCTTGTGCATGCTTTTTGCCAGATCATCCAGACTCACAGAGTCTTTTTCCTTGAGCAGCAGCGCCAGCAGGGCCAATTCCGACGTGGAAAGGTCGTAGATGCATGAAAACAAGTCTTTGCATGATGCGGATTTGTTTGTCAGCATATTCAGCGACGACGAACGCATGGTTGTTATATCATTACCCGCTTCTTTTAAGGTTTTTGCACACTCTTGCCAATACCATAATACTTATATCATACAAATGTATAGTATTGCACGGTGATTGCAAAACCATGCAATATGAAAACGATGATGAATTAAATAAATTACCAGCAAGAGAACGGTTTGCCAAAAGGCAGAACGATTCGCCAAGAATAGCCGCCGCGCCGCTTACTCTAACCGATTCAAACTTTGAGCAGGCCATCCAAAAATACCCATTGGTCGTTGTTGACTTTTGGGCACCATGGTGTGGGCCGTGCAGGATGCTTGGACCTACCATAGAGCAGCTTGCCGGCGAATTTGCAGGCAAGGTGATATTTGGAAAACTAAACGTAGATGAAAATCCAAGTGTCGCCGGCTCCTTTGGTATCCAGAGCATTCCAACGGTTGTAATCTTCAAAAACGGCCAGCCAGTTGACGGATTCGTGGGCGTGGCATCAAAGCCGCAGATCCAGTCAAAAGTAGTGCAGTATTTGGGCAATGAGTCTAACCGCAATGAAGGAGATCTGCCTTATGCCTAGGTCATGGAGTGAAACCAGATGAACGGTAACAAGCAATTTCTCATGCAGCAGCTTCTCGGGATAGGAGTCGGTCTTGCCATAAGCGTGTCCGTGTCCATAGTAGTGCCATTTCCGTATTCGATGGGGGTCATGATTCCAATATTTCTTGCCATGGGATACTTTGTGAGAAGGCAGAGTCTGAAAAAGATGAGGATGTTGCAGCCTTCTGTTCTGGTTCGCAATAGCGTGCAATTCTACTGCACGAACTGCGGGACGGAACACAACCAGAGATCCTGCCCTAAATGCGGCAGTACGTCTACCAGGATCGGCTAAAGGTCAAGGTTGTCAGTACAGACCGACAAAATCCTGCGCAATAGACAAAAAAGGAAAAGAAGGCTTAAAGCTTGCCTAACCTTCTGCCAGCAAAGATAGTTGCCCCTATCCCTGCCACGACTGGAAGCAGTATTCCCAATGGGAATTCTGGAACGATTTGCACGCCAAAGTCGTCGCCTATTTGATCTTCTGGCGGCCTGTCGAAGATCTGGGTTATTTCAGCGCGTACTGTATAGGCCGCATTGTCCTTAAGGAAGCTTCCTTCAACGTGGTATGCCCCGATTATAGGGTCGCCGATATCCGGCCCATATACCCGGGTGTCTGTATCAGTAGGGATCAGTTCAAGGTACAGATCCCCGCCAAGGGATCGGAAATCATTGGAGAATGCTTCTTCGCCGTTCTTCAGTATGATGATCTTGTAGGTGACCGGCTCGTCTTCGTCTAGTTCAATAGATGTTGGCTCTAGCCGCAGAAGCGTTCTTTCGTTTTTGGAAAAGTCAAATACTGGCCCTGTTCCTGAGCTGAACTTGAAATTGTGGCCCTGCTCAAAGGCGTCACTTACTGTTACTTTTCCCACCATCCATGGGTGCAACTGACAGAAGTACGGGAACTCTCCGGCTGCGTCAAAGGTGTGTTGGAAGAAAGCGCCTTCACTCATAAAACCAGAGTCAAAGACCGATCCAAAATTTGCGTCTTCAAAGCCGGTGCCGCTTGTAACAGTGTGCATCTGGCCTGGATCGTCGTTGAACCACACCACCGTGGTGCCGGCAGGGATCGCTGATGCCGGCGGATCATAAAATACTGCTGAATTTTGGTCGAATGCGCCTGGTGGCATGCGTATGGCATATGTTCCTCGGATTACCTGATCTTGGGCGTATGCGCTGGAAACGCCAGCGGTTGCAATTATGCCTGCAACAAGCAGAGTTACAGTTATGCCTAGATTCATTACTATAAGAGACTGTGTAAAAGATTTAAGCATTTAACACTGTGTAGTCTTTTTCAAACCAGCAGATTTAGCAGATATCCAACAACAAAGGCAACCACCGCAGCGATGGCGCCCACCATCAGAGTGCTCAGTCCTGACCGGATCAGTTTTTTTTGAAGGACCCTGCCTTTTATTGCGCCTATCAGAAAAAATGCGATCGCGGTAAATGTTACCGAATAAACAAAGGCATCACCGGCAGACACGGCCGAGCCAGCTACAAACGAGGCTATGAAGGGCAGCAGCGGTATTACTCCTATAAGGTTGAATGCAGTAAACGTGGTTAGTGCAGTATCAAACGGCCGCCTTTTGTCTTCTATCAGTCCCAGCTCCTCTTTCATCATGGTGTCAATCCAGACCTTGCGGCGAGAAGTTATTATCCGGACTATTTCTTCTAGGATCTCGTCTTTGAAGCCCTTGCTAGCGTAGATCTCCCTTATCTCCTGGCGTTCCTGCTCTGCCAGATTGTCGATTTCCCATTCCTCGCGCTGCCTTGCACGCTCTATGTACTCCTTCTGGGATTTGGTGGCAAGGTAGTTTCCAACTGCCATTGAAAAGCCGTCGGCAAATAGATTGGCAAATCCAAGGATCAAAACGATGGCCGGCGAAAGCGAGGCTCCAACCACGCCGGCGACAACCGCAAAGGTGGTGACCGCGCCGTCGGTTGCGCCGTAGACAAAGTCTTCTAGCGTCCACCTCATTTTTCCAGAGCCCCACTATATGTACGTGTACAAGACAAGATAAACACTACTTACGCCTCCAGATCATGTAGTATGCTATTGCAGACAGGATGGCAGCAGCTCCAAAGACAGCGGTCAGCCAGTCAAACTGAGTCAGCATCAGTAGCGAGGTCAAAAGCCCAAGCCCTGCCAAGATGGGGAATTTCTTGATCCGGACCGGCGATCTGAAAGGACGCTCCAAGCCAGGTTGCTTGTATCTTAGCCAGATAAGCGACGTGTTTACAAATACATAAACAAGAAATATCCCAAAGACAGCAACCCGGGCAACAGACTCTATGCGGCCTGCAGAGGCGGCGACAACGGCAATTGTCAGTATCATTACGACCGTTATGGCTTTGAAGGGAGTCCTTGTTGTACGGTGAACCGCCGACAGCGAGAATGGCAGCGCTCGGTCTGAAGCCATGCCGTATACTATTCTAGAACCGGAGACTAGCATCATCAAAACCGTGTTGGTCGTGGCAAACAGGGCTATTGCAGAAAGCATGACAATACCGGCATTCCCAAACACCTTCTCTGCAGCAAGGGCAAGAGGCGCGTCTGACAAAGAGAGCGCTTCCCAGCCGACAAGCGATACTGCTGATACTGCGACCAAGATGTACACGGCCGTAGTTATGATTATTGAAATTATCAGGGCTGCTGGAATCGTCCGGCGGGCGTTTTTGGTCTCTTCAGCGATGTTTGCAAGGTTCTCAAAACCGAAATACGCAAAGAATATCAGGCCTACAGCACCTAAAAGTGAGCCCACTGCCAGCGAGCTGTTTGTTACCGCCGGCGGCATTTCGAGATAGTTTGTCTGAGCAGGCGAGCCCAGAAAGATACCTAGGGCAATTATTATGGCAAGGCCGGATAACTCAACGAATGTGAAGACAGTGTTCATCCATGCTGACTCCCTTATGCCGATAAAGTTGATTGCTGACAGGACAACCACCAAGGCGATGGTCGATAAAATCGGATCCGCCTGTGGAAAAAAGTTGAGCAGATATCCAGAAAATCCTATGGCCACCGTCGCTGCAGAAACTACGGCCACAAAGATTATCAGCCAGCCGGCTACGAAAGCAAAGAGGTTGCTGCCAAAAGCGTTCTTGACAAAAACATACTCGGCGGCGCTTTTTGGAAAAACAGATGCAAGTTCTGCATAACTGAAGCCCGTAAACACCGCAATGAGTGCGGCGATGATAAAAGAAACCCACATCGCATTTCCCGCAATGCCGGCAATGTCACCAATTAGGACGTAGATGCCAGCTCCCAGGATGAGGCCCACACCGTACATTATCGCCTGAAACAGGCCGATGCTTTGTTTTAGCTGGGGACTTGCACCTTTCACGATATCACTTGACAATGAGGACCGGGATATCGGCATTTTGCACTACCGAGTGCGAAACGCTGCCCAAGAAGAGTTCTTTGAGGCCGCCCAGGCCCCTGCTCCCGACCACTATAAGGTCTGCTTCCTTACTTTCGGCAGTGTTGAGTATTACCCTTGAAGGGTAGCCAATTGCAAGTATGGTCTCAAAGTCAACCCCGCGTTTTTCTGCTATCGTCCCATAGTTGGCCAGCATGATTTTTGCTTCTTTTTCAAGAAGCATCTCGATGGTGCCCTGCAGGTCTTTTTGCGTCGTGATCATCGAGGGTGGTTGAACGACGGTTAGCACGATCACCTTGGCTCCAAGATCCTTTCCAATCTTCAGCGCTGAATCGAAGGCCTTTCTTGCGCATTCCGAGCCGTCTACGGCCACTAGAATTTTAGAAACCATGTCTAACGGTTACCGCCGGGGAAGTATATTTCGCTTAGCATGAATTCGGTCAGCCTTTCGTATGCAGGCCGGTATTCCATAATTACGTCGTTGCTTATGCTGGTCAAAAGTGCCTGGCTCTTGAGGATTGCCCTAAAGATGTCCTTTTCTGTCACGATGCCAACCATTCTGCCTTTTTCAACAACGGGAAGTCGCCGGATGTCCTTTGCCTGCATGGTCTGCATTGCGTCCTTTATCGACGTCATAATGTCTGCAGTTATGACCGGTTTTCTCATAACCTCCTGCAGTGAAATATCCAGATTCTGGGAGGACCAGACCAGCCTTACGATATCTTTTTCTGTAATGATTCCAACCGGGATGTCTTCTGCATCGTCCCTGACGATAACAACACTTCCAATGCTGTTTTCATGCATTATCTTGGCAGCCGTTTTAACTGTCTGACCCGCCCTGGCGGTCTTGACGTTCCTTGTCATTATGGCTGAAACCGGCATTGACTCGATGCTCATACACGTCCTCCAGTCGGGCAATATTTTACATCTGAGATTGTTGTGCATTGCACTGCATACACATACAATAAATCAGGCTTTAGGCAGACCTCTTCTATGCAGACAGATTTCCTTGAAAGGAAGGTATCAGATGTTGCAGACAAGAAAATAACAGTTCTTGATGAATCTACGACAGTTGCTGAAGCCGTCAAGATAATGCATGAAAAGGATATCTCTAGTGTCCTTGTAAGCCAAAAGGACCCCAAGAATCTGGTCGGCATAGTTACTGAACGTGACATCCTTTATCGGGTTGTTGCCGAAAACAAAGGGCCTTTCAAGACTCCACTAAAGGACGTGATGAGCTCACCCATCATAACCATCAACGAGTCGGCTCAGGTCAGGGAAGCGGTGGCCGTAATGAGACAGAAAAGAATCAGGAGACTGCCGGTGGCCGGCAAGGACGGCATCATAGGCATCGTAACGCTCAGGTCGGTCGTGGGAAACATTCCCAGCCAGAGCGTAGAACTGGTCGAGGTGGACCTGCCGTCAGGCTCTGCCGCTGGCAAGATTGCCTGCCCCTACTGCGGATCCATCTTTGAGAGCAAAGAGGACCTTTCAAAGCACATCGATCGCCTGCACATCGGAAGCGGCCTGTTGGAAGGAGACCTTCGACAAATGTGAAATTTGTATGTGGCAAACCCTATCCAGCCGCACTTTAAGACTGCAGATTTTGAACGAATTTCAAGACACGACAAAAGGTCTCACGGGCTGTAGAAAAATGAAATGCTTTTAATGGACATGGATAATAACCCAAGATGTTGTCCGGCAATTTCGGAGACAAGGTGGCTGAGAGCACCAAGCAGGTAAAAAAGACGCGCAGCGTTACATTCAGGATAGACTCGTCAGTTATCGATGAGCTACAGGCTGAATCCGACAACAGAGAGATTTCTTTAAACGTCCTTGTCAACCAGGTCCTCAAAAGGTACTCGGAGTGGGACAGATACGAGAACAAGATCGGAATGATGCCTGTTCCGAAACTGATACTGTCGACGCTCATTGACAAGGCCATAGAAGTGGCCAAGATAGGCGGAGTCAAAGATATCGAGCGCTACAGAATGGAGATAATAAAGCAGTCAGCGCAGATAGCCTTTACACTCATGAAGGACTCGGTACTTTTCATGAAGAAACAGTACAACCTGTGGGTCGTGCTTTCAGTGCTTGAAGAATACATGAAGGTATCCGGCATCAAATCCGATCATCGCATAGAAGGGTCCAGCAAGCACGTCTTTGTGATACAGCATGACCTGGGCGAAAACTGGTCGCTTTTCACAAAAGAGCTTTTAGCCATCATATTCGAGAACCTGGCCAGCGTCAGGGCAGACATCAGCGTCACGCCGAACACCACCGTGGCACAGGTAATGCTCCGATAGACACCATGTGCAAGTGCACTACAGTGCAATCCTACAGGTTAATTATCAATTGATCCAAATCTTGGTCAAAGGCAGAAGATCATTAAAATGTCAAAGAAAACCCTCAGTAGTAGCGAAGGATTAGTATTTCAATTCTTCAAGTGTATAGAGAAAAAAGAGATGGAAGGTCTCCTCAACCTCTTTGATAACGATGCAACGGTGTACGAGCCTTTCAGTAGGGTCGAGGGTTTACACGGAATCTCTGCGATAGAGCCATTCCTCAGGGTGGCTATGATGGCCAACAGCAACATGCGCAGAAAGATAGAATTGGAGCGACACTCGTCAGACGCAGGCAGGGTGACTGCCTTGGTTACTTTTGAGAGAGGAGACAGGGCAAAGGGGCGCTTTACGTTTGAGTTTGAGCCGAGGGACCCCGCCCGCCAGAAAATAAAGGCCCTGCACATAGAGTTTCTCTAAGGGCTAGTGGATTATCATTACCGGGCACTCGGCTATTTCCGATACGCGCCTAGCGACGCTTCCAAGCGTCTTTATTTTACTGCCGCCCCTCAGCTGTCTGCTACCCATCACTACGAGGTCTGCCTTTACGTTCCGGGCAATTTTGACTATTTCTTCTGCCGGAGAACCCACGCCCAGAACAAAGTCTACGCTGATGCCGTTTGCCTTGACCTTGGCCATCCTGCTGTTAAGCATCTGTTCAGCCCCGGATTTCAGTATCTTTACCAGCTGAACCTTGGCGGCTTCCAGTGAGGTCTTGTCGCTGATGAATCCCAGCGTGGCACTGGGTGGTACAAATCGGCTGTCCACTATGTGGACGATGACCATTTCAGACTTGAGGGCCCTTGCAAGCTCTACTGCCTTGTCTAAAGCCCGGTCAGACATTTCGGTTCCGTCGTGTGGTAGGAGAATCCTTGAAACCATGCTAGGAAAAATGGGATGGAATTGTGCATTTATTTTTTCTGAATGTATTGCAATGCACTGTAATCAAATTGTTTAATTAAACAGTTGACGAAAAGTCTGCATGGCAGATCGAGAGGAAGAGTCTCCGGAAAGCAGGATTTCACCATATGAAGACCTTAACACGAAGCAAAAGCGGATCACCGGCGAGACATTCCCCAATGTTGTCTTGGAGATGTGTGATGGATGTTTCTGGTGCAGCACCTGCATAAATGAGCGGGGACTGATTAAAGTCTGCCCGCTTTGCAAAAACAAGACATCAAGGGTCACGATGACCATCGACGAGATGTGCTCAGTAGAAGTGGATGAAAGGCGCGGCGTTACCCTGCATTTTGATAGAAAACTGCCACTAAGATAGCTATTCGAAGGCAGTGACTTTCATCGCAACTATCTGGCCAAGCGGTTCTCTGTTGGTGCCCCAGTCGTAATAGTTGTACGTTGCCTCACCTTCTGAACGGAAGGATATGGTGTCCTGATCCCCCGGCCTCAGAAACTTGGTCGATACGTTAACGCCGTCTATGTATAGAATGTGCGGCTCATCGTCTTCATTGATTATTGTAAGCTCCATCGAATAGTCGCCGGTCCTCATTATCAGGGTGGGGTTGACTTGCGCAATTCCCTTTATGCCCACCAGCTTGACCTCGCCGTCTATTTCCCGGAAGGCCAGCGTGTTTTCCGTCTTTTCCGGCAAGAATATGGAGACATGTCTAACGGCGCCGCCACTGATGTATATGAACAGGACTGCAAAGGCAGCTACGCATCCCACTACGGCGATGATAACCAGCATGCTATCGCTTACCTTTAACCTTGGCACCAGGCTGTTCATTGGTTTCTCTTTTACCTTCCGCGTATTTACGGACAAGGAACGCAATGCACTGCACTGCATACCCACCTTTCAAATACAAAATTCATTGTAATGTGGGCATGACGAGACAGGGTAAACTGGCCAGGCGCCCAAGACCGCGTCCAGCAAGGCTGGACGACATCTTTAAGGGCTTCGGGCAAGAAATAGAGAGCATGATGAAGCCTGAACTCTGGCGTTTCCCACAACTGGACGATATCCGCGTTCCACTTTGCGACATGTCAGACAAGGGCGACAGATACGACCTAAAAATCGAAGTCCCCGGCGTTGAGAAGGACAAGATAGACGTCAAGGCAACCAGCAGTTACGTAGAGCTAGTCGGCGAACACTCCGAAAAGACAGAAACAGAGAAGAAGGATTACATCTACAACGAGAGATCCTACCGCTCATTTTATCGCAAGATACCGATGCCAGAGGAGATAGACCCATCAAAGGTAAATGCCAGGATGGACAAAGGTATACTGACCTTGGAGCTGCCAAAGAAAGCCCCCAAGGCAAAGAAACCGGTTACCAGGGTGCAAGTCAAATGACGCGGATGCGACAGCCCCATAACTATCACGAAGTCAAGGAGCATAGTCCCGAGACCATCTGCGCCAAGTGCGGCACTGAAACTGTGCACGTGTGTGAATGGTGCGGAGCTTGTCGGGCTTGCCATACAGGGCAGGTAATGGAAAAATACTGACTTTACAAATCCAGGGCAGCTTTCAGCGTTCGGTACCTGTTGTAATCGTCAACCAAGATCTTGGCAAGTCTTTTGGCAATGTCTGTGACTGACAGCATGCCGGCTATGGAACCGTCTGTTTCAAGCACTGGCAACCTTTTGATTTTGTTCTTTGACATAAGAGCGGCGGCCGTATCAACTGAATCATATGCCTTGACGGTTATCAATGGCGAGGACATGATGTCGGCAGCCTGAATATCCCCTGGCTTTTTGTTCAGGGAGGAGACTTTTTTAATAACATCCCTTTCAGTGATGATGCCGGCTGGTTTTCCTGCCTTCAACAGCACCACGGAGCCGACCTTGCTTTTTATCATCATATTGGCAATATCCAACACAGACGGGTTGGATTCTACGTTTGCCGTTATCACGCCCCTTGACATGATCTCGCTGACTGCGCTCATCGGTCTGCCATAAAGACTGTTCTTCTTAATAACTCTGTTTGCAGAGCAACGCGCTGTACCCCACCTTGATATTAATATTTTAAACAGCTGAAAGCATAGTCAACGTGAATACTGTTGCCGATAGAATGGGACGCCATTATCATCGAGAATATCATTCTAGCCGCCATCATCTACGGCGCCATATACATCGAGCTTAGAGTGGAGAAGGAAAGAACCCGCAAAGAAGAAAGAAAGAACAGAAAACAAATAATCCAATTCGTCACCAACGACCTGAATAAAAAACTGCGGTTTATCGACGAATCCATACAGTACCACGATTTCAAACCGTTCTTTACAGACATGTGGGACTCCATAATCCTTGGAGGCAAGCAGACACTGCTTCCATTTGCATTGTTTGAGAACCTGCAGCATACCTACTCGTGGATGAAATACTACAACAACGAGATAGAGCAGCGCGAAAAAGATGATGAAGAAAAGACGGTCTTAGAAGTTCTAGAAGAAGTGAGAAAATCCATCAACCAGTCTTTGCTGTTGCTCAAAGAAAGCAACCCGTGAAACGATTGCAGTGTAATGCACGCCGTTTATTATGGCCCAAAATCCACATCGGGATATGAAGAAGATTGACATAATCATCCCGCACGAGCACATGGTGGAGGTAAACAACCTTCTGCACAAACACAAGGTAGGAGGCATGTCCTTTTACGATGTCAAGGGAAGGGGCAGGGCCAAGCACGAAGCGGTGGCTGTCGGCAGGGGAGTTATGACTTATGTGCCAGAGTTCGGCTACCGCACAAAAATCGAGGTGCTTGTTCCAGATTCCGTTGCCAAGGAAATAATCGACGACGTGCTCAAGATGTTTGGTAACGGCTCTTCGGCCATTGGCAAGATATTTGTCTATGATGTTGCTGAAGCCTACGACATCGGCACGAAAGAGAAGGGAGACAAGGCCCTCTAGATTATTTGTATATCCTTTCTGTCTCCGGGCGCGCAGTCGGTTGCTCGTACTCTTCCATGGCTTTTTGTTGCATCTTTAAGAGTTCTTCCAGCTGCTTCCTTATCATTTCTGCTTCCGCCTTGAGGGGCTTTGTATCTGTCTTGAGATTTGGAACTATATCTGAAAGCGCCTCAAGCAGTATGGCCGCCCCGCCGGGGTCCGGTGCTGTCCCAACAGAGGGGATAAACATGCCCCTGCATTTTATTTTGTTTGCAGTGCAGGAGGCCAGCAGTGCCCCGCCGATGCCCACCACGAAGGCCGTGGTCGGCACCACACTGCCTTGTTTTTCGTCGACCGGTTTTTGCTCCGCCAAAGATTCGGCGCCAGCACTGTCTTCATTCTGGAGGACCAGCGCACTTCTGGACTTTATGAAAGACGGGCTAACGTTTGTTGGCAGTATTCCGCCCATCACTGTCAAATCTGTGGCATCGAACTGGACAAGCCAGTCAACGATAGTGTTTACTATGGAGCGTATGCCCCTTGCCAGGATGGGAACTTCGCATATCAGGGCGCAGACGTTTCCTTGGTCGTTGGCATATATCCTGAAAGGATGGCGAAGTTTCCTGCCAATGAACAAAGCGCTGGCCATTATGTACTGGGAGTCAACAAAGGCGATCTGGTGCAGGTGCAACTGCTCGATTATGTGGTTTATGCAAATAGAGCCAACCATGCTGTTGTCTGGAAAGCCAGCCACCACGAAAGGGTTCTTCAGGATTATTTTCGAACTGAGCGGAGATATCAGCGCATGATCATCTTCTGCCGAATGATCTACTATGGAACTATGATCAACGCCTTTCCCTTTTTTGGGAGCCATGGTCCAATAGTCAATGACGGCCTGCAGTTATTAAGTTGCACGATCATGGAAGAGTCAGGTAAAGACTGTATCTTCTTTTGTTCTGGTCTACGTACGACCACATGGACTCGTCGACGTCAAACTTGACAAAGGCTCTGGATACATGTTCCGGAAGGTTGTCCCTGACTGATTCACCCATGATTATCCTGCCTGTCGGGACGATGGCAAGCATCTTGGCCGCCATGCTTATGCTTGAGCCCACCACGTCGATGTGGGCGTTTTCAAGGCTCTTACCATAAAGTATCACAAGAACATCCCCGCAGTCAAGGGAGATCTTGACCTTGAGCTCCGGCAGGCCGCGCGATGACAGGGCAGGGTTGATGCACTTGCTGATAACGTCAAGCATCATTCTGCCACATTCAAGTGCCTGCATGCATGCCCGGTTTTTATCATGCTCGGCCGGAAACAAGGATATCACGGCATCGCCAACATATTTCAGGACGTAGCCGCCATAGTTGGCGACCACCAGGCTCATCTCTTGTGAGAAGAGCTGGAGGATTCTGGCAAGGTTTGTCGATGAAACTGACAGAGTCATCTGGGTGGACCCGTCTATGTCAACGTAAAGCACCACAACGCTTGTCTTCTGGTTCGCGTGCCTTCGCAGGTATCTTTTGCACATCGAAGTCGACAGGTCTATTTGCACCCCTTTTTCCAAGGTTTGATCAGCCCTTGTCTGGATCTGCTTCAGATCCATGGTAGGAGAGATCACGCTGTTTTCTCCTGCCAGAAAGATGGCGATTTGTGCAATGAATCCGCTAATGCAAAGGCTTGATAACTCTCTGTACGGTACACGGCGCCGACATTATTGCTTGCTTTGACTAGTATAAAGATTATGGGCATGAAAAACTGCCCGCAAGCGACCATCGAATTCAGGGAAAGTTTCTGCAACAACTAATCATGCTTTTCATGGTCGATTATCGTGGCCAGCGCAGCGTTTTTTGCGGATAGTTCTGCAGTCTTGACATCATTTTCCGCGCTCCCTATGATCACTGCATCGCCTTCCTTTGGGTCCAGTTTTTCAATCAACTCTCTTCGCAGGTCCTGTTCTTTTTTCAGCGAATCCTGGTTGCTGTTGGGCATCACAAATCGTCCGTCCTTGAAAAGCAGGGTTGTCGCGCCTATCGCGCCCATCCTTATTGCAGCATCCCGCTGTTCTATGCCTGATTTGATTGCAAAGCCAAACTCGTGTAAAAGTACTGCGTAATTGTACCTGCCAAGGGCAACAGACGATCTTGGCAGGCTCATCTCCGACGGGATGGAGGAAGCAAGGTCATCGTAAATACCCTTTCCCCGGGAAGTCATCCTGGTGCCACCATTTGACGTCTCCACAAGGCCGTGCATCTTCATGTGCTTGACCAGCGTCTTGACTGCGCCTTCTCCCAGCCCCAGTTCCTTGCAAAGGACGTTCCTGCTGGCGTGCCCGCGGCTTTGCATCAGCTGCAATGCGACGAACACATGCACCGCGTTAAACGAAAGCAGCCGGCTTGGTGCATATCTGGCGGCAACCTTTGTCAGCGTCTTGACGTATGTGTGCACGGATGGCTGATAGTAGAACAACGATTTATTCGTTGTACAGGAGTTGGATAAACCATCCAGGTTGGACAAACTAGCCTATTATTTATATAACACCGCCTTGCACTCGAAAAGCATGTCGTTTGCTGAACAGATCACAAGGGCAGCCGGCGGAGTTCCAAAGATAGCTGTTGGCGTCTTGCTTGGCGTGCTTGTATTCGGCATCTTTATGATGGGTTTCGACCAAGGGCACCTCTTTAGCGTGGCGCAGGGGGATCAGGCCTACGGCGATATGTGGATGCACGAATTCTACCATGACATGAGGCACGCCGCTGGATTCGCATGCCACTAACACGGAACTGGGCATGAAAACTCTTACTTTTATTGCAATTGTTCTTTGCTCCGGTGCGATTGCCGGCACGATTCTTGCACTTATCAATCAAGGTGTTGTTGAACCTTTTCTTGAAAAGGCAATAGATCTGGAAAACCAGAAGGCAGCCGCTGAAGGCGAGATAATCAACCCCAACGAAATTGCTGCTTACCGTCTCTGGCAGAAAGGCGGAAGCATAGCAGGCGGGGCAGTTCTTGGCCTGTCATACAGTGCCTTGTTTGGTCTGGTGTTTGCGTATGCAAGAAACATGATGCCGGGATCAAACAACACAAAAAAAGCATTGGTGCTGGCAGGCATCATATGGTTCGTACTTTACCTCGTCGTTGCTGTAAAGTATCCGGCCAATCCGCCGGCTGTTGGAGACCCAGAAACCATCTACTACAGGCAGGCCCTGTACGTGGCAATGCTGGCAATCTCGGGCCTGGCCGCCCTTGGAGCTGGAGTCGTTTATCACAGGATGAAGGCAGGAGCAAGGAAGTTCATTGCCCCCGGCATATACGCCGCTGCAGTCATCGCTGCTTTTCTGGCACTCCCGCCAAACCCCGATGCAATATCTGCACCGATGGATCTGGTGATAAGCTTTAGGGTTGCAAGCGCGGCCACCATGACTGCCTTCTGGATAATTATGGTCCTTATACTGGGCGCATTCTGGGACAGACTCAAGCCCCATGAAACAACTAGGATAAAGACGGTCTAAACATCATCAAATATATCACCATCCGCCATAGCTTGAGACATGGTCACAATCAGCACCAGCAGGGAGATTGCCGCCCCTCTCGACAGGGTCTGGGACATCATTTCTGATGTTGACAACGAGTCCAAGTACTGGCATGGGACAAAATCCGTCAGAAACATCAGCAAAAACGGCAACGTTATTGAGCGCGAGGTGGTAATAGCGTTCAAGGATTCCAAGACTCTCCAGACCGTGACCTTGAAGCCCAAACAGGCGATTGAGGTTAGAATAACGCAGGGGCCGCTGACTGGCACAAAGACAGTCACCGTCAACATGGCTGGTGACAAAACCCGCGTTGACGTAGTATGGGACATCAAGCTATCCGGTTTGTTTGGAATGTTTACTGGCATGGTCAAAAAACACATAGCTGAGGGAACGGAGCAGGCTTTAGATAGAATAGCTGAAGCAGTAGAATAGTTACAATGGACCCCATCATCGAGACTGTCATTGTAATTGCCAGCCTGGTACTGGCCGCAGTACTGGCAGGGGTTTTCGGTATCTGGGTATACTTTCTTTCGTACATGATCAAGTCGTTTAAACTTGCCCCGCGGCTAGGAACCAACAAATCAATCAACAGGCATCCAAAGGTCAGCGTTATCCTGCCTGCAAGAAACGAGGAAAACTACATCTCAAGGTGTCTTGATAGCCTGCTTGCCCAGGATTATCCGAATTTTGAGATCGTCGCAATCAACGACTCGTCAACCGACAGGACAGGCCACATAATGCAAGAGTATGCTGCAAGAGACAAAAGGGTGGTTTACGTAAGCGCCCCGCCAAAACCAGACGGCTGGGCCGGCAAGAACTGGGCCTGCTTTCAGGGCTACCAAAAGTCTTCTGGAGACCTGTTGTTTTTCACAGATGCAGACACTGTGCATGCGCCGGACACCATGTCTTCTGTCGTCAGCCACATGGTATCCGAAAATCTGGACGCCCTGACTGCAATACCAAGACTCATCTGCAACGACTTTTGGACAAGGATAACTCTGCCTTCTCTTTCCACGTTTTTGCACACACGCTTTTCCCCGCTGCGGGTCAACGACCCGAAAACAAAGACAGGGTACTTTTTTGGAAGTTTCTTTTTCATCACCAAAGAGACATACAAGGCAGTTGGAACCCATGAGGGTGTGCGCCACGAACTGGTCGAAGACGGCGCCCTTGGAAGCAGGGTAAAAGAGGGCAAGTTCAAGATGAAGATGTTCCGTGGAGAGGAAAAGGTGGACGCAGTCTGGGCCAGAGACTTGCCAACCCTTTGGCACGGATTGCGAAGGCTGGTAGTTCCGCTTTACCACCAGAACAGGGCCGGAGCGCACCTCATGGCTGCGGCGGTCTTTTTCATCTTGTTTGCACCGTTTGCCTTTTCCGCATTTTCCGTACCAGCGTATCTGCTGGCAGCAGGCGGCCTTGCCGGACTTGCAGCCCAGATTTTGCTTGCCGTCAACATCCTGACCATTACACTGCTTGTCATCACGACCGCGGTGCAATGCAGGCTGGGCGTATTTGAGAGTCCGGCCTATGCCCTGGGCTCTCCATTGAGCGGGGCCCTCATCTCATTTGGGTTTATCTCGGCTATTGTAAACGCCAGAAAGAAGGATGCCGTCAACTGGCGTGGCAGACAGTACACTGTTAATGAAAAGCAGCATTTCTTGCGCTGAACAGACATTTTCTGCAAAGTCCTGCAGATCAGTCAGACAGGAATTGGCAAAAGAATTATTAGAAGAAAAGGACAACTTTTTACTGAATTGAAAAAGGCCATTTTGGCAGCGTCTGTTGTAATAGCCGCGATTGCTGTCTTTTTTGCCTACTCGCAGTTTAACAGCTTGGATTTCACAGGCAGAACAGTTCCATCTATTAGCGATCTGACAGGTACTAGCAGCGTTACGGACTCTAGGAAAGGTGTTGATGGCGAAGCCCTTCAAGTCGGGCGCGTCAACACCGTCGAAGCGGCAGAATCAGAACTTACACTGCCGGACCTGTACACCAGGACTGAAAAGTCTGTGGTGCAGATAACTTCGATGGAATCCAACGACCAGACCAGGCTTGGCACTGGCTTTGTTTACGACGATAACGGCCACATTGTAACAAACAGCCACGTCGCCGCCGGAGTTTCTGAACTTGACGTCACCTTCGTTGACGGGACCATCTACCGCGCCACGGTGCTGGGAAGCGACCCATCTACCGATCTTGCCGTTCTGTATGTCAAGGACGTTCCAAAGGAAAAACTGGCCCCTCTCCCCCTTGCAGACTCGACCAAGATCAGAGTCGGTGAGCAGGTTGCCGCCATCGGAAACCCGTTTGGGCTTTCAAGTTCCATGACTGCAGGAATTGTCAGCGGCGTGGGCAGGCTCATCCCATCGCAGGATTCCGGCCCGCTGCAGTTCTTTATTCCAGATATCATCCAGACAGATGCCCCCATAAACCCCGGCAACTCTGGAGGCCCGCTGCTCAACACCAGAGGGCAGGTCATAGGCATCAACACGGCCATCCGGTCAAGCACCGGTGAGTTTGCAGGCATTGGCTTTGCAGTGCCATCAAACACCATAGCCAAAATTGTACCCTCGCTGATAACCACGGGCACGTTCAAGCATCCATGGGTGGGCATCTCTGGCACAGACATGACTCCCGGCCTTGCCAAGGCACTGGGACTTGCAGAGCCAAGAGGCGTCTTGGTAGTTGAGGTAATGTCTGGAAGCCCCGCCGAGAAGGGCGGCCTGAAGGGAGGCGACACACCCACCAGGATCGATGGAAGGAACGTAAACCTAGGCGGCGACATCGTGCTTGAACTTGACGGCAACCAGGTAAGGAAGTTGGACGATATACTGGTCTACCTGCAGCGCGAAAAGACAGTCGGCCAGACCATGGACGTAACCATCCTCAGGGACGGAAGTGTCCAGCACCTCACGATAACACTTGAGGCCCGTCCAAACCAGCAGGACCTGCCGTAGTACAGTGTTTAAAGGTCCGACTGGTAGCAGAATCATCGGATCTGCTTTGCAAGCCAATCGTCCAGAACTGCTCAACAGGGCCATTGAGCGGCCCGGTATGCTGACGGTTTCAGACGCAAAGCAGCTGCTGGCAGAATGCCCCACAGACCAGATTGTAGCTGCCGCCGGGTCGGTACGGGACACGACAAGACCCGAAATCATCACCTACTCACGCAAGGTGTTCATCAACCTTATCAACCTCTGCCGAGACACCTGCTCGTACTGCACGTACAAAAAGGAACCGGATGACCCCTTGCTTTCGATGCTGGGCCCGGACCAGGTGATGGCCATAGCAGAGGCAGGCAAGAAGTCAAGGTGCACCGAGGCCCTTATCGTTACAGGAGAGAGGCCGGAGCAAAAATACTCCGAAGCAAGGGCATGGCTTCGCACACTGGGCTACGCTTCAACCGTAGAATACATACACGATCTAAGCCAGCGCATCCTTCAAAAGACAGGCCTTTTGCCGCACACCAACGCAGGAAGCCTGACCAAGAAGGAGATGGCGCAGCTGCGCGACACCAACGTGAGCATGGGCGTGATGCTTGAATCATCAAGCCAGCGGCTGATGGGAAAGGGCATGGCCCATGAAGGCGCGCCAAGCAAGAACCCCAAGGTGAGGATAAAGACCCTTCAGGGCGCCGGCGAACTGCGCATCCCCATGACCACAGGATTGCTGGTGGGCATCGGCGAGACTCAAGAGGAGCTGGTCGAATCGCTTTTCGTTATCAAGAATCTGCACAAGGAACACGGTCACATACAGGAAGTCATCCTGCAGAACTTTGAGCCAAAGCCGGAGACAGGGATGGCCAACTTCCCGTCAACCCCAAAGGAGTACTTTTTGCGCTCAGTTGCATTGGCAAGGCTTGTGATGCCCGACATGAACATCCAGGTGCCGCCAAACCTGAACCCGGGTATTTACAGCAGGTACATAGATGCAGGAATCAACGACTGGGGCGGCATCTCGCCGGTAACCATAGACCACGTCAATCCGGAGTTCCCCTGGCCGTCCATCGAATCGGTAAGAAGCGTGACGGCCAGCCGGGGAAAGAGGCTGCGGGCAAGGCTTCCGGTCTATCCCGAGTTCATCAAAGGTGGATTTATATCGGAAGGACTTGAAAAGTACACGAGTTTGTTTATAGACCAATCCGGCTTGGTGAGGGAGGACTATGTCCATGGCTTTTGATTCGATTCTCAAGAAGGCAGACCCTGTTGTGGCCTCTGCCCTTGACAGGGCCCTGGACGGCAAGGACATATCCGTGCAGGAAGCCGTTGAACTGTTTGACTGCAACGGTCTTGAGATGAACCTCCTTGTGCTGGTGGCCGACGAGCTGCGGCGCCGGGCGGTTGGCGATATCGTTACCTACGTGGTAAACAGGAACATCAATTTCACAAACGTCTGCATAAAGCAGTGTGGATTTTGCGCTTTCAGCAGGGACTTTCGGGAGGAGGAAGGCTACTTCCTTCCCACCGAGGAGATTGTGAGGCGGGCCAATGAAGCCGCTGGCCTTGGCGCAACAGAGGTGTGCATCCAGGCAGGTCTGCCGCCAAACATGGACGGCCACCTCTACATAGATTTGCTGCAGGCCGTCAAAAAGGAGAATCCAGACATGCACGTCCATGCCTTTTCACCAGAGGAAGTGCTCTACGGCGCCACAAGGTCAGAAGTTTCAACCCACGAATACCTCAAGATGCTCAAGGAGGCAGGAATTGGAAGCCTGCCGGGGACCGCTGCCGAGATACTGGACCAGTCGCTTCGAAATGCCATCTCTCCGGGCCGAATCAAGGTCGACGAGTGGGTCTCAATAATAAAGCACGCGCATTCGCTTGGTATACCCACAACTTCAACCATAATGTACGGCCACATAGAGACCTCAAAGCACAAGGCAGAGCACATCGCGCTACTGCGGGAGATCCAGAAGGAGACCCATGGTTTTACCGAATTTGTGCCGCTCAGCTTTGTTCATACAGAAGCGCCCATGTACAGCCACCACACCGTCAAAAACATCAGGCCGGGCGCTGACGGAAACGAGGTCCTAAAGATGCACGCCGTGGCAAGGGTGATGCTCAACAACCACATACCAAACGTTCAGGTGTCCTGGGTCAAAGAGGGCGCCAGGATGTCTCAGCTCTTGCTGGCAGCCGGCGCCAACGACTTTGGCGGCACGCTGATAAACGAGAGCATATCTACTGCCGCCGGCGCACAGCACGGCCAGCTGATGAGGCCCAAAGAGATCAGACACCTTATCAGGTCTGCCGGCAGGACACCGGCGCAGCGCTCGACGACCTACAAGCTCTTGAAAGTGTTTGTAGACGAAGGAAGCGAGGCCGAATCCGCTTTGGATGCGGCAGACGCGTCGCAGTTTGGCTCATACCAGCAGCTTATCAAGCTGGACAAGTTCAGGTACCAGGATTCAAGAAAAAGCTCGCAAGACTTATAGAGACATGTCTATGCTATCCATAGCACGATGCCGATTTAGTGGGGTCGTAGCGAAGCCAGGCATCGCAACGGGCTCCAGATCTAACAAACGGGCTAGTTAGACAGGAAGAAACCCGTGGGTCAAGGGTTCAAATGATGGCGGTGGCTGCCGCGTCAGAACAAATCCCTTCGGCCCCACTTACTTTTGTGTAAATTTTACATTCTGTAGTTTTGTTTGTTGTGCAATCAGAACATATGTCTTATTGAAAATTGGAATTCGTAACCATTTAGAACTCCACCAGAGTCAGGGCAGGTTTTGTATGTACGTGTTTCACCACAGCTCACTTCACCCTTCATTCAAATTCAAGTTAACATCATTAAGTGTAATGCGTTTGGTACCTAGCCTTCTTCCAAAGCTCCCGCTATACCTTTGGCCCGAAGTATAGTTCATCATTGCTCTTCATAGGAAGCCATGTTCGAGTATATTTATGCCGGTTTCGATGGCGAGAGTAAGAGTTATGGAAACCACAGATTAAGCTTAAATCAGAATAGTCCAACCAAATAGCGATGCTGTTACATGAGGATATTGAAACTAAAGCTTAGCAATTTCAAACGCTTCTCGTCTCTTGAGATCGACTTGGATCAGCCTATTACCGTTCTTGTAGGCCAGAATAATTCTGGAAAAAGTACAATCCTGGAAGCACTTCGAATCGCATTCGAGGATAACTTAAGGAATGAGGTTTACCTAAACAAGAAGATTGGAAAAACCGGAACGTTCGAGTGCATTGTCACCTGTAAACTGAATGAAGAAGAATGGTTCAATGCAATAAAACTGGTAAGGCAGCGCGCTCCAGTTGACATCGATGTTAAGAATATAATTCCACTTCTAGCGGGCGTTCCCATAGTAATCACAAGAGGAATACAATACGTTAATGGTAATGTTACCAACAATTACCGGCAGGTCGCACTGATTTCTGAAGAAGTATTTTCCCAAATTGATACGGGAGCCCACACACTAATCCGCGACACTGTTTCTGGCCTAAGAGGTCAGAATATAGCTGTTTTTGCGGGTGTAATGTATCTATCAGCTGAAAGATTGCTAGAAGCTCAAGAGAGTTTTGTTCCGTTCAACAGTCTGACACAGCAGGGGGAGAGACATCGTCTTGTAAGGAACAATCTTTACTTTTTGAGAGGGCTGTGAATAACTATCCCTGGAAGCATTTTACACACCTCTCCAGGTCT
>CAZKXR010000015.1:0-56228 GCA_964556935.1 uncultured Nitrososphaera sp.
GGGATATGGTTGTACCGCCAGCTGCCGGTGCAGCCGGGGATGGCATGGCCGGCGGGACCTGTGCAGGCTTTGGTGCAGCTGAAGGTCCTGCAGGAGGAGGTGCAGTTGCACTCCTCGGCTTTGGATTCTTGGCCAGCGGAGTCAACTCTTCGAGTTTCTTTATTGCCTGTTCCAGATTCAACTTCTCGGATTTTTGATAATGAGCGATCAGTTTATCGCCGATCTTGGTATTGCGAATAATAGTATCAATAACCATCTTGGCATTTTTGTCGGCTGTCTGTCGATAATTCTTGACCCAGTATGGATCGCCAAAGTATTCTATCTGCCGGATCTGGTAGATGAGATCCACGACCTCGCCGGTCACTATTTCAACAGTGATGTTAAACTCCACCGATAGATCATCGCCGGTAACATGATCCACGCCCTTTTCAGTCCACTTGTATGTCACGTAGATCCTGTCGGCGTGAGTACCCATTGTAAAGCCCGAGCTTTTAAGATCGTTCATGATTCCGGAAATCTCGGCTTTGTCGGTTATCTCAACAGGAACCCGGTAAAGACCTAGCTTGTTACCATGAAGCGGATAAACTCCCCTCTTTGCAGTTTCGGAGAGCATGGTCCATACTCTATCTTTGAGTAAGGCAGACATACTTGCCGTAGGTAGAATCAATACAGCCTAAAAGGATTTCGTTCGATTTTCAACTAGTTTTCTGGTTATTCGTCGTCGGGGCAGGTAATTTCACTTATTGCGCGGTACCTGGATTCCATCTCCTCGGCATGCTTTACTACCTGCTCAAAGGAGTACTTGGATTGCGGGAAATACCAGCGTATTCCGACCTTGTGGCCGATTCCATCCATGTCGTAGATCATGCCCCTGTCAGACTCTACACCGTATTTTTCGTCCAGCACGCGTTCCCGGACTTCCAGACCGCGCTTGGTCTTGTCTTCCATCACTAGGTTTGGAGGCCTGTCATAAATGAAGTAAAACCGGCCCTTTTTGACTGGTTCGTTTTCATTCTGCTGCATTTTCAAAAATAAGGTACAAGTGACGGCTTATTTTTCTATCGGGTTGCCGATCATGTTGCCCCATTCGGTCCAGGAGCCGTCATAGTTCCGAACCGACGGATAGCCCAGCAGGTATTTCAGCACGAACCAAGAGTGCGAGGAACGCTCTCCAATCCTGCAGTAGCAGATAACATGTTTGTCCGGTGTTACGCCCTTGCCCTCGTACAGGGTTTTCAGCTCTTCAGAAGACTTGAATGTTCCGTCGACGTCCTTTACAGCCTGCGCCCAGGGGATATTCTTTGCTCCGGGTATGTGGCCCCCGCGTTGGGCATGCTCCATCGGGTATTCTGGCGGTGCGGTAATTTCGCCGGTGAATTCTTTTGGCGAGCGGACATCGACAAGCACTGTCTGTTCAGCCCTTTCCAGCGCCCTTCTGACGTCAGGCATGTATGCCCTTACGCCTTCGTCAGGCGGGTTTGCAACGTACTTTGTCTGCTGTGGCGTCGGTTCTTCTTTGGAATACTCCCTCTTTTCCAGCTCCCATTTCTTTCTGCCGCCATTCATTATCCTTATTTTCTTGTGGCCGTAGTACTGGAATACCCAGAAAGCAAAGGCAGCAAACCAGTTGTTAAAGTCTCCATACAGGATCAATTCGGAATCAAGGGTCGCGCCGATCCTGCTCATAAGTTCTTCAAACTGATGCTTGCTGATTATATCCCGTCTTATCTGGTCGTTGATATCGCGTTTCCACCACACCAGTTGGGCACCGGCCACGTGACCCTGTCTGTATGCGTTTTCAGGATCATAGTCAACTTCAAGTATCTTTATTGAAGGGTTTTTCAGGTTGTTTGCAACCCAGTCGGTCTCACATAGAACCTCTGGATGAAAATATCCTGTCATTGTCTTTAGTAACCTCCACATGTACTTAAAATCTCTGTTTAAAATCCAAGAGGGAACTAAAGGCATTTTAAGACCTGTCTAGTGCATTAGCATGCCATATATGGCGCCGAAAATCCGCAGCGTGGCTATAATCACTAAGAAGAAGAACAGCGAAGCAAAATCGGCTGCCAATAGAATCGTAAAGGTACTAAATGAAAAAGGCATCGAAACATTCACCATCCTGCCGTTAAAGGTCAAGAACTGCAAGGCCCTTGCACCGGAGCAAGTCAATTCCGATGTTGACCTGATCTTTGCAATCGGCGGCGATGGGACCACGCTCAAGTCCTTCCGCACCATTTCTGGAAATCTTCCACTTCTCAGCATCAACATCGGCGGCCACAGGGGTATCCTGTCGGAAGTTGACACATCGTCTGTTGACAAGGCCATTGAATCGATAATCGATGGCCAATACCACTACGATTCCAGAATGAGGATACAAGCCTCGATAGGCGAAAAGAAATTTCCGCCTGCTCTCAACGAAATGCTCATCACAAGGGCCATCCTGACCCGTACGCCAACCATCTCAGTCAGACTGATGGACGACGAGATAAAAGGCAGAATGGACGGCATAGTCTTCTCTACCCCTACCGGTTCCACGGGACATTCGTTTTCTATTGGAGGCCCGGTTCTACATGAAAGCATGGAATGCCTGATCTTAAGTCCTGTCGCACCGGTCAACAGGTTGCCCCAGCTAGTCATACCTGTCGAAGAAGTAATCGTCAAGGTAAACCAGCCGTCCTACCTTGTGGTCGACGGACAGGAGAGCTTCAAGGTCGAGGCAGGACAAGAAATCCGCATTTCCCGGTTTTCAGAAGATGCCCGGTTTCTGCGCATACGCAAAAAGTGGATGGGGCAGCTAGCAAAACTTGGTTACTAGATACGTGCTTGATGCAACGGCTTTTTACGCTGGCACGCCCTTCCTAACGGCTGGAAAGCAATATTGCACCACAACAGCTGTCTTTGATGAAGCAAGGCATATCAAAAAATCCTTTGCTGCGCTTGAAGCCCTGATGGATGCCGGCATTCTAATTTTGATGGACCCGGACAGCAAAAATCTGGAATTGGCCACCTCTGCCGCAAAAAAGACAGGCGATTATCAGAAGCTGTCGCAGCAGGACATTTCCGTGCTGGCGCTGGCAAAACAGCTGAACGCCGTCCTGGTTTCCGATGACTATGCAGTGGCCAATGTTGCAGCCAGCATGGATATTGCTGTGCAATCCTCTTCAGGTAAGGGCATAAAACAAGTGCGAAAATGGGTTAGCTATTGCAGCGCCTGCGGCGTGGCGTTTGGTCCCGACGCTAAGGAATGCCGTTTATGCGGCAACAAGCTAAAAAGAAGGTACAAAAAGCTGGCGCAGCGTGATTAATTTTACATTTCATTAGATTCAAAGAGCGTCTTTTGTACAACCTTTTCTGTGGTGGTTGTTGAATCCAGAATCTTTCGCAATCGTTGAGCTCTTGCCAGGCCAAAGCCAGGTATTGTTGCCAGCTCTGCCGCAGAAGCGTTGAGCGCCCGATACGGCGTTTTGAACCTTTCAAGCATTCTGGCTGCTAGTTTTTCGCCCACTCCTGGAACCGACGAGAGTATCGACAGCTGCTGCAGGTATACCGGATTTTCCTTCCTTATCTTTTTCAAAAGCGGACCGGTGGCCTTTCCATCCTGCAGGCTTTTTCTGGCAAGAAAGAACAAAAGGCTTGCAGTCTGTTCTGCCGTCGGCGTGTGTATTATCGGAATCCGGAATTCCATTGCGACTGTTGCAAGGGCATCGTAGGCAAGCGACATCCGTTCTTCCAGTCTCCTGATTTTGCTCTTGTCTGCATCTTCGGGGAGCTCTCCAAGTTTTGTGATATCACCCTGGACTATCAGAAGCGGCTTGGAGTAATGCTTGATGAGCTCCGAGCACTGGATATAAAGCCGGCCGTCGTACACAGAATTAACAAGATCATAGACAGTCTTTCTTTCTACCGCCGTATCCGGAGAAACGACATAATCGCCGACTGCCAGTTGCACAAAATCCACCACAGATCCTGCCCTGCGCAGGAGTTCCGGGATGCCGCTATTTCGCTCCCGATCATCAACGACTATGCGGAAGGGCACAAAAATTAATGAAGGTGTAACCAGCCTATATTTTTTCACTCAGCTTTAGGCCGCTGAGTCGTTCCTGCGGGACCCAAAGTTCCTGGTCCTCCGCGGATCATCTCGTTTATCTTGGTCTCGACTTCCTTCAGGTTATCCTTCACTCTTGTTTCTTGTTTTTCAAGAACCTTGACGCGCGTAGCTGTGAGCTCTTTCTTTTCTTCCAGTTCTTTTAAAACGTCGTCCCTTTTGGCTTTGACCATGACAGAGCCGGCGTTCTTGTAAACAGCGTCATCAGGACCGGCCTTCTTTAATTCTTCAACAGCGCGATCCGTTTCCACCATTTCCACTTCCAGCTGCTGCTTTTGCATCATTATTGCCTGTAGATTCTGCTGCAACTGCTGAAGGCGTGATACTTGTTCTTTAAGCCACGGTGGAAGTTCCTGATCGCTCATGTTCGATTTCGATTAATCAAGCCTAAATAAAATCATAGCGTTGAGTTTGATATGCAGCGATAAGCGGCATCGGCAAGCCGCAGGTACGAGTTGATGTTTGCGCGCAGGCTTGCAAGGTCTGTTGCCTGCACACTGAAATGGATGGCGGAATCCTGTAACGACATTTCCAGCTTATCCTTGCCTTGAAGGTTTCTTAGATCAGGAAGCATCGCCGAATAAATCGACTCTGCCACTGATCCTTTATGGAAGTCTGTTTTGATTTCAGCTCTGCAATTTTTCGACGTCAATGTCGTAAGCCCCTGACGCTATCTTGTAATTGCACTTGGGGCATTCCCATATACCGGATGCAACACGGCCGAATCTCAGCGACCCGCAAGATGGGCATCGGCGTTTCTTGTGAAGTGTGCGGTATACCTTGCCGTAGCGTTTTCTGACAGTGGCACCAAATTTGACCCCGTGGCCTTTCAGGGCCGTCGAGCTCTTTTTACTGACCAAACTTCGTCAACTCCTTTATCTTGGCGCGGATTTCCTCTCCTTTAATTCTTGCTGTTTCAGCCGCCTTTTTGATCTGCTCGATAGTGAATGCACCGGTATACCCCTTTTGAAGAGCGCAGAACCCGGCGTCAGAAGTGGTTATGGTTATCCTTGCATCCATGCAGGCTTCTTCTTCTGAAGACGGATCAAGTATCACGGCGTCTCCTATCCTCACGGCTGTTATGGAGATCGGTATTGTTGTTGCAGGCATTGGCTGAGTCTTTCCGGTGTCTACCACTTTGTCGTTTTGCATCTCAAGCACTGGGAGTTTGGCACTCAAAAGCGCTGAAACGGTTGCATACGATGTTGCGTCAAGCAGATTGCCATCGGCGTTTATCACGCTGCAGTCAACGAATATGGTGTAGACGATTTTGCCGGGCACGAGGACCAGCTTGTCAAGGTCCACCATCTCCGATTCCCTGACGCCCCGGTCTACAACCCTTGCCAGCTCAACGGTCTCCTCGTCTGGAGGTCCTGGCTCGACGTGCGGCGAGGCAGTTGGCAGAACCTCGGCAGATACGATCAACGCACCCTTGTTCTCAAGACCCTCAAAAGGCTCGCCGGTCTCCACCTTTACGCCAGCAATAACTTCAGAATCGCCCAGCCTGACACGGGCGGAACCGTTTGCCTTTTTGACAACGTCAAGTTCTATTTCAAGCGGCCTGAGTTCGTTAAAGTCACGGCCGTCTAACCGCTTGCCCTTGGCGATGGCGTCCATCATCTGCTGCTTCCGCAGATGTTCTACAATTACGGTTGAACGTTTTGATACGCTCATTGTTCTTCTTTTACCTCCGTTTCGTTTCCAAAGTATTTTTGCATCAATGCCTGACGCTGGATTTCATAAACCATCTTGCATCCTTCAACTGCCTTGTCAAGGCATTCATTGAACTGTTCAGGAGCTAGCTTTCCGTCCAGCTGCATCAGCGTTATCTGGTCGAGCCTTGGCATGTATGCAACCGGCATGTCTGCGCCGCCTTCTTTATCCTCCGTGTCGTTGATGTCCAGCACTATTTTGTCGTCCACCTTGCCTGCGGCACATGCAGCTACGATGTCGCGCATGTTGATGCCAGCATCGGCCAAAGCTACTGACGCGGCCGTAATTCCAGCGCACCGGGAGCCGCCGTCCGACTGCAGCACTTCTACAAAGACGTCTATGGCAGCCCGCGGGTAGTCTTCCAGCATCAACGCCGGCTCAAGGGACTCGCGCATGACCTTGGAGATCTCGACTTCCCTCCTTGACGGAGCGGGATTCTTGCGCGTGTCAGTTGAGAACGGCGACATGTGGTAGCGGCAGCGAAGTACGCATCGGTCTGGAAGTGCCAAGTGTTTTGGATGCACTTCTCGCGGTCCATAGACTGCTGCTACTATCTTGTTCTTTCCAAATTCTATGTAAGCGGAGCCATCGGCATTCTTGATAGTGCCGACGATTATCTTGACTGGACGCATCTCATTGATGGTGCGGCCATCGGTTCTTTTTCCATTTTCATCTATCAAATTTCTTGTTTGAGTCATTTTTCACTTTCAGCCTCCAGTTCTTCTTCCACCTCTTCCACGGTGTCTTCTACTGGCTGATCTTGTGGTTTGGGAGAAACTACGGCGCTGTTGGCTTGTGCTTCTTGCGGAGTTTCAGGCACGTTTAGCAACACCTTTATCCTTTGTGTCAGATTCGCCGTATGAGCTTCCTCTTCAACCATCCTGATTGCTTTTACCGCCTGTTTTATTCCTTCTGGATTTCTGCCCGTGACAACCACGACCCCGTTCTGCCCTATGAGCACACGAGTCTGGGTGGCCTGTTCGATCGTCTGTATCATAGAACCACGTTTTCCTATGAGTCTTGGCACACGCGTGGCAGATATCTTGAGCAGCTCCCCTCGCGGAATCTTGCCCAAGTCCCGATCCTGAACGGTCAGCATCGGATCCCGGGTCCTGTCAAAGGCCACAATTCTGGCAGTTATCATGTCGCCTATGGCCAGATGCTTGCTCATGTCGTCCCTTGCCGGAGAGAAATCCCTTCCAAAGACGTCCTGGGCAGGCAGATGAGCCGAAAAGCATGAGTTGATGTCTACCTCCCATGACAGGGAAGTGTGATCCGCTATCTTGCCGATTACAAGGTCGTTGACGCGCGGTATGTAGATTCCAGACAGTGGTATTACCTTGACACCATCACGGCCTGTTTCAGCAATTCCTATCCTGGTGGCTATGACGGCATTACCGGTTCGTATCACGTTCATAAGCGGTCTGTAATTTCCCTCGGCTATCTTGTCGCCGGGTAGAACATATCTTCTTCTTATTTCCTGCATGACCAATTCACCACAGGCCATGCATGCCTGTTCAAAAATCTTTTACCCATTGCTTGTTTTCCCTCTTTTTGCTGGATAGTTAAAGCTGACTTATATTTTAAGTGGCGGCATCATCCTTCCTTTACTTCAGCTGAACCCTTTGTGACGGAGCCTAGCCTGTCTATGAAGGAGCCCCTCAAGCTGGCATTCATCTCCAGTACCACTCGCAGCGAGCCGTCGGAAAGCCATTCCTCGTTTTTGAGGTCACCAGCGGTCTTGATGACGCTGTATGACTGGGAGGCATACTGGGGCGGAATCCTTACTATGAGCTTGAGCGTCTCCGACTTGAGTGGAAGTATCTTTCTAAGCTCGTCAACGACTGCCTTGGCCTGGTCTTCGGATCTCTTGAAGGGGTCAACAATAACGCGGGCTTCGTCCATGGCAGCCTCTATTCTTATAACAGGATGCGGCAGATGAGTCTTTGGGTCAACGAAGCTTCTGTTGATGTACTGGACTATTTGCTTTCTTTTTTCTTCGACCATTCTGCGGCGCTGCTCCGTGTTCAGGTTCAGCTCGCCCCGGCTCATAATCTGCTTGGCCACCTCAATAACATCCGTGGTCCGGAAATGCTTCATCAGCTTCTCTCCGGAGGCTCTTGAACCCTTGTTGGCATCGGAGAAGATCTCTTCAGCGACAAGAATGTTAGAGATGTCCGTTCTTTTGCCAAGCTTGTAATCCAGCGCAGGGTCCGGTTTGACCAGCAACTCGAACTTGTCCCCCTCCAGCGTCAAGCGAACTACGGTGAACTTGTCCGTCATTTCTGTATAAAGGATCAATTCTTGGAAGTATATATGCCTGTCAAAGCAGTTTTTCAGGAAACAAATTTTTGCAACTTTCGGTAGATTTTTAAGGACGTTTTGGCAAGATTTTCGAGTATTGGTTTCTCCATCGCTTAAAGTTGTTGAAAAAACCAACGAAAGGATCGTTGTCCAGTTTAACAATACTCCAAGGCAGTATGTGAACGCTTTGAGACGTCTTGCTATAAGCGAGGTTCCAACCCTTGCCATTGACGATGTCGTAATCTTGGAAAACTCGTCTGTCATGCATGACGAAGCATTGGCCCACCGGCTGGGCTTGATACCGCTTCGCACAGACCCTGGACGCTTTGTAATGCCCCATGAATGCGACTGCGGAAGTGCCCTAGGTTGTGCAAAATGCAGGGTACTTCTTGTTCTTGACGCTGAAGCAACCGACAAGACCAAGGTTGTAACTTCTGGCGAACTGGTGTCTGAAGACGAGACCGTAAAACCAGTCAGCAAGGACATCCCGATAATAGTGCTGGCGCCCAACCAAAAACTCAAGTTTGAGGCCTATGCCAGGCTTGGAACAGGCAAGAGTCACGCCAAATGGCAGCCAGCTCCGGTGGCAGTTGTCAAGGACGGCAAGGACGAAAACGAGATAATGCTTATTATAGAATCCAACGGCGCGCTGACAGCTGAAGAGATCCTCAAAGAGGCGGCAGAAAGACTTCATCTAAAGATAAAGGGTTTTAAGCAGACCGTTGAATCGCTCAAGATCCCAGAGAACGCCTAGGTACATTTATTTGGGGATACAAGATTTGATAACGGAAGTATCGATGACGTATGTTTGCTAACACGATGGTAGATAACACTGTGTGGACTCTCCGAAAGGCTGCCAAACAGAACAAGGCGCCGATCTGGAGTGATATCGAGGAAAGGATTTCCGGTCCAAGATCCAATAGAAGCGAAGTGAACTTGAGCAAACTTGCCCAAGTCACCAAGGACAACGAGGTGATATTTGTGCCCGGCAAGGTGCTGGGAACTGGAAACCTTGGCCACAAGATTACAGTTTGCGCGTTTTCAATATCAGAGAACGCTGCCAAAAAGATAATCGGTGTAGGCGGTAAACTGATGACAATAGAAGATCTAATCAAGAAATATCCCGATGGAAAGGGGGTGCGCATCATTGGCTGAGACCAAGAAACCGCAGACCATAGTAGTGGACGCCTCCAACTGCATTGCAGGCAGGATGTGCTCGCACGTTTCCAAGCTCTTGCTTGAAGGAAACAGGGTATCCATAGTCAATGCTGAAAAGGCCATGCTTTCAGGAAACCGCTACAAGACCATAGAGCTTTACAAGGAACATCTGGAGATAAACTCCGTGACCAATCCGATTCATGGTCCATTCCATCCAAGAAGGCCAGACACGATCCTTACCAAGATGGTAAGGGGCATGGTCCCAAAGAGAAAGACTCACGGCATCGAGGCCTTCAAACACCTCAGAGTATATATTGGAATACCGGAGGATATGAAGAACATCAAGATGCAGACCTTTGAGGATTCAAAGATAACCAAACCAGAATCGTACTACATTTCTGTAGGCGAGGTCTCAAAACAGATAGGCTGGAAGGGAGAAGTATGATCATCAAAGTAGATCTCTACCCGGGACAGAGAAAGACCAGCAGGGCCGTTGCCACCATTACAAAGGGCACTGGTAAGGTCAGGATCAACAACATTCCTGCAGAGCTCATCGAGCACGAAGTGGCTAAAGAGCTCGTGCTGACTCCTCTTACGCTTACGGGTGAACTGCGCAATAAGATAGATATCGATGTGCAGGTAAGCGGCGGAGGCTTTATGGGTCAGGCTTTTGCAAGCGCGGTTGCCATCTCCCGTGCCCTAACTGGCCAGGAGAAGGGCGGCAAAGATCCAAAAGACCACCCGTTTGCCAAGAGCATACGCGAAGAGATAAGGAAAAAGATAACAGAGTACGACAGGCACTTCCTTGCTGGCGACCACAGACAGACCGAATCAAAGAAGTTTGGCGGTCCTGGCGCAAGACGCAGGAAGCAGAAATCGTACCGTTAAACCTTTTTCATTTGTTTTCTGTCATCGTATAGACTTTGTACATTCCATCAGTGTACCGGTTCCGATACTTCCATTCGTCCGAGTTTAACTTCATTTCCTTGAATTTTGCTTTTTCAGATGGATGAAGCAGATTGTAAACGTCTTCTCCTATTGAAACTTTGTTGGGGCTGGTAAGCGAGGTTATTTTTGCGGCGATGCTCATGCTGTAACCCAGGATATCGATAAGCGAGCTTTTGTCATGTCCGTACTGGACGATGACGTTTTCGCCTTCATCTATGCCGATCTTGACTCCAAGTTCGGGATAGTCATACTGGTTCAGGATAGGATTGATCCCGTTCTTGATTACCGTTATCATGGAATGTGCGCACTGGACGGCCTTGTCGCAGGCTAAAAGTTTGTTATAGCTGGCCGGAAAGAAGGCGATTATCGCGTCGCCGACGTATTTTAGGACATAGCCATCATGGCTTTCTACCACCGAAGACATTTCATGCGTAAACGCCCTGATAATGGTGACAAGCTTGTCAACCGGCAGGGTCATGCTCATGTTTGTCGAGCCCACTAGGTCTGCATACATCACTACCAGCGGGATCTTGGAGCTGACATGGTCCCGCAAGTAGTCCTGACCCGGCTTTAGGGACGTGTCGTACTGGTACCGCCTTTTCAACGCGCGCCAGAGCCTGTCCTGGGTTTGCGCCACCAGCGTTTCGGAGTCTATTATCTTGGCGCTTGCCTCCGAGCTCCCCATCATCATTCCCACTATGGTTTCGCTTGTGCTTTCCGGCCGCTTTTCATCAGATGATTTCTCTTTTGCTGGGTCGTCGGTCAAGTTGGCCTTCCTGTAATGGAACAAAGTCAGATTTAAAGTCATTGAGATTATATGTTAGCAATTCATCATCACGGAGGGATGAGGATCCCTCTCAAAGGTAACGACTACTTTTGCCAGCAGGTAAATGCAGCTTTTGAAAAGATCCTTGAGGCGTACCTTGACTCCATAAAGCTAGCAATAACCATGCAAAAGGCTGTTGCCATGCTTGGAGACGGCACGGTAACCCAGACAGATACCTTTGATCCGCAGAACGTCCAGACATTCTACCAGCGCCTGACCAATAACATGAACGGCTGGCTTGCCAGCGGGATATCCAAGTCCATAACCGATGATCTGCACAGGCTGTTCTGCCAGTTCAACAAAGACGTGGGCAAGATCTACATTTCGGGCTACTTTGGCGTCCAGTTCCACGCCCTGCCGTATTACAAGGCAGACAAGCGCGTCATCGAGATCCAAAAAGAGCTGGCCAAGATAGCGGATGACGCAACGGTAGTATTCAAAGACATGACCGGCAAGGCAGACAAAGTCCTGCAAGCCGAGCTGGAAAGCAGGGGTTATGCTAGCCTTGATTTTCAGGAGCTTTTCACAAAGCTGTTTGATGATGAAAAGCTGGCAGAAGAGCTGGACAAAAAAGCCGTATCCGTTGAAAGCCAGTTCCCGGAATTTGAGCGGATGCGCAATCAGAAAACCCGGCTTTTTGCCGAGCTTGGCGACCTGATGATCGAGCTTTACCAGACAGCGCATGCTTCGCTGGATTACAACAGGCTGATGCAGGGCGAGGAGGGAGTCTGCACGTACTTTGACATTGAACTGATAAAAAATAAAAAGACGAACAAAAGGGAGGCGTTGTTTGAGACCAAGAAAATCACCAAAGAAGTTGCCGACAGGACCACCTCTGAGCTTTTAAAAGTAGCTGACGCAGTGAAGAGGGCAAAATAAAAATCAGATTACAAATCTTCTATATTCAAAGAGCCTTTGACGCCACTACTACCTAAAGATTCGGCAGGTCTGCTGACGCTAGGATCTGGTCGTTCTTGCTTCAGGTAAACAACCCTTTGCGGGAAGGGTATCTCGATCCCGTTTGCGTCCAGCAAGGCCTTTATCTGTGCTATAAGCTGCTTTTTCGTCTCAAACCATTCCGAAAACGGCACCCAGCACCATACGTTGATGTTAACGGAAGAATCTCCAAGGTCGTTCACGTAAATGTCGGGCGCAGGTTCTACCAAGACCATCGGTGTCTCGCTTAGGTTCTTCCGGATCATGTTGATGACCTTGTTTGCATCCTCCTTGTAGGCCACTCCCACTGTAATCTCTACCCTGCGGGCCGCGGCTCCAGAGAAGTTTCGGATTTCTGAAAGAAATACGTCACTGTTTGGCAGCCTGACATAGGTTCCATCAAACATTCGAAATCGTGACGAAAGGGTAGTTACCTCTACCACAATGCCTGCGATATCCGGAAGCTTGCCGGTGATGAGCACAGGGTCTCCAACCTTCATCGGCTTGTCGATATGGAGGAAAATTCCAGAAATCAGGTTGGAAAACAGTGATTGCGTAGCAAAGCCTATGACTATGCCGGCTATTCCGCCGGCCAAGAACAGTCCAGAGAGGTCGACTCCGGAATACCCAATGGCAGAGAGCAGCGATATTGCGACCAGGCCATAGTACACGGTCCGGCCCAGGCTCTTCCTTGCATCCGGCGGCAGGCGCGTTCCGATGTACTTGATAATTAAAATTCTAATTGCATGAGCCACCGCAAAACCTACTACGATTATCAGGGTGGTGACAAGTATGGTAAATAACGAAAGCTCTATGCCCAGCAGGTTGACAGTATCCGGCAAGCCGAAAAACGAGGTGGAGTTGCTAACGCCGTCAGCCAATTCGATCAGAAAACACGTTTCTCAAGTATGTATGTCTTTGGCAGTAAACATTTACTAATCAAGGTTGCAGAAGGTTCATTGCATTGCAGGATCTGCTTGGCCGCCATGAATTCCGTGCGGGAATGGAGCCCCAAGAAATCAGATTCGGGGACCACACGATAGTAGTCAGTGGCAAGGACTCTGCATTTTCTTACAAAAGATACTTTGGCCAGAACCTAGAGAAGGAGGCCACGATCGTGTCTGATAAAGACGGGGTAATAGTCGGAGTATTTCCAGACCCGCCCCTTCTTACGCCAAAGCCTGTGGCAAAGAACGTCTATTTGAAGTTCAGATCGCCGATTGTAGTAGACCAGAGAAGCAAGGTTTCGCTGTATGCCAAGATCCCCGTAGAGATAGGAGTGTACAGGCAGTCGGCAGACGAGGAACTGTTGCTGGACGCGTTCTCCCTCCAGAGACCGCAGTACGCCCTTTACGGCCCGCCGGAAACAGGCGTAGTATGCAGGTACATGGAGACAGATGTATCAACAACCGGCGAGATAAGCGTGGTCAGGTACGAGGAAGCGTTGGTCAGGATTCAGATAAAGAACATGATAGACAACGTGGTCAGGATAAGCAAGGTGATAATCCCGATGAGCGGAGTCGTGCTGGATCACCTCAACGATGATACGCAGGTCCCAGGCAATGTTGAGATGAACCTCGATACCGCGTTTGGAAAGGATGTCGTCAACGTGCGCTTGGTCGATACAAAAGTCAAGCGGCCAGACAAGACAAGCATTGGCAAGAAAGAAGAGACGCGGATCTTTTTGATGGACTCCGGCTACTGAACAATATGTATCAGGTCCAGCAGGTTTCTTTTTGGCTTTGGCTGCAGCGTCTTTTGCGGGTACCCTATGCACAGGATTGACGATGGTATCAGTTCTGTACCAAGGGCCTCCATAACCTTCTTCTCATCTATCATGCCGATCCAGACTGTGCTTAGCCCCAGTGCGTGGGCTGCAAGCTGCGCATAAGCGGCTGCCAGCGTCGCGTCCTGCACTGAGAACTTTCTGATTACCTCTGGCGTGAAATTCAGTTTCACCCTGTCCGGGTTCATGCAGAATACCAGCACCTCCGGCGCGTTGACATAAGGCTGCTTGTTTGCTGCCTCCACCAGTTTTGGTTTTAATTCCGGCTTTTTGACGTGAAATATTTCAAAACCCTGAAAACCTCCGGCAGTCGGGGCAGTGTCAGCGGCGGCAAAAATCATCTCCATCTTCCAGTCTTCTACTTCCTTGTTTTCAAATTTGCGCTGCGATCGCCTGTTCAGCATGACGTTAAACAGATTGGTCTGCAGTACGTCCTCCACGCCTTCCGGAGCTTCTTCGATGACTTCCTTTGGATAGACTTTGTCGCTTTCCTCGCCGGAATAAAGCCTTGAAAAGATATCTGACGGGTACATCTATCCTATTTGCAGGACGGCAATGCAGAAAAAAGTTTCTGTTGCCATACTGACTTCATTCCTTTACAGGCAAGGTCTTCAAGACCATCTTTTCTAGATCAAAGACCCGGATCAGGTGGTTGTTCGTATCTGCAATATACAGTGAATTGCCCTTCTTCTTGACGTCGCTTGGCTCAAAAAGCCCAAGGGTATCGCAGGCCGGATCGTTGATGTTGCACATGGTCTTCATTTCTGCCTTGCCCACCACGGTCGAAACTTTTTGCTCCACTAGGTCAATAAGCCGTATTGCATGGTTGTAGGTATCTGCCACGTAGATCTTGTTTCCTTCGCAGTGCACGCCAAGTGGGTGCTGAAGCCTTGCTTCTTCCAGACCGCCGTCAACATGACCGAACTCAAAGAGTCCTGCGCCCACAACAGTCTGGACCGACTTTTTGTTCAGATCTACAAGTCTGACTGCAGAGACCTCGCTGTCGGCAACAAGCAGGTAATTACTGTATATCGACAGTCCGCTGGGCTGTGCAAACTGCGCGTCGCCAAGCGAGCCATCAACGATGTTTTCATGGCCGATTCCTGCAAAAGGCCCCATCTTTGCCGATTGGATATGATAGGCCCATATCTGGTGAAGGCCGGCCATCGCGATGAAGACAAAACCGTCGCTGTGTGCCAGATCCCAGGGCGAGCTTAATTGTGTAGCCCTGCCTTCCTGCGGACCGGAGACCCAGTGGCCCTGCATCCCGTTTCCTGCCAGGGTTTTAACGGTCTTGGTCGCAAGATCGATTTCCCGGAGAGCGTGGTTCTCTGTGTCTGCCACATAGATTTTTTCGCCTACCCATGCAAGACCCTGGGGCCTGAAAAAGCGCGCATCCTCAAAGCTTCCATCCCGCAGATCTTTGGAAGCGCCGCCAATTTTGTGCAGGACCTTGCCGTTTGAATCAAGGATCAGCACGCGGTTGTGGTTTGAATCGCTTACCGCAATCATGCTTCCTTCAGGCGAAAACGCCAGTTTTCCAGGGTATGATAGAACGCTTGCACGCTTTTTTGCAGGTTTGTTTATCTTGATTGGGGCCGCCGCCAGCGTCCCAAGGCCCCTGTGTCTTTCCAGCAGGACGCCTATCACGTCGTCCAGCATCTCCCGCTGTGCCTCGCCGGCCTGATGGTATACAACGTTTCCCTTTGGATCGATGACAACGATTGTGGGCCAGGCAGTCACGTCGTAAGAACGCCAGATCTTCATCTCCCTGTCGGCGATGACAGGATGCCCTATTTCATAACGGCCGATGGCTTCCTGGATGTTTTCGGCTTCCTGTTCGTTAAAGAATTTAGCAGAATGAATGCCTATAACAACCACTGGCTGGTCGTGGTACTTTTTCTCTATCCAGTCAAGGGTTGGTAGGGTATGCATGCAGTTGATGCAGCAATAAGTCCAGAAATCAAGCACCACAACATGACCCCGAAGGTCGTTAAGGGAGAGCGGCCTGTCAGTATTGAGCCAGACAAAGTCTTTTGGAAAATCCTTTGCCTTAGAGTTCACGATCCCAGGCATGCGGCGGAACATTCTGACCTTTTTTGAGAATCATGTGATTTAAACGATCAGCCTACGCAAAGAGCTCTTTTGCTCCTTCCACAATGTATTGAACGGCTATGGCCGCCACGAATACGGCAAACACCCTTGTAACTATCAACGAACCCCTCTTGCCAAGTATGCGATAGATTTTGTCTGCATACCTTAAAACCAAGTAGGTTGTGCCTATGGCAATTAGAATCGAAAAAGCGGTCACCATCAGGCCTGTTGTCTCTAATGAAATGATCACCGCCGTTATTGCGCCGGGCCCAGCAAGCAGCGGAAATGCGAGGGGGACAACCCCCGCCTCTGCACTGGTATCAGTACCCACAAAACGCCACCCGCCACCTGTCAGAAGCTCGATGGCCACGATGAACAATAGCACGCCTCCGGCAACCATAAAGCTGTAGACCGTAATTCCAAAGACGGTAAAAATTTGTGTGCCTGCAAGGGCAAAGGCAAAAAGCAAGCCCGCGGAAGTGATTACAACCGTCTTTGAAACCTCAGTCCGCCTTACCTTCTCCAATTTCTGTGTGAGCGCAATGAATATCGGCACGATTCCAAGCGGATCTAGTACCACCAGCAATGCAATGGTGGACCGAAGCATGTGTTGAATAAAGTCATCGGGAACGGAAAGTAACTCCACCATTGTGCATCAGGAAGAGATACTTTCTCTAAATCGGGTAATAACATTTGTACCTGGAGGGCTGTGAATATTATACCGAGAAGCCTTTTGCACGTTTGCTATCATGCTTCAGATATGTTTGGAACACTTGTTTCAGCTGGTTTCAAGGCTGCATGAAGGGTGGTAAGTTGCATTGAGTGTATCAATTATTCATGCCCTCACCAAGATTGGTGCGAAATTCTCTGATAAGGTTACTTTTCAGCTAGATATTTCTACCCTATTTCATCGGTCAGGAAGCCATTATACCAGACAATCGACGAATTTCTGATTTTGGAATCTGGAAATAGAATAAATATCGTGAAAAACTGTATTGCAGGCATGGAATGCGCAGTTTACGATACATACGTCGCAAAGAAAGACGGAAAGATAATGCACTTTGATGTGGTCGTTGAAGCAAGTACACCACATGAAAAAGCAATCGAATACGGAAAAGATTACCTGTCGACGGTAGGACAGGCGGGCCAGAAAATGACTTCAGAAGAATGTCAGTTCTGCCACATCCAGGAAGCTCCGCCGTTTGTAGAAAAATCCATCAAACAGAAGGGCTACTGGATCCAGAAGATGGAAGGCTGCCCGGCCTAGGCCTTCTTTTTATTGTTTTATCCATTTGTTTGCTTCAGTTATTTCATCTATCCTGTCTTCCAGATGCACCAGCCTTTCAGGTCCAAATCCGTAGCGATAGACGTTTTTGGTCTCATCTCTTATCGAGATCGAGGTTGTGGTAGACGGAAGGTCAGTGATGTCTTCGACGTATCTGTCCCGCAGCGTAAAGAAGCTGGCCTGATAGAATTCGTTTACCAGATCTCTGACTTTTTCCTGAGAGATCTGCGATGTCTGCTGGCCGGTGACAGCCACCGACGAGAATCCGTCGTATATAACGGTACCGTTGCCAAAAACCGTCAGGTGGTACGCCGGACAAGCACCGAAACACGGAGTCCGTTCCATGGTTATGACCACATCGTCTATGTTTCCCCGGAATTCTTTGGGTATCGGAATGACGGACAGCATTACTATAAAGGCGATTCCCACGGCAATGCCGCCGGCTACTGCTCCCCCGCTCAAATCAATCTATATCAGGCACGGTAGTTTTTGAATTTTTACCCAAGAACAATCACAAATTATAATTAAGGCACAAGCTTGCTGTTGCTTTGCATACAATGAACGACTACAGCGTGTGGAGGCCTGACAGAGAACATAGAGTTCCAACCCTCGAGGATATAGTAAAGGCAAGGAAGGTCCTTGAAGGCACTGTTAGGAAGACGCCGCTGCAGCCATCAAATACATTTTCCAGACTGGCTGGAACCAACGTGTTTTTGAAGCTTGAATGTCTGCAGCTAACCGGCTCTTTCAAGGTACGCGGCGCATTCGCAAAAATAAGTCAGCTTTCCGAAAAGCAATCCAGCTACGGAGTCATTGCTGCATCGGCAGGCAACCATGCGCAGGGCGTGGCCTTCGCTTCCGCTATCAAAAAGATCCCATGTACTATTGTGATGCCGCAGAGCGCGTCCCCTGCAAAGGTTGCTGCAACCAGGTCATACGGCGCCAAGGTGATACTAAAGGGCAGCAACTACGACGAGTCTTGGGAAGCCACCCAGGAAATTGCCAAGGAGGAGGGGCGCACCATCATCCACGCGTTTGACGACCCGGATGTCATAGCAGGTCAGGGTACAATAGGCCTCGAGTTGCTTGAGGATCTGCCTGACGTCAGCAGGATATACCTGCCCATAGGAGGCGGCGGACTTGCAGCTGGCGTTGCCATCGCCATCAAGGCGCACAGACCGGATGTAAAGATAATCGGCGTTGAGTCCAAGGCGTTTCCGGCCATGAAAGAATCCGTGGAAAAAGGCAGCCTTCAGTCCGTCAAGGCAGGATACACCATAGCCGATGGGATCTCTGTCAAAAAGCCAGGCAAGATGACGTACGAAATAGTAAGCAAGCACCTTGATGATATTGTTCTGGTTGACGATACGGCGATAGTCAAGACCATGTTTCTGTTGATGGAACGTGCCAAGCTTGTAGTTGAGCCTGCTGGCGCGGCAAGCCTTGCCTACCTGATTTCAAACAGCCACAACTTGGCAAAGAAGGAGAAAGTAGTCTCAATACTGTCCGGTGGTAACGTTGACATGTACCTGCTGGGGCAGGTAGTAGCAAAGGGCCTCATGCAGATGGGCCGGTTGATCAAGATCTTTATCCTGCTCCCAGACAAACCGGGTGCGCTCAAAGACGTGGTGGACGGCATCGCTGAGATAAGCGTCAACATTGTCGAAGTTGAGCATGACAGGCTAAGCTCCAACATACCGGCCGGAACCGCCGGCGTCTACCTGAGCCTAGAAGTCGAAGACGAAAAACACTCTCAGCGGTTGATAGAATCTCTAAGGAAGAAAGGAATAGAGTTCAAGGTTGTCAGCTGACGTAGCTGTACTGCCGGAATCCAGCCTTGTCTGCGGTACTGCCCCCTACCTTGACTAGAACAAATTCCCTTTGAGCGTTTGTTACCGCGTCGCTAAAGTCACGTTCGTTTCTATGCAGCCTTTCATATTCTTCGATAGATAGCTTGACTCTTGGCCCGATCTCGCGGTCAAGATCCATGTCTTTGACGATATCCTTGTAGGTTGGCTGGATGAGTCCGCTGAACACCATTGCGCTGCTGCCGCTGCCATAAGATCCAAAGCCAATCCTCTTGTTTGCAAGATCGGTTCCCTTCTTGTGTTCGAATTCAAGGAGACTCCTCAGGCCCATGTACATAGAAGCAGTATACAGGTTGCCAATGACGGTAGAGGCCTCTAGGGAGCTGGCCATCTTCTTTTCATAGACTTCGTTGTAGAATGACGTCTGCATGAATCCGCGCCGGAACTGCTCGTCTGCCTTCATGAATTGGGTATCGGCCAGTATAGACTCTATGGTTCCACGCGGATCTTTGGGAGTCGGCTCGCCCATTCCGACTTCCTTTACGACTTGTTGCCAGCGCGGAAGATGCCTCCATTCATGCCTGAGCAGGTAGGCAAGTGCCTTTTCGCCCATCCTGCGGTAGGGAAGGTGCACAGAAAATAGATCAATGTGGTCTGTGATGGCCTCGCCGTCCTTCAGTTTTATCAGACCAGTCTTGAGGGCTTTTTCCTTGTAAGCATCAAAGGCCTTCCTGACTTGTATCAGATAGAGAAGGTTAGAATACCCACCGTTAACAAGGGGTGTTTCCTTTCCAAAGGGTCGGTAAAAATCGTACTCGTTTTTGATCACCGTCGAAGCCACCTTAGGGTCAAAAGCCATAAGGCGCGGGTTTTCTTTTATCAAAAGAGCCACAGAGCCGGCTCCCTGCGTGTATTCGCCGGCGGAGCCGATGTCGTACTTGGCAATATCGCTAACAATAACGATGGCTGCCTTGCCGTTATTTTCTTCTGCCCGGATCCAGTTGGCGTTGTCGTGAAGAGCATAAGACCCGCTGACACAGGCAAACTTGCACTCTATGCCGCCAGCATGTTCAAAAGTTCCTTCTCCGTATACTTGCTCTAGCATCCCTATGACAAAAGAGTTCAATGCCTTGGATTCATCAAGAGCAGACTCGGTTGCAATGTACAGCCGTCCAATATCTTGCGGATGTAGATGATTCTTTTGCATCAGTTTCAGACAGGCGTTAGCGGCCATGCATGCAGGGTCTTGGTTTGTGTCTGCAATGGCCATCTTTCTGATGCCAATACCGTATTCCAGTTTCTGCGGGTCGATACCTCTGGCTTCGGCAAAATCCTTGTAATCGATGTAAAGTCTAGGGACATAAATAGCCAGGTCATCGATCCCTACTACTGCCATAAACCCTTGTGTTACCACTAGTCATTTAAAGGTATTTCTGGCCAAATTTGACATCGAAATGTCTAATTTTTGACCAGCTTTGTCCAGCAGCTGGCATCAGGTTTAAATTAGTATTGTGTATAAGCAGGCTTACATCGACCAAACCGATGGGGAACAACGTCTGGCGAGCGCAGTCAAAAGCTGCGCCTCGCTGGACATTTAACAAATTTCTAGTTCAGGTGATGCAATCTAGTCTACGGTTCTAATCTCCATCTCGTCGTAAGCATCTTTTACAGCAAGAAGGAAGAGGTCGTCTTCGTATATCAGCAACCAATCCTTAACCCCCAGCACGGGCAGCTTTCTAACGAATATCTTGCCGGTCTCATTGATTGTGGTAACAACATAGGCATATCTGGGCAGCCTGCCTTTCAATCTAAAGAGCGTCTCTTGCAGATCTATTCCTTGACGACCGCCTTCAATATTTATGCTGACTACATCTCCGAATCGATTCTCAACCTTTGCAGTGACGTAGCTCTGGCCGACATTGAACTGGTCTATGTGCAGCATAACCTTGTTGCTGGCCGATGACGTATCGGGAATTTCCTTGTACAGCTTTTCAGACAGATCGTCGTAAAAGCTGGCCTTCATCTCACTGCTTGCGCATCATCCTCTGAGCAACGACAATGGCTCCAAAGATGCCGGCCAGTGCAATCACGATTCCAGCTGGAAATTCTGGCACGACGACTATGCCCCTTGCTATTCCGCTTCTCGTCGTGTCCGGAGCCTGCCCTTCTCTTATCAACTCTTTGACTATGATCTCTGTACGGTAGGTCTTGTTCTCAGGAAATGTCATGGTCTGTACGTCCGAGCCGGTCTTTGCCACAAGGTCTGTTTTGGTGTACACTTCATTGCCGTCGTTATCCAGCATCCGCAGGTCGTATTTCACATCCTGGTCGAGTTTTATGTTGTCGTTAAGAACGTCTATAAATGTCAGTTCCAGTGTTGATTCGGTGCCGGCTTCCAGCTGACTTGGCTGCCAGTTCATCAAAACGTGGATTCCGCCCGTGTCTGTGGCTATCTCCGTGCTGGTCTTTTCTTCACCATCACTGGCAGGTGCCAGAGTAAACGTCATCTCTGATGTGCCTGGCTGGACATTGTTGGCCATGCCAAGAATGTCCTTCTTGTTCAACAGAAAGTGGACTATTATCTCTGTCTCTGATGCAAAGGGGTCAACCGCAATCTTGCCCCCGGTTATCGACATGTCGTTAACAGTGGCGTCAAAAGTGCTGATGTCACCAACGCCGGTGAAGGATTTTGGTATCTTTATCTCTTCATGCACAAAGATGTTCGGCGCCGAGTTTATTCTTTCAATATTCCAGTCAAATGGCATGGACCATGAATACGTCTTGCTTTGGCCTTCGAAATTAAAGTCCTGAACCTTGTCATAGTATGATATTATTGTTGTATCATAATTCTGTCCTTCATGCTGGACTGTTTCGGAAAAAACATCACCTACACTCAGGTAGGTATCGAATACAGGCGCGTCCTCCGGATTGAAGAGTTTCCTTATGTTATCAACGGTAAGAAGTTCAATACGAAAGTGGTATAGGCCCCCTTCTTGAAGTACCGGACCCTGAATGTTGATTGTTCCACCGGGATCCGCTTTCCAGGCTTGAAGAAAATCCTCTCTTGTAGCAAAGACTCGAACTGGACCATCCGCTGGTTGGATCTTTAATGTAAGTATGCCGTCTTCTGCAAGATAAGCATCTCTTTTTAGGACGGGTTCGGCGTCCATGTCAGTCCCTTTTGTAACTTCGATGATAAAGGTAGTAAATTTGATGTTTTCATCAGTCTTTGCGTCAAACAGCCTAAATTGCAAGAAGGCATCCTGCTTTGTGTCGCTGGTGAGAATTGGTGGGTTGATTTTAACGAACAAGCTGGCCTGCCTGTCACCAATGCTTGCAGGCGGCAGATTTTCCTGAAACAGACCATCTGCATACACCTTCTGGGTCAAAAACACGGGCAACACGAGAACTGAAGCAAAGACTATTGCCAAAATCTTGCTGGTTACTTTCACAAAGTGAATTAATTTGACTTTATATTTAATTGTGACGAAATTTACCAAGCAACTACGGTTTAACAGGTATTTCTAAATCTTGGACATTTTATTTTAAGGGAATTTGATTTTGGAAAAAGTGAACAAGACCCGTGGCAATGAAGGATTCTAGCTTCGCGTAGTAGATCAGATAACAGAATCTTCCAGACTTACTTCTTCATCATTTTGTAAATGTCTTCACGGTAAACTAACCCCATTACAGCGGAATAAGCATGGACCATCACCTGGCTTACATTATGTTTTTTCATAATGGAGAACGCCTCTTCGACTGTTGTCTGGGGACCGATAGCCACGACAGGGCTTGTCATGATCTCTCTGAGTCGCACTCTACTTGGATTCTTGCCCTCAGAGCCCACCTTGTAGATTAGATCGGTCTCGCTTACTATGCCCACTATCTCTCCTTTACTGGAAACAAGTATGCAGCGTTGGTTTCTCTCCTTCATCTGGTTGATCGCTTGATCGGCTGTATCGTCACTCTCAAGAGTAGCAACGTCAGTCTTTAGAACAGTCCCAACTGTAGATGACAAGAGAGACTTTACCTTTTCAGGCGGATTTAAAGGAAATTCTTCCACATCAATAGGATGTCTTTTGTTATATTTATCATTATTTACAAAAAGAACTATGTTTTTATATATCAGAGAGGCTTCATTTACCATGAAACCTCTGTCACATCTCTGGAGACCTAAGACAAAAAGCAGGCGCGGAAACGGACAAGGAGGACGAGCCGAATAATGATCGATGCACTTTCCCTAATCGTGGTGGGATTTGTTGTTGGATTGATACTCCTTGTTGTAATAGTAATCATGGCCGCCGTCGGAGGATTTCACGTGTTCGAGTAAGCCAAAAGCAGCAAGGCCACTGGAAATTAGTTGAGGTTATCGTGTATTTCTGCTGTGTAACTAGTAGACAGTTCACACGCAAATAGACGCTAGATATCGGCTAATCATTTTGTTTGATTTCCATAATCTTCATCGATACATCAACATTGTCTGAAAGTCAGCAACTAATCCTTAAGTATCTACCTGAAGCATTCTTTATTGCAGATTACACATGCCTGGCAAAGTCAGCATGCCAAACAGGATTTTCGGGACGGTTATGGCCCATAGTTTAAGGGGAAAGATGCTTTCAAAGACTACATTCCAAACACTGGCCGAATCCAGGGATACCGAAGAATTGGTCGCAAGAATGAAGAACACAATCTACCTTGATGCCCTGGCAAAACTTACCAAGCCATACTCTGCGGAGAAAGTTGAGAGCGCTTTACGAGAACATCTTGTCAACTTACACGCAAAGATGATCAAACTTACAGGCGGCACCCCGGTAATTGATGCTTACTTTGTCAAGTACATCACATGGAACCTGAAGATAGTCTTGAAGGGCAAGGCCCTCGGCAGGACCTATGAAGAGCTGCTGCCCAAGGTCAACCTGAGGGCAGAGGAGCTTGTTGGCAGAAGGGACCTTGTTGTCAAGGCGCTGGTGGCCAAGGACTTTGATGAGGCCGTTGCCTCGCTGGCAGGAAGCGAGTTTGGAGAGGATATCCAAAAGGCGGCTGCAGCTTACAAGGACAAAAAGGACGTCAGGCTGTTTGACACGTACCTGGATCATGCATTTTACAAGTTGCTTAACAGCGCCATGCTTTCAGAGTCCAAGCTGCAGGACGTTTACAAGATCGTGAACATTGACATTGACGCATACAACGTGCTGTCAGTCCTCAGGTCCAAGTACTGGGGCCTGAGTGCAGCTGAGACCAACGACCTGATAGTGGCGACAACCACCAAGGTCACAAAAGATATGCTGCAAAGCATGATCAACTCTGAAAAGATTCTCGACGCCATAAACGAGCTTGTCAATACCACTTACAGGGACGTGGTCCCCAAGAATTTTACTAATGACATCGACTCCATAATGCAGTTGGAGGCCGGCTTTGAAAAGATGGCATTGAAAAGAATAATGGAATCGTACAGGACCGTTTTCACGCTTGGCAACATGCTGGCCTCACTTAAGCTGATAGCATTTGAAATAAGAAACCTTGCTGCCATCGCAACTGGCGTAGAGCAAAGGGTACCAACCGACAGGATCATGGCAAGCCTTGTCAACCTTGAACAGTAGCAAATCCGCCATACCAAGCAGATTATGGTGCCAACAGATTTTCTGTGGCTACGCCATAACAACGGTTTAATTATCGTTCAGAACAAGAAATCAGTGTTTGTCTCCAAGACAGACACTTGCCATTGCATTGCCAGTAGCAGCGTTGGCCATTGCAATCATCTTGTTTGCAACTCTGCCAAGGCAACAGGACTTGATAGTTGCTCAGGAGAATTCTGGCAACGGATCCATCACCATCCTGACGATAAGTGGCGGCTCGCTTCTAAGCGGGGCAACATATTCCATCAACCCAGACCCGTTTACAGGCAGCGGCACCTACACGATACAGGATAACTACAGCGATGATGCAGATCCGACTGCAGGCATGGTTGTAATATCAGGCCTCAAGAACGGCAGCTATATCGTTACGCAGACACAGGCGCCGCCAGGTTACGAAAGAGACAAACTATCAAAGTCATTGGAGATAAACGACAATCCTGCCACTGCAACATTCTCAAATGTCGTTGCAAACACAAACGACAACGATGAGTTGCAAGTGAGGGATATTGTATATACCGCCAAATTTGAATGCGGCACAATCCCGGATAACAGGGGTCCGCTGCGGCCGGGCCATTATGACACGGACATTGGAATTCTAAACAAGCAGGATTTTGAGGTCAAGCTGATCTGGCATGTGATTGCCAGCGACGGCAAGAGCAGCAACTCCATATTAAGAACTCTGGAGCCGCAGAGCTCTACTGGCATAGTATGCAAGGATCTGAAAAAACTGCTGGGGGGAAATGATGAATTTGTAGAAGGGTTTGTTCTGATAAATGTCCCGGTTGATTCCAGCCTGCTTGGTACCCTTTCAGGCGGAACGACCGTTGTCGGCCGGCAATCAGGCAGCATAGACATTCTCGATGTGCAGGTGTTCTATACGGCCAACGCGCTGGACTCTCTTCCTCACGAAGTTCTTGTAGACAAGATCGTGTTTACGATCACAGGAGATCCCAGTGGCAAGATTCCAACAGACATGATCAACAAGAGTCTCGATGTGACTGTCAGGTCAGGCTTAGACGAAGTATCGGATCCGACGGCAAAAGTCAGGCAGGTTCTTGCAGACCAGAACGGCTTGTCTGACGAAGAGGCTGCAGCGCTGGAAATCAGGATCGATGACATAAGTGTTGGAGCTGGCACGATGATCGACGATCACGCGCTGTCTCTGTCACGGATCCCACCACAAGCCAGTGGTTAATCGCTGCTAAAACGTTATATGCATCCGATTCTTCTTTTTTTGCATGGCTAACTTTATTCTTCCTCAATTGCCTTATTCGTACGATGCGCTGGAGCCGCACATCGATGCGAGAACAATGGAAATTCATCACACAAAGCATCACCAGGCATACACCGATGGCCTCAACAAGGCACTAGGCGGTCTGGGACCGGAATTTCAGAGCATGGATGTTGTTGACATACTGAAGAACATCGACACAATCCCGGAGGCTTCCAAAAGCGCGATCAACTTTCATGGCGGCGGGTACAACAACCACGCGCTATTCTGGAACAACATGAAGAAGGGCGGCGGTGGCGAGCCGGACGGTGAGCTGGCAAACGCCATCAAGAAGGCCTTTGGAAGCTTTGCTGACTTTAAGACGAAATTCCAGTCAGATAGCGTCGCAATACAGGGTTCAGGATGGGGATGGCTCGTCAAAAACTCGTCTGGCGGAGTGCAGTTCATCACAATGCCAAACCAGACAAGCCCCTGGACAAGGTGGAAGGCAGAAAAGCTCACTCCATTGCTGGGACTGGATGTCTGGGAGCACGCATACTACCTAAAGTACCAGAACAAGCGCGCGGATTACGTCACTGCCTGGTGGAACGTCGTCAACTGGGATGAAGTGGCAAGAAGGTTCGGACAGGCCTGAGACGTAGATAGTTTTTCAGGCATGGTCTCTTTTCTTTATTCAATTTTGTTGTCTGCATATTTTAAGAACACACGAATGTAAAATCGCGACTATAGACTGGTTCGGCCGGCAAGGAGTTCCAAATTCGTCCTTGTACCAGCCATCCGGCTCCAATTCAGCTTCTTATCGTGCAACTTCAGTGATTGTTTTTTTCTTCCACACAAACGACATTACCAGTGAGATAAGATAAGCTGAAATTCCAAGCATCATTGCCATGGACGCGCCGTACATTATCCCCAGCACAACTGCAAGCACTGCTCCCAAAACAGAAAATGCCCCGTTGATGGCCCACATCCATGGTATGTATTCTGGCCGATGAGACTTTAGCAATCGCATTCCGGTCGGCAAGGGCATGCCCATCAAAAGTCCGATGGGTGCTAAAATGGCGATGCTAACTGCTACTTTTACTTCAAAATTCTGGGCAATAACTGAATAAATTATTGGCTGAAGCGATGCAATGTAGGTCATTCCAAGCGCAACAACACCAGATATTACAAAGACCAAGTTCCTTGTGTTGCTTCTAATGATTCTTGAGCTGAGCAGGCTGCCAGAGCCACTGGATATTAGCAAAGTAAAGAGCAAAATAGCAAAGGTTGTAGTTGGGTTTCCAAGCAGAAGAATGAGCTTTTGTAAAAGTGCCAGCTCTATCAAGATAAAACCCATGCCAAGGGCCGCAAAGTATGGCATTATGCCTGCAATGCCAAGTTGAGGTTTTTCAATGCCACTGTCTTTGTTTGCTCTCCGCAGCCAGAAAAAGGGTATAGAAAGAAATGTTATTGCAATCACTATGCTGCTGTTGAGCAGATTCTTTATCACATCCGGCAATGGCTTTTCATATGACAAAAAATACGGACTGTCATCGGTGACGTAGTAAGCTTTTGTCCGGAACAGATCGTGGAACTGCTCAAGTCCGATATTTCCTGTCAAGAGCTGAGAATACGGCTCCCTCATCACCTGTCCGGGGATCAAGATCGGCTTGTAGCCGTAACGTGCAAAAGAGCTGGAAAAGAATTCAACTTCATCTTCAGTAAAGGGCAATTTTGAAAAGACTGCCATCGTTCCGCTAGGATCTTTGTCATACGAGTCCGATGTCACTATGATCAGGTGTTTGTATACTTCATTCTGTGGGACCCCGTTTTGCTCTAGCAACTTGACGTAAGTAGAGACGAATCTGGGTGTATCAATCAACCATCTTACTGTAACGATCTTACCTCTATCTGTCAGATGTTCATAATACTGCTGGAACCCTTCTAGCGTATAGAGAAAGTTTTCTGATACACCTAAGCCGCCTGATGAAACTGAGGCCCATGTGTCTACAAACGGGATATAGATAATGTCGTATTTTTCCAACGTCTGCGTTATGAAGCTCCTTCCTTCTTCCACATACGCCCTTACATACTGATGAGTGTAGACATTTCCGGCCCTGTCTCCATAGCTTCTGACAGTTTCAGAAATTATAGGATTTATCTCTACAGCAGTTACATCCCTGCTTCCGCTCACCAGCGCTGCAACTGCATCTCTGCCACCACCGGATCCAATAACCAGAACTTTGGGATTCTCCATCATCTTGTAAGGTAGATAATGCATCCAAGTAGTAAGTCCCTGCCTGCTTTCAACATTGCCATCCCACGATATTACATTGGTTCCAGCACCGCCGTCGATGAAAATCTTTGCCACCAGGCCTTCATCTCCTTTTCCCCCTTCAACAACATCAATTCGTGAAAACGAATTCCATTGCGTTTTGACTATCTTTGACCCCGGATGTTCTCGCAGATATATCGGGAGGTCCTTTAATGCTGTTGGATCTGTAGGAATCGCAAAAATCTGGGAATCAAAATTGATGAAAAGGAGGGAAGCAGCGAATCCTATAAAAGCAAAACTGACAATCATCTTCTTTGTGTTTTTTGTAATCCGTGAAAATATGGCGGCAGTAACGGCAGCTATCACCCCCACAATAAGGGCTGCGCCGTCTCCACCGGCCAGTATCAGAAACAAAACCACCAACAGTGCGCCAGCAGATGCACCTATCAGATCTGCGGCATAAAGCCTGCCGGCTACCGCCGCAAACGCGTTAAAAGCTGAAGATATGATGATCCCGATAAGGAAAAACGGGACTGTAAAAAGGAACACGAACAACGGAAGATAGGTCGTCTGAGATGCTAGCGCATGCATGACATATAGGGTTACAGGAATAAAGGCGACTATTGCCAGCGCTGAAACTATCGCAAGGTTCTCTGCCCAGTTGCCTTTGATGCGCTTTAATCCGTATTGCACGACAAGACCAGAAGCCCCAAGACCAAGAAGGGCTGCTGACACTGTTACAAAGGCATAATGATACCATATGGCGGCAGAAAATATCCTTGTGATTGCCACTTCGAACACAAGACCGGATAGCGATATGAGAAATATTCCCGCAAATAGCAGCCTGCGGTTAATTGTGTATGGGAGAGACTTTTCGGCAGCTGCCAAATCTTGTCTTTGTTTTACCCACCGCGAGTTATTAAAGACCTTCTGAAAGCTAATTCCTTGCCCCGATTTCAACTCCTTTCTTAATTACCATTGTAGTCTTACAGGAAGAACAGATACCAAATAACTGACATAAAAGCGACAAAGGGGACGAGGTAAAAAGCAGGTTCGAAAAGGCCTAGAGACCTTTACTTTCTTTTTAGATCTTCAAAGTTGATAAAGCCATAGTTTTCACGGGTCGTTCTGCTTACTGCCATGTTGTAGCTGTAAATCTTTGGCGCATAATCCTGCAAGACAGGAATCATGCTGTCAAGGGTACTTTCAAGGTAAAACCCCGGACAGTCGCCGGTGAACTGGAACGTGGCGTGCACCACCGGTCTGCCGTTCCTGTCAGATTCTAACCATGATGCAAACGGGTACAGCCAGCAAACACCGGGCTTGTCAGGATGTATGCCGCAGTACCCCTTATCATCTAGAAAACGGCAGTGCAGTGGCGTGCCGTCATCCTCCTCGCGCTCATCTTTTTTCCTTTTAAGCGAGATCATGCTTAGAGTTGTTATGATGTTACCAAAGGCTTCCTGTTCCTGCCAGCTGGATATCCGGGTTTCGTTTTTTACAAATTCTGCTTTGGATTTATAACCCAGGTTTTTGGCGATGGTTGTTATATCGTCCTTGGTAAGGGGAAGCCGGCCCTGACGCTCGCAGCAGTTGTGACAGTCCGGCCAAAGGCATTTCCAGAGCACGTACAGCCCGTCTCTTGACAGAGTCGGTATGTGGAATATTACTCCATCTATGTTAACGGTTGTATCTATGATATCGTCGCGCAATCCTATTTGAAGGTCGTACAGTTTCGGATCTATCTTCCAGGTTTTGGTCAGCTGATCTAAGGCGTCTTTAACCGAATTCCTCGTATGCAAAGATGTATTATAAATTATAAACCCGGCAGTTTAAATTATTCTAAAGGCCATGCTCAAGAACCTGCAGCATAACGAAAGCGCAGAAAGAAAGTCCAGAGAGGATCTGGACAAAGGAAAGCATGCGTCATCGACAGAAAACCGGCGCATGGTCTGGGAAAACGTTGTGTGGCCACTAATACTGGAGATAAACAGGCCGTATTTCACGCTCAAGGAATATCATGCCAAGCGAAACGAGTTCTGTCGTATAACAGGCATTCCTGCGTCAAAGGTGGCAGGTGGGTTTGTTTCGCTTTTGATAAAGGGCATAATATCCCGTGAAAAGAGCGTATACTCCATACATTATAGACTCATACCATACATGCGGAAAAAATCTTCCCTAGAGTACGGTCAGGTCATCAGGGAAATCAGCACAAAGCGATAACACAGTCTTCTTGCATAGTTACAGTCAAATATCGGTCCATCAGTCGGGAATTGTAGCGTAGCCCGGTCGTCTAGTGGCCAATCTCCAAGTTCTGGTAGGGCTAGGGATTCCAGGCTCTGGATCTCATGAAGAAAAGAAACCTGGAGACAGCAGTTCGAATCTGCTCCGGGCTACCATTCTTTTATTGCGGCCTTGGTCCGGCGTTTACTATCTCTTTAGAGACAGAGCCAAACTTTTCAAAATTCTTGACAAACAGCAGTGCCAGCCTCCTTGCTGCTGCGTCGTATTTGTCCTTGTCAGACCAGGTATTCCTTGGATCAAGAATTTCTGGAGGCACGTTTGGACATGAAGTAGGCATGTCCAGATTAAAGATTGCATGATGTTTGACAGGAGCTTTGTCTATCTCCCCGCTGAGGGCGGCAGTCACCATGGCCCTGGTGTATGCAAGGTTCATCCTCTTGCCTATGCCGTACGGACCGCCTGTCCAGCCGGTATTTATCAGATAGACACGTGTGCCGTGCTCGGTTATTTTCTTGCCCAGCATCTTGGCATACTCTTGTGCACGCAGTGGCATGAATGGGCCGCCAAAGCAAGTAGAGAAAGTTTCCTTTGGCTCGGTAATCCCCCTCTCAGTGCCGGCTAGCTTGCTGGTATATCCAGACATAAAGTGGTACATGGCTCCTTCCTTTGTTAGCTTGGCAATAGGCGGCATGACACCAAATGCATCGGCCGTCAGAAATATGATGGTCTTTGGATGGCCTGCCATGCTGGGTATTACGGCTCCGTCGATGTAGTCCAGCGGATAGACCACACGTGTGTTTTCCGTCAGGCTGCCATCTGCATAGTCCGGGTCGCGAGTATCGTTGTTAATGACCACGTTTTCCATGAGCGAGCCGAATCGAATGGCATTCCAGATCTGCGGCTCGTGCTCCTTTTTGAGGTTGATGCACTTGGCGTAGCAGCCACCTTCAAAGTTGAACACGCCGTTGTCCGACCAGCCATGCTCATCGTCGCCTATCAGTCTCCGCTCTGGATCTGCCGAAAGCGTTGTCTTGCCGGTGCCCGAAAGTCCGAAAAACAATGCCACGTCTTCCTTCTTTCCAACGTTGGCAGAGCAATGCATGGGAAATACCTCTCTTTTCGGCAGAAGAAAGTTCATGATGGAAAACATTGCCTTTTTGATCTCGCCGGCGTAAGACGTCGACCCAATCAGGACTATCTTTTTCTTGAAATTGATTATGATGAAAGTCTCCGTTCTTGTACCTTCAGTCGCCGGCTCCGCCGCAAAGTCATCGGCGGAGATCAGTGTAAATTCCGGTTTGTAATTCTGCAGTTCTTCTGGCGTTGGGCGGATGAATATCTGCCTAGAAAAAAGGTTGTGCCAAGCCCGGATATTGATTACTCTGATGGGAAGTCGGTTTTCCGGGTCAGCGCCAACAAAGCCATCAAAAACGAAAAGATCCCTGTTCTCTATGTGCTTCTTCATGCGCTGATATATCTTGTCAAATTTTTCTTCAGATATGGGGTGGTTGACCTTGCCCCAATCAACAGAATTATGAGTAATTTCATCATCTACGATGAACTTGTCATCCGGCGAGCGGCCGGTAAACTTGCCTGTCTTGACCGACAGGGCACCGGTAGAGGATAGCAGGCCTTCTTTTCTTTCAAGTATAATTTCAACAATTGATGCTGTAGACAGATTTCTGTAGACGTTGCCAGTCTTTATTTCCGTTTCCAGCAGTTTCAACATGTAGGCGATCTATTATTGCTGGTATATATACAAATGGCGAAAAATTTCACCAATTTTCCATTACCATATACTTAACATTTGACTGAGAAAATCATGTTAGATGTATTTCCCGTGGCCTCTGCGTCAATTGTCTGAATTAATCATTTTTTGTTCTGATTCTGACCGGACTCGTACCTTGACTTTAGGTTGGAGATAAACTTGTTGATTTCGTCAGGGTTCAGGAGCACCATATCGTCGGACAGCTCTAGTGCCAAGCTTCCTTTGACTGAAAAACAGTAGCTTAAAAAGATTTACCGTATATTTGTGCTCCGCCTTTCTGTTTTCAGACACAATCCCGCCTGTTTGGCTTGCAGCATGGAGATGGGCGCAGCTATTGAAGAAACACTTGCCGTATATCTTTGGCATGCTTATCCAGGATTTCTAGGAATTCCTTGAACTCTTGCTCTGTAGGATTACGTTTCAGCATCCTCCTGGTTTGGTAATAGAAGGAATTGTAGATCCGACCTATTGCTATGCCAAAGACAAATTCAATGTCATTGCTGACGACGCTTGCCAGCCTTTTTCGGATCTCTCTAATTTCATCAGCACTGGCCAGTGTTTCATCGATCTTGTCCAGCACTGCTTTTTTCACCCTATCATCCATCAATTCCCAGCTGCACACAAGTAGGTATTAAAATAATCCAAACTGCGAAGATCTCAGTTCCGACAAAAGCCGCACCTGGACTTTGTCTGTTCTAACCTTGAGCTGGCGGTTGAACCAGACTGAAAATTTCTGGTCCAGTGTTTCGCCCTTCATCTTCATGATGTTGGTGTCAGGCAGTGATGCAAGTCGACGTACGATTGTCTTGTTTATGGAAAGCCGGTAAAACTCCCATCCAAATTTCGGTTCTGGAGGGCCAGAAGCAAAATCAGACTGGCTTCCACCCACCGCCCGGACGATGTTGCTGAGCATGGACGAGACAATCTGGCTTGCCGATCTGTAATCTACGCATGCCACCTGTAAGACTATCCTGTCCGGATCAAACTCTGGGTAGGGAAGCCTCACGTATCATTTTAACACGGCGTAAGTAATAACCTTAGCAGCATCCCATCTTTTCAGGTCCAGCAGCATTCTTTGGTTCCCTTGTAAACATGTCTGAGAGGTTTATGTTAAAGAATTCCCTCAATATGCCGATATAAGCCTGCACAGGCGGCGGCACTTCGTCTTCGCAGGCCACACCCATGTTCCAGGCGTTTATCCACAGCACCATGCTCTGCAGCATATTGACAAAACGCCGGTACTCAGCAGGTACCACTTCCATCTCGTCGATGTATCTTTCTGCAAGCAGCCAGGCTGCGGTAAAGTCTATGCAGCGGTTTCCGTATATCGCCTTTATCTGCTGTCTTATGGATGTTGCATACTTGAATGGTTTTTTGCAGACAAAGAAAGGAAATTCAATCTTTTGTGGAAGCATCATCCCAGGAGGAGACCATATGGTTATAACACGCGCACCGTCTTTCAGGTATTTTCTGAACTTTTTGGTCATCGTCTCCACTATTTCTGGATCGGCAAACCAGAACAGGACGACCGTTGCCTTGGAGATATCGACATTTCTTATATCGTCGGCTATTATTTCCGCGTTTTTTATTCCCGCAATTTCCGCTCTGGCCTTTTCTGCGAGTTCCTTGTCTATTTCTACACCAACCGACCTTTTTACCCCAAACTCTTTTGCGGCTATTGCCACGGCATTTCCCCGGCCGCATCCAAGATGGTAAAATGAATCGCTTTTGCGAAGGCTGGCCAGCTTGAACATCTTCCTAACAACATTGTCTGAAAGACTGACATCATCGCCCTTGACCACGTTTTGTGGCAGTGTTGAGAGGAATTCGTTGATGTTCAACTGCCTAAAGAATTTCAGTTCGCTAATAAAAATCAAGTCGCCATAGGTAGATCATTAAAAAAATGTCAATTGATAAATAACAGGAGAGCACTGGACATTCTGTTTTGGCTGCAGAATCAGCGTTTTTGCATTTGGCCATTTCTATTGGCGTGCTGTTGTTTGCAGCCAAACTCATGGCAGAGCTTTTCCACAGGATCCGTTTGCCCGTGGTGCTAGGCGAGCTTATCGCCGGAATTATAGTTGGCCCCTTTGCCATAGGAGGCCTTTTGATGTTTGACGGCCAGCCCCTAGTTGAACTTAATGAAACGGTCAGCCAGATAGGCGAGATTTCTGCAGTGGTGATCCTGTTCATAGCAGGGCTGCACATCACACCAAGGGAGTTCCTGCGAGGCGGAGCGTCGTCGTTCACGGTTGCATCCCTAGGAGTGATCGTGCCTTTCTTTGTTGGGTACTATGCATTCATTGCGTACGGTCTTGAAGGACTTGAGTCCGTTCTTATTGCCACGGCGTTAACTGCCACGAGCGTTGCCATAACCATCCAGGTAATGACCGAACTGGGAAGGATGCATTCCAAGGAGGCCCGGCTCATCCTTGGCGCCGCAATAGTAGATGACATACTGGCCATAGCGGCCCTTTCTGTTGTGACTACAATGGTTCAAACAGGCAACCTGGCACCGGACATTACTGAAATAATTTTCCTTGTCTTGAAGATACTTGGGATCTTTGCAGCCCTCCTTATTGGTGCGGTGTTGCTGGTACCGCGCATCTTGCACGTTGAGAAATTGCGTTCCAAGGGCGGCCTGGAAGGCATCGCCACTGCAACATTTTTTGCTGCTGCCGGAATAGCTGCGTTTGTGGGCCTGTCTCCAATCGTAGGGGCTTTTGCGGTAGGAATGGCCGTTGCAAGCACGCGTGCCATAAAGCAGATTGAAGAGTACGTTGGCAAGCTGGAGATAATATTTGCTCCCCTGTTCTTTGCAATAATTGGCGCCCATGTGGATCTTCGAGGAGTAAACCTTGACGTGCTGATCTTGGCTGGAATAATAATAGCGGTGGCAGTTGGCACAAAATTCGCCGGCTGCAGCGCGCCGGCCATGATATTTCTGAAGAATAAAAAGAAGTCTATCAAGGTCGGTATAGGCATGGTTTCAAGAGGAGAGGTCGGCCTCATTGTAGCGGGGGTGGGTGCGTCAGCCGGAGTGCTTTCTGCCAACACCTATACAGCAGTCATCATAATGGTTGCCGCAACTACCATAATCACGCCCATATGGCTCAAGATGTCTTACAAAAATGAGCCGCAGGAGCCTCCGGCGGTCAGCGGCGAGGCCAAGTGATCAGACATCGACGTAAACGGTTCCATTCTCCACTGTAACCTTGTACGACGCCAGCGGCTTGAGTTTTTGTGGGAACCAGTTAAGGTTTCCAGTAGTCACATCCCACTTGGCGCCATGCCAGGGGCAGGTCAACTCCTTTCCATTCAGTTCGCCTTCATGGAGCTCGGCTCCAGAATGGTTACAGATATTTCCTGTAGCGTAAAAAGATCCGCCGACGTTTGCGACAAGTATCTCCTTTCCCCCGGCAGTGACGTGAGTCATCTTGCCTTCTCCTATCTCTGATGCTTTGCCAACCAGTACTTTAGCCATGAAAAAATTTCCAATCGCCCGTATTTGTAATTTCCTCAACCCATGATAGGGGGAAACATGTTTTCTGAGAATTTTGCCAGCTTTCTAAGAGACGACACCCGTTCCTCTCTTTCCAGCTCGGCGCCTTCTATTGCACCGGCAAGGTACTTGATGGACTCGTCATACACTTTTCTTGCAACAGGGTATGGGACACCGTCCTTTCCCCCATGAGCAAAGCTGTACTTCACCGGGTCGTTCCAAGATGCCTTTGTCCCGTATATGAGATGGGCAATCAGCGCCAGCGCCCTGACGGTTGCAGCTCCCACACCTGGAATTGAGAGGAGCTCTTCATAGTTTCCTGGCTGGACATCGTATATCCTCTTGAAAAGATCCCAGTCCAGTCGTCGCGGCATCTCGTAACCGGTTATGCTTGGCAAAGCAGGTTCTCCAAACCACCGGTCAAGCGTGCTTCCTGCAGTCAGCCGGTAAACAGATGATTTCAGGTTGTTGGTGTCCCCCTTGACGAGGTCAAGGCAGACCTTCTGGTTTTCTTGCGAACTTGTTGCAGTCATGTCAAGCGTGTTTTCCGTTCTTGCTTCGCATATAATGCCTGCATGCGGTTCAAGGACAAAGCTCTGCAGGCTGTCTGAGATCCAGTGGTACCTGCGGGCCATCCTGTTTTCTGGGTTCATCCCCTGCTGCACCACGGCCCAGTTGCCGCGTTCATCAAACAGGATAGCGTGATGATAAAGCGAGTACCCATCTTGCACGGCGGTGCTGTCCACTTTTGCGGACATTCGACTTGCCTTAAGCAAAGAATCAGTCTTTTCAGTCGACAGAGAGAAATTGTCTGCCAGCGCAGGAATATCTCTTACCGCGGAGGTGGATTTTTTCCCCTTTCCGCCTGCAATGCAGATTCCATGCACGTCCGGGCTCAGGGATTGTTTTAGGATTCCTGTGACAACGGTAGTGACGCCGGATGAATGCCAGTCAAAACCAAGGACGCAGCCAAAGGCCTGAAACCAGATGGGATCCGAAAGCCTCCGGAGGAATTCCTGCTGGCCGTGTTCATCAACCAAGACCTTACACATGGCATGTGAAAGCTTGATCATTCGCCGCACAAGATATGCTGGCGGGTGGCCTGTGTGAAGCGGCAGGTTGATGAACGAAGTGCGGCGCACTTGTAGACAGAGAGCGCGACAAGTTATAACATTTCTGCCATGCCAAGGGCATATGGGCTAAAAAAGCACGACAATCTATAAGTGATCGTACTGCCAAAAACAATTGATTCATGGCTCTTGATGCTGGCTTTATCGCTTCATCAGTTGGATTTGGCGGGATAGCCGGTTTTCTGATCGGATATGCCATAAAGAAGGTACTCAAGATAACGCTCGTCTTGGTGGGTCTCTTTTTTGCTGCCTTGGCTTACCTGAACTATCAAGGAATAGTCTCTATCAACTGGGACAAGCTTGCGTCACAGGCATCGGAGGCCGCCACGGGACTTGGAAACTCGACAGGTCAGGCGGCAGGTGCAGGGGACCAGCTTGTGTCTGCTCTGCTTAATTTTGGTATACCATTTACTGGCACATTTGCTGCAGCTTTCATTCTAGGTTTCATGAAAGGTTAAAAATGGGTTGTTTACTGGCCCAGATGCTTGTCTAGGAAGGCCAGTGTCTTTTGCCATGCATCTTTGGTCTCTTCCGGCGCGTAGTTGTCACCTGATGGATTTGCAAAAGCGTGCCCCACCCCCTCGTAGATGTAGATCTCGTTTGTGATGCTGTTGGCGTTTAGAGCCGATTCAAACTGTCTTACAGTTTCTACCGGTATCGACTGGTCTGTGGAGCCGAAAATTCCAAGCACGGGCCAGCCTATCTTTGAAAGCTCGTCCTCGTCAGTAACCAGGCTGCCGTAGTAGATGACGGTTGCAGCCATCGGGTTTTCTGCATTGAGTGCAAGTTGCAGTGACCAGCCGCCACCAAAGCACCAGCCAAGGGAGGCGATCCTAGAACTGTCCACGTTGTCAAGCGAGGACAGGTATTTCACCGCAGCCCGGAGGTTATCGATGGCAGGTCCGGGGTTGTTTCTGACCGAGGCTGCCAGACTGCTGGCCTGCCCGGATTCCGTGGCAACCTGCCCGCCGTACAGGTCAACTGCCAGAACCACGTAGCCTTCCTTTGCTAGCACCTCTGCCATATTTTTGATGTTCTGGTTGAGACCCCACCATTCATGGATCATGACGACTGCCGGAAGTTGGCCGGAGGCGTTTTCAGGATAGACCAGATATCCGGTTGCACTAGGGTGATAGCTGACCGAGTTTCTTGCAAGCCCGTCAGGCTCCATGCCGGTTGAACCCTGCATCACTTTTCCAGCAGTGTTGTCAAACACCCTCATCACTGGACCGTAAATCGGATCAGAGCCGAAATGATCCACCACGCTGGAATCGATATCGATCATCATGATTCCATTGTTCTTGATGGTTATGCTCATTGGAACGTCGGTTTTCGGCCCGTCCCGGAGTGTGACCGTGCCTGTTCCGCTAAACGTCTTTGTCTCGCCGTCTATTGACCAGTTCAACATCTCAAAGTCATATATCCTGTGACTGTGCATGGCCGTGCCGTCTGTTCTTACCATCATAAACGATGCCACAAAGTTTGTCTTGGCTGTTGAACTGGAATCTTCACTGGATGGCAAATGAACACCTAGCTTCCATAAACCTGAGAGCACCCAAGAAGGGCTTCCGTCCTCATACTGAACATTGGCAATCGTGCCAATAGCCTTAAAATCTGAATCCGACGCAAAAACACCGGCTGTTGAGTATCTGTTCTGGCCGCCCTGTTGAGCAAACGTCTGAGTGATGTTATTGACGCCCAAAAAAGATGTAGCTATGACTGTCGTTACTAAAACGGCAACACCGTATGAATGCTTCATTGTGTTCATAACGGCAATCAAAGAGAAAAGAGTTTTGCATAGTATGAAACAGGGCCTTGTCAAAAATTTTGTAATTCTATATATGTCATGACCTTTCACAACATCGTATTGCAGGCGGCAATGTCGGCATTCGTAGTGGTCTTGGCAACCTCTGGACTGCTAAGTGAGATTGTTGACAGATTAACCCTGTTGATTTCACAGTTCGGCTATCCGGCAGTTTTCGCTGCAGCGTTTCTTGAAGTAATGTTCCCTCCAATCCCAAGCGAAGTCGTGTTCCCGCTTGTCGGCTTTACCGTTTACCACAACGGTCTTGGAATTGAAAATGCGATAGGCATGGCTGCCGCAGGTGCTCTGGGTTCGACGGCTGGCGCGGTTCTTATCTACTTTATTGCCATGAAAGTGGGAAGATCTGCCATTCTGCGTTACAGCAAGTACGTCAGAGTCAGTGAGAAAGACCTGCAGCGGGCGGAGAACTGGTTTGCCAAGCACGGCCCGCTAGCAGTCTTTAGCGCAAGGATGGTCCCCGGTGTTCGGGAGATAATATCCATCCCGGCGGGCCTTGGCAGCATGAACCTGCCCAAGTTCATACTGTTTACATTTGCTGGTTCCATGGCATGGTCCACAGCCCTGACCCTTGTTGGATTCTATTTTGGAGAGGCATGGAGCCAAGTAGCAGAGCAGCTGTCTTCGACTTTTAACATCCTAGGGGCAGCTGTGGTTGCCTGCCTTATTGCCGCAGCAGTGTTTTGGTACATAAGGCACAGACGCAACTAGACTGTTTTCATCAAGAGGCACAGCACTGCCTTTTGCACATGAAGCCGGTTCTCCGCTTCCTGCCAGACTACGGACCGCTTGCCGTCTATTACGTCGGCGGTAACCTCTTGCCCGCGCTTTGCCGGAAGGCAGTGCATAAAGATTGCATCCTTCTTGGCCAGCCCCATGATTTCTGAATTGACCTGGTACTTTGGCAGGAACACGGCCTCGCGGGACGCTCGTTCGCCTTCCTTGCCTATGGAGATAAAGGTGTCCGTGACCACGACATCGGCATCTTTTGCTGCACGGGCAGGATCTTCTGTTACGACTATCTCTGAGCCGGTCTTTTTGCCCTCTGCCCTTGCCAGACTTGAAACTTCATCCGGGGGCTCGTATCCCTTTGGACAGGCAGCTGTCATGCTTATTCCAGTCTTGGCGCAGCCAAGCATGAGGTCGTTGCAGACATTGTCGCCATCACCGATCCAGGCCAGCCTAAGACCCTTCAGTTTCTTTTTTTGCTCCTGAATGGTAAGCAGGTCAGCAAGGATCTGGCAGGGATGGAAAGCGTCTGACAACCCGTTTATCACCGGTACTGAGGCAAACGTTGCAAGCTTTTGAACGTCTGTATGATCGTATACTCTGGCCATCACACAGTCAAGGTAAAGCGAAAGGGTCCTGGCTGTGTCCTCTATCGTTTCTCCCCGTGCAAGCTGGATATCGTTAGCGCTCAGGTACACGGCAGTACCTCCAAGCTGGTACATTCCGGCCTCAAAGCTGACCCTGGTTCTGGTGGATGGTTTCTGAAAGATCATGCCAAGCGTCTTGCCATGTAAGAGAGGGCGGGCCTTGCCACTCTCTTGCTGTTTTTTAAGCTTGCTGGCAAGACCTAGAACAAGGTTAATTTCGTCTGAAGAAAGATCCCCCAGGCTGAGAAGATCTTTCTTACTTAAGGAGGTCTTCGATGTCTTCATCTGTAAGATATACCACGTCTTCTTTCTTTTCCTTATCATCTTTGCGCTTTTTCTTTTCTTCTTTTTCCTTCTTCTTTGCTTCGGCTCTCTGCTTTTCTTCCTCTTCCTTTCTGCGGCGCTCTTCTTCTTTCCGTTTTTCCTCTTCTTCCTTCTTGTCATCCTTCTTTCGTCCGAAAAGTCCAAAGCGGCCCTTCTTTTCTTCTTTGGGTTCTTCTTGGAGAACAGGCTGTGGTGGCGGGGCCGGCGGCTTTGGTTGCTGTACCGGCTGCGGTGGCGGAGAATACTCTTTGTCTTTTTCTGGTTGTTCGTATGATGCAGAAGTCATGGGCTGAGCAGACGTGGGTTTGGCTTTCTCTTCCTCAACATACGATCTAAAGACAGGTGCGCCGATGGGGCTTGTAGATGCTGCCACTGGCGCGGGTGCGGGCATTTCTTCAATTTTCTTCTCTGTTTTTATCGCAGGCTCCAAAGCTTCAGAAGATGGGACGGACGCAGAGATCAGGTTTTCCACGCTGACGGTAGTGGTTCCAAACAATGATTGGATAAACTTGTCAGGATCAAAAGGTATCATGTCGTCATAGCCCTGTCCCACGCCCACGTACGCTATGGGCCTTGAGGCGATGTGAGCAATGGAAATTGCAGCCCCGCCCTTTGCGTCGGCATCTATCTTTGTAAGTATGGCCGCATCAAAGTTGGTGTACTGGAAAAACTCCCGCGCCTGATTTATCGTGTCGTTTCCAGCCAGCGAATCACCAACGAAGAGCTTGACATCTGGCTTGACAACGCGAACTATCTTGGCCATTTCATCCATGAGATTCTTTGATGTCTGCATCCTTCCAGCCGTGTCTATCAGGACCGCGTCAACGTAGTGCTTTTTTGCATAATCCACCGCGTCACGTCCGACTGCCGATGGGTCAGCCCCGTATCTTTGCGCGATTACTTTAAGCGAAAGCCGCTCGGCATGCTGGCTCAGCTGTTCAATGGCGCCGGCCCTGTGCGTGTCTCCTGCTGCAACTACCACAGTTATCCCGCTTTTCCGTAGCAGGTTGGCAACCTTTGCCACGGTGGTGGTCTTGCCTGTGCCGTTGATGCCAAGAAAGACTATGACAAACGGTCCAGCCTTGGCGGCCTTTTTTGCGTTTATCTTTTCTACAAGATCTATCTTGCCGGCCCTGGCAAATATGCTGGCGACGGCTTCTTGGAGATTGGACTCGATTATTTGGCCGGCGTCCTGCCCCTTTTCTAGTTTGAGCCCAAGAAGATCTTTTTTTAGCTTGGCAGAAAGGCTGTCCACAACTTCCTGCGCAACATCGCTTTCCAAAAGCGCGATCTGCAGATCAAGCAGCGTGTTGTCAAGATCCTTTTCCGAGATCTCTTTCTGCCCAAGACTCTTTGCCGCGCCAGAAAAAGCCTTCTTGAGCTTGTCAAACATGTTCTACTGCACGTCAGCCCTTTCTTACAGACATGAGCATGTGGTTGATCTGTTCCTGCAATTCTTCCATCCGCATGGCAACTTCTTGCCGCTGGGCCTCAAACTGTCGCAACGCCACTTCGTACTCTTTGATACGCGCTTCGATGTAGTTTAAGGCGTCTTCCCTGCTCTTCTCCACCGACACGCCGGAACCAAGGTTAACAAGTATCTTCTTTACAGGCGGGACGACGGTCTTGACATAAACGCCGATTCCCACCGGCATCAAGGCCTCTGAATCGGACTCGGATGTTATTCCCTGTATAGTGGTGGAAGCAAGGCGGGCCTCTTCCAATAATCGTGAAATTGTCACTTGTCGCGTCATGATATCGTTCATGTACGACTCGAGGATCCTTGATTGCTGGGCCATCTCTGTGATCCTCTGTTCCATGGCAGCGTTTTGCTGCGCAGATTTGTCGCTGGCACTCATCAACTTCACTGTCCCAGCTCGATTTTTAAAGCTTTAGATTTTGGAAACCTTGAGCATGTCGGTCCACTTGATAGCCATGCCGTAACGATCCTCTTCACTTTTCATGTGGTTGTATATCTTGAGCATGTCTCCGGCATGCTTGATCATGCTGAACTTGCCGGCTATCTTCATCTGGACGAATTTGAATACTGTTGAGTAGATCTCGAATTTTTTTATCACCGCATTTCTGTACGTCCCAAGATCGTGCATGTTTTGTACGAAAAGGTCTGCGCACCATGTCGACGGGATTATGCCTTCCCCTAAAAGCGCAAAAACCGTGCCGATGGACTCCCCCACACCGACAGACTTGCGGCCATCAGTAAACGGCTCGCAATTTGCAGGCGGGCTGATTCTCACCGGCCGGCCTACTTTCTTTATCACTTCGCATTCATGCCTGTGCAGAAATTCATCTACAAACTGGTTGTGCCCCTTTGCAAAGTCGCCGGCACCTATGTGGGCGTAGCCATTGCCCAGCGGAAAGTACCAGAAATACCCTGTCATGGACGGGAAGGCCTTGAGGTAAAAATCATCAAACGGCTCCTTGCCGGATTTGTATCGGACCTTGTACTGAACACAGGGAATCCACAATTCATTTTGCAGACGCGGCAGATAGTTCCGGTGAAGCCCTGTCGAATCGACTATCAGATCAAAGTCAGGCTCCAGCTCCTCCTTTCTCGGGGCTCTGCCGAACCTTATCTCGGTTCCCTTGATCATGTCCTGAATCAGCTTCAGCTTGTCGTAGCTTACCATCCCCTTCAGCTTTAGGTCAACGTAGTCGTTTCCAAGGTCAACGCGCATGTGCTTGCCGTCGTGCAGCACATAATCCTGAAAGTTCAGCCCGCAGTTCTTGGCAAGACCGGACATTACATTTTCGCAGGTGGCCCAAGCACATACGGCGTCATGCTGATCCTGCTGCATGCGCTCAAATCCAACTACATTTACGTCATGCATGTCGCTTAGCCGGTTCATCAGATAGGCCCCTGCCACTCCGATGCCAACAACCGCGACTTTCATCTCTGATCTTTTAAGAAAGAACCAATAAAAACATTGGCTACCGAGGCACGCCAACCACATGAAATATCTAACGGCTTTACAGACTAATCGTGTTGTCCAAACCTAAAATGAGGATCCCCGGAGCTGCACGGGCAGGGATAGGCCTTCTGATAATCGGAGCGTTTGCAGTCGGTATTGGCTCGTACTACGACAGGGGCGCGGTTGCCCTGTATGGTCTGGCAATGGTTGCCGGCGGATTTGTCCTGTACATGGCTTCATCCATAATGGCAAAGAGGCGTCTGCAAGGATGACTTATTCCATGTAAATTGCCGGTTTGAACGGTCTTGCCATTCTGGCCTTTGCCTTGGGGTCGTATTTTTCCTGATCCTCTTCAGAGTGTACGATTAATTCGGCCTTGTTGGCTTCCTGAGATATCAGGCCTGCAGCATCTCTTATTGCCGACATCTCATCGAATGCTGCAAGTTTCAGTCGCCGGCTTCGGGCTTCTACCGGCGTTGACAGAATATCGTCCATCATCTTCTTGACCAGGTTTGGATCGGTCTTGACCTTGACTGTCCGCGGATTTGCTATCAACAACTTCATGATCTCGCCAAAGTTTGTCTTTCCGTTCATGATCTCAGACAGGACAGCGCCATAGACATGAGCTTTCCATCCTGCAGAGGTGTAGATGACTATCTTCTTTGGCGCCAGCTTTGTTACCTTGATTATGTTTTGAAGATCGGCCAGTATGCTTGAAACCAAGAACTCCGATTCCTCGGCGTTGACATCTATCTTGCTTTCTTCGACCTGCGGCCAGCCTGCTTCAAGTATGGTCTTGCTGCCACCCATCCTTTCCCAGACTTCCTCCGCGGTAAAGGGGGCAAAGGGTGCAAGCATCCTTATCTGCATCTTTATGTATTCAGCCAGCATTGCCGTCACGACCTCCGAGGTCCGGCGACCTTTTGCACCAACCCGTTTCAGGTACCACTGCAGATCCTGTTCAAGGGAATACAGGATGTGGTGTACGGCTTCCCTTACGCGCAGCCTGTCCATGGACTCGGTGGTCAGCGCGGCCGTGCGCTGCAGCCGGCTTGCCAGCCACTTGTCTTCTGGTTGCTCTGGAGTTTTGGGCGCAGCAGATTTGCATTTTTCTGCCATTTCAAAGATTTCCAGCAGTTTGGACCGGACCCCCCGGGCAGTGTCAAACGAAAAGTCTGCGTCCTGAAGTATTTCAGCTGACACCATCATGGCCAACCGGATGGTATCGGCACCATGCTCAAGTATTGCGGCACGCAGCGGTATGATGTTGCCCAAGGATTTGGACATCTTTTTGCCTTCCATCAGCACCGAGCCGTTGACCACTATCTGGGCCGGCCAGTTTTCGCGGCCAAATATCGCAACGTGGTTGAAAATGAAAAAAGACAGGTGGTTTGGAACCAGGTCCCGGCCGGAATGCCTTGCATCCACGGGATAAAAATACCGAAATTCGTTTCGGATCTGCTCCACCGTCTCTGCAGGGATGCCGCATTCTTGCGATATCTGTAAAGCGTTTCCGATGCCAAGAAGGACGTAATCAAAGAACGAGTCGGTGATGTTTTCGTTTTCTGGAATAGCCTTGCTGTTGACGTACTTGGCAATGGTGTAGTACGCCATGTAAATGACGGAGTCAGAAAGGCTTTCGATTATCCATTCCTGATCCCAGGGGAGTTTTGTTCCAAGTCCGGATTTGCGCGCGCAGGCCCGCTCCCGAAGCCAGTCGATGACGTAATCGAACTCTTGTCGGATATCCTGCGGAACGATATCCATCTTTTGTATGCATTCATGGGCCAGGTCTTTCCAGTTCTTGTCGCTGTAGTTCAAAAACCACTGGTCGCTTAGCAATTTGACGACGCATTCGGAGCCGCACCGGCATCTTACAGGCTTATTGACCAGTTCGTACATCACGGATGTCTGGCCTGCGTCTGTTAGTTGCTTCTTTACTTCATTTTTGGCAACGGCCACTGGCATGCCAGCGTACTTGCCGGTGTTTGCCATCATTTTCCCCTTGTAGAATTCATGGGAGTAAAGCTCGTTGGTTGCTTTTTCCAGCAGATCATTACCGTTTGCGACAGTTTTCTTGATGGCTTCTGCGGCAGGGATGCCGGTGTATCCTTCAGATTCGATTATTATGACTGGTTCGGCTGTGACGACTATCCCGAATTTTGCCTGCGTCTGCTTGTCGTTTTTCAAGTCTTCAAGGGCCCGATAATCAAACGGCGCGTGGGCAGGAACTGACATCACTACGCCAGTGCCGCTTGCCGGTTCAACAAACGATGCAGGATACACTGGAATCGCGGCATTGTCCAGCGGACTGGTCAACTGCCATCCCACCATGTCGCTTCCTTTGAAAGTCTTGACGACAGTGATTGTGTGGTTCAAGAACTCTAGTTTTCTTGCCGCTTCTCTTGAGACCATCCAGTGCTCGCCATCCACTACTGCCTCGACGTACTCGGCGGCCGGGTTAACCCACATGTTGGTTACTCCAAAAAGAGTTTCTGGCCTCAATGTTGCGGCCGGTATGACCACGTCGTTGTGGCGGAATTTTATCAGCGTGTATTCAGTGAAATCAGGCTCGACATCGCCCATGGTATCATGCTGGCTTACAGGGTTCTGGTCACGCGGACACCAGCCGACAGGGTGCGATCCTTGAACTATCAATCCCTTCTTCCTCAGGGTCCGGAACTGCCAAGAGATGAACTTGGAATAGATCTTGTCTATGGTGGTAAACTCCCGTCGCCAGTCCATGGAGTAGCCCATCTCCTTCATGCCCTGCTTGATCTCGTTGTGGAAGTAGCTGGCTATCCTGACTGGCTCTACGAACGTGGCTATCACGTCATCGGTCAGCTTGTAGATCTTTCGAAACGTATCAAGAAGATCCGGGTCGCCGGCAGAGACCCTGCGTGACATGCCAAGGATCGGTGTTCCGGTATAGTGAAAGCCCATAGGAAACAGTACGTTGTAGCCCTTCATGCGCATGTAACGGGCATGAACATCAGCAAGCGTGTAGGTCCTGCCATGGCCAATGTGCTGGGGCGAGTTTGGATAGGGGTAGGCAACCGTTACAAAGTATTTTTTTCTTGCCTGGTCAGGATCGGCCTGAAAGAGTTTTTGTTCTTCCCACCTTTTGATCCATTTTTCTTCTATTGAACGCCAGTCAAAACTCATGTTATTGTCCTGCTCTCAAGGTTTCTTCTGCAGAAGCAAGCGCTTCTTTTATTTTGTCCTTTGACCGTCCGCCGCCTTGGCCAAAACGATCATCGCCGCCCCCGGATCCGCCCAGTATGCCGGAGATTTGCTTGGCAATCAAGCCGGCCTTGACTTTTTTGCGGGCCGTTTGTCCTGCAAAGACTATTACGCGCATTCCCTGCCCCCTAGCCACCAGAGCAATGTAAACCAGCGACGGATCTAACTCGATAGCCTTCTCGCCAATGGCGATGTGGTAGTCCTCGTCCACATCTTCGTCGTACATGCTGTACAGCTTGACATCTGGCTGCAGCTGCTTGGCCTGGGCCGAGACGCTCTTGGCTATGGTGGGCCCCACTACTCGAAGCATGGTTCTGACTTTTTTCTTGGCTGCCTCAGCATCGTCCATGGCTCGGGAGAATGATTCTAGGACCTTTTCCTTGCTTGATCCAAGAGCCTGTGCAATGGTTGCAAGCTGGTTTTCCTGATTCTGCATATAATTGATGGCTGCCTCGCCGGCGACGAATTCTAGCCGGACAACGCCGTCCTGGATCCTTTCCGACTTGACTATCTTGACTAGTCCTATTTCCCCGGTCCTTCGCACATGCGTTCCGCCGCAGGCTTCGATGTCCCAGCCTTCGATGTTGACTATGCGGACGTTGCTTGTTGGAACCACGCCTCCCTGGTAGATGCGGAAGCTGTACTTTTGTTCGGCATCGCCGCGGTCAAAGAAGTTTATCGTTACCGGCAGGTTCCGCCGGATGACGTTGTTGGCGGTCTGCTCTATCCTCTGCACCTCCTCTTTTGACAGCGAAGAGTGATGGGTTATGTCCAGCCTCCCATAGCTCTCCTCTTTGAAGGCAGAGTTCTGCCACACCCATGAGCCAAGGTTGTTCCTAGCCGATGAATTCAGAACATGTGTTGCCGTGTGGTGCTTGGTGACAAGGTCGCGCCTCCTGCTGTTGACGACGCCTTTGACTACCTGGCCGTCGACTATGCTGCCGCCCTCTATCCTGTGGACAACAATGTCAGCCTGCTTAGTAACCTCGGCTACCTTGACGCCGGATAATTCGCCGGTGTCCGGCTCTTGGCCGCCACCCCGCGGGTAGAACGCAGTCTGATCAAGCACGACGTGCTTGCCGTCAACAACTCGAAGGACCCTGGCTTCAAACTCCCGGATGGATTCGTCTTCATAGAACAGAAGCCTTGTTGCTGGCAGTCCCTCAAGTCCGCGTATTGGCTTGCTGGCCGGGCCAGCTGCAGCCTGGTTTGTATGCAGCTCCGCAAGTTTGGTGTAGAAGGTCGCCGGCACGCTGGCAATGACGCCCTGCTCGACAAGAAAGTCCGGCGTGATTCCGTCGGATTCGTAAAGCCGGATAAGGTCTGTAACTGACAGGCTGCCTGCCTGCTTGGCCTTTAGCGAAGCAGAGATGGTGTTCATCCGCTCCCGCGAACCGACGTAGCGGCTTGACTCCAGCTGCAGGATTGTTCTGACGTCCTGACGCCGGTCTTCCAGCTCGGGGTACATGGCTCTTAGATAATCAATGTGCATATCTGCGATATCCTCGAGTTTGATCTTCCAGCCTAGCCTTTCGATTATGGATAATGCGCGTCGTAGTATTACACGGAGGTTGTAGCCTCCCCCCACGTTGGATGGGAGTGCGCCGTCCGAGATTGCAAACAACAGGGTCCGGACATGGTCAGCTATGGTGTACACTGCCTCGTGCGGGGCAACCATCTTTGCCAGCTGATCGTGGGGCATCCCCAGTTCCCGGGCAATGAGCATCTTGAGCTCCTTGACGTTTCCATTGGTTGTTTCCAGTTTTGAGGAGATGGCACCGAAATACTTTGACAGGATATCAGAGTTCCTGTCAGTTCCAGTCATGTCAAGCATCCTGTCCACCACTGGTCCAAAGCAGCAGTCGTAGCTGGTAGGAGTGCCCATGGTGATCCAGGAGAACCGTTCAAGACCTGCCCCCATGTCGATTATCTTGTTTGGCATCACGCGGTAGTTATTTTCATCTCCTTCAAACTCTGTAAAGACGGCGTTGCCAAGTTCAAGACCCCTCACAAAATATTCAAGCGAGTATCCAAATGCGCCGGCGCCCATCCAGACGTCTTCTACAAACGTTATCTCTTCTGGCCTGATTCCAAGGCCGTTTGTGAGCATACCGTAGTCCAGTTCTATGCACCGGTCCTTCCAATAACCGCCTGGCGCGTCGGCATTGCATGCCTGGCCAATCATGCAAAATCCGGTGTAGTGCCGGCCGCTTAGGCCCACGTTTTCTATATCGTTGAAGCGAAGGCACATCTGCGGCACTACCAGCGGGTTTGCAGGAAGTTCAAAGACAACCTGGTTGCCCACAACCCGCTGAAAATCAACTATGGAGGCTATAGTAAAGTATAGATCGTCTCTCCAGCGGCAGACAACGGGGTACCTCCTGACTATTTCATGCCCGTTCTGTGAGAAGAAATCTTTTGTTTCCTTCCACGCGTTTACATAGTCCAGCCTCTTGTTTGTAGGCGGGTTTCCGATAAAGCCGTAATTTTCATGATCCGGGCATAACTGCCTGTCGGTCAGTGTCCAGAAGTGCTTTCCGCACATGCTGCACCTTCGTCTCTGAAAGCCCACTCTGTCAAATAGGTTGACCCGGTAATACCTGTCGGGGTCAGATGAAAAAAGAGTGGTTAGTTCCTTCTTTCCCAATTGGCTTTGCTGTTATTGCAGAGTACCGTATTAATGCTTTCGTAAAAATCAGGATCTGGCCAGCGACGATTCTATGAACTTGATGTAGGCTTCCTTTGGAGCTGCCCCGATTGTGCGGTTAATTTCCTTGCCACCATTGAACAGCAGAAGCGAGGGTATTGACCGAATGCCGTACTTCATGGCAATCTCCTGGTTTTCGTCCACGTTAAGCTTGGCCACCTTGACCTTTCCGGCCATCACTTTTGCTATCTGCTCGACCGCAGGTCCAACCATGCGACAGGGTCCGCACCATTCGGCCCAAAAGTCCACTAAGACGGGCAAGTCAGATTTTAAAACTTCAGATTCCCATGTCTTGGTAGTGATATGGGTAACAGCATTGTTGTTTTCCATGCGGAGGTCTTGGATAAAACGGTATTTTAATTATCTTTCGATTTTGGTGAATAACGAATTGCAGTCAGACCGGGAGCAATAGTATATGCAGCATTGAAAATCGTTAATGACATCTCTATTCTTTCGAACATTTTCTTTCTTATCAAGGTTGTAATCTATTCTGCATTAGAAAATGCAGTACCAGACTGAACTATATAAAACTCTGGGGGTCGCCCGCATCAAGGTTGCATCTGCAAATACCTCCAATCCATAGCAGACAACAGATAGTATTGAACGGTTCGAATATGTGTTAAAGTTTGACGTGGTCAGGAGTGAAAAAGTGTCTTTTCCACATGGAAGATATGGTAAGACTACCCATTATGGATAGCGCAATAATCAATGGAATAACAGAGAACTCTGGGATAACTCTTGAGCCAGCGATTTGCGCCGATTCAGAGTCTTCAGGCACATTGAATCTGACAATAGTTGCATTCGTTTTTTCTATTTTAACGAATGGAACTTCTACGCTTCCAACCTTAACAGCATATACTCCGTCGATTATTACTTTCGGTAGCTCCAATTCCAACTCCCCACTTCCAATTATAGATAACGAAATATTGGACTCGTTGGGATTTATTGAGAAAGACTGAACTTGCACAGATGTGGAATTGCCAGCTATGGTATACGATTTGCCATCTATCTTGGATGCAACGATAAAGCTCTCTACCCCCGAATCGTAAAATACTTGCATATTGTTGAGATCTTGGCCGGAGACATAGATAGCATTTGTAACAGGGTTAGAAATTACAGATTCAGGATGGCCTTCGATCTGTATGATCTCTTCTACTCTGTCTGTATTTCCATCAATTATAGAAATTCTCTGGGCGGTGAATTCCGCCACATAAATTCTGTTCAGACTTGGATTCAGAGTGATCGCAGATGGATTAAGGCCTACGGTAACGTTGGCCACGAGCTGGTTCGTAGAGCTATCAATAACTGACACAAAACCTGCAGGATATTGTTCCTCGGCGATTCCCGAATTGAGCACATAAAGTGTGTTAGTATCTTGGTTAATCACCATTGCAATCGGCGAATTTCCAGCAGACAAAATGGTCTGTCTTTCGATTGCAGAATCGAATATAGCTATTTGATTTGTATTGTTATAATTTAGTACATAAAGCAGTTTTCCATTCTGGTCAAAAATGATAGGACCCGTTGATTTTTCAATGGTAACAGTTCTTATCAATTTATCAGTGGTTCCATCTATCAGGAATATTGATGTGTCTGTTGAATTGCTAAAGGAATGAGCCTGTTTTGCAAATAACAGATTGGATTCTTGATCAATTGCAAGATGTACCTCATCTTGAGTCTGTAGTGCTGTGCGAATAACTTTGTTTGTTGAACCGTCAATGACGGAAACTTGGAATCCGTCATTCATATGATGTGCTACGTATACTTTGTTGGCTAGCTGGTTTACTTCCAGATCATAGGGATGAACCGGGACGTCTATGCGTGCAATTATCTCATTTGTACTTCCGTCTAGCACTATCACTTGGTTCGAATTGTAGAGTCCTATGTACACTATGTTTTTCTGTTCATTTATTGCAAAAGCTGTTGGCTCTGAATCAATGGCAAGATTCATGAGCGACGATTGCGCATGGGCAGGGGCTATTTCCGATAGAACAACAAGATATACACCTGCGGTCATGCACAATTTCAGGTACAGATTTAGGCACACCATTGGTATTCCTTACCTTTTGCTATGTTTCGTACGCTGCTATTACGTTATCCAACTCTTTAAGAAGCTGCATCTGCATGGTCGCATCTATTATAAGGTCGTCCTCTTTGCTATTTCCGACTGAACCGTCGGCTTTTGACCTTATGTCCTTCAATATCTTTACCATGTTCTTTACGTCATCCGTCTTTGCATGTTTGATAGCGCCGTCTGCTTCTGACAGTAGCATGTTGTTTAGAATATTCTTGGATTCGCTATTTTTGAAAGCACCATCGGGCATAGATGCGATGAGGGATGCGATACTGTCGATATTTACTTGCCTTATCTGTCTGACATGTTCTATTGTCATCTCATTGACTTCTACGTTACCCCCAATGCCGTCAGCTCGGAATGAAACACTCGTAGTAGGTGCAAGCCTTATGTTAGCCCAGTCATTATAGCCGATCAGATTCTGTCCTACAGAGGCACCGCAGCTGCTGATTCCAATATTGGAAACATCTGCAACAACTCCAGTATCAGTCATATCACCATCACGATTCCAGTCAAAGGCTTGTCCAGTTACTCTTGTCAAGCGCGGAGTCGGCCCATAAACAGTGGTTAACCCCGTAGGAGTGCTCGCACTAACGCCAGTAGCCTCATTAAGACTGTTTTCGTTTAGAGTATTCAATTGTGATCTGGAATAATCTATTGGTCGCGTAGAAACATAGTCGTTAAATTGGAATGCATAACTCATTACGCTTAGATAGTTGGGTTTGCAGTTAATTGAGTCCGTTCCCCCGTGTTGAAGGTTGAGGTTATGACCCAGTTCATGGATCAGTGTCCCTGCCTGTTCATCATTGTCTCCTACGTTGTGACCGCCAACAGAAGTAAAGCTGCCAAGTGATACAATGAAGTCATTTCCAGGTAGTTCGGCCACGCCCGACGAAGTGCCGCCGTTATAGTTGTGCGCCCACAAGTTATAGTGGTACACCATTCTCTTTGCAGCAATAGTGTTTGCATTTGCCCTTTCTGTTGCTGTACCAAAGTTGCTGTTCTTTATTGTATTAAAGTCAGTCTCCCAAGTAATGTTATTTTGATGTGTTATCTGCTCATCGATGTCGATGTGCAGATTAATGCCATTAACTCCGTTAGGATTGGTTACAGGAGCATTATTGAAAGCATTAATCACATTAGTTATTGCGGTCGCGGTCGGGTGATGGAACTCCATATAGTCAATTTCAATATAAATGTCCTTGCGTTGAGAATTGGCACCCGCTAAAGTAAGATCGTTAGTTCCATCCAAGTTGCCATCTATGCCGCTTGTTTCCCAGAGATCGTAAATGCCATCGTTATCAACATCGATATTAGTTCGCTCATATCTTAGGTTATAGGGCGTCGCTGATCCCTCATGCCACAGCGCTCCTGCTTGCCCTATTCCACTGGTAAGTCCGTTAGGTGAAGTAAAGCTTGTTCCAAAGGGGTTCGCTGGAGCTGCCCATGAGCCATTGTGATCGCTCTTCTGAGTTACATATACGCGATTACCACTTAGCGTGTATATTCGGATAGTGCCGTCGGGAGTTACAGTAATGGACGGCAATGCATGCGAAAGCGTGTTATCGGCTGTTTCAAATGCAGAGAAAGTCCCGGTATTTGTGAACCTTGCAACTCTTAATGTGCCAGATGTTCCACCGTTCAGGAATGTAACAAAAGCCTTTCCAGAGTAATCACTGTCAGACGAGATTTGCTTGATAGTGTTTGCACTCATGCCTGTAGAAGTCTGAGACTGTACTGCACCCCAGCTTGAGGTACTGTGAGTGTAAACCCGGTAAAAGAGATTAGCAGAGTCGTATCTTGCAAAGGCAAGAAGCATATTGCCCGAAGCCAACTCTGTCAAAGTCATTTCGACTCTTGTGCCGACTCCCGTACTAACCTCTGCAAGAGATGTTGTCCAGGATGAACCACCATTAGTTGAGGTCAGGATCCTATATGCGTAAGAAGATGCACCAGATGGAAGATACCGGAAGGCGACATGGATTCTGCCATTCACGATATTTGAATCCGCAACCGCTGTAGCCGCGGCACAGACTCCGCTGCTACAAGCAGCGTTGTTTGCAACACTGAACAATGTTGTAGCAGATCCCCATGTAATAGTGGTTCCACTCACTGTTCCGCGCATTGAACGGAAGTCAGTTGATGTGCCACTTTGTTGGAAATAGAATAGTATTATGTAATCTGTTGTCGGCCCTAGGGAACTCGTTGCATAGGAGATATTGGCAATAGTCCACCTGTTATTGTCACTATTTATGGTACCAGTCGCAGGCTGATTTGCCCCGGTTGTCCAAGATGTACCTCCGTTCGTAGAGAATCTATACCTGATATTTGAGCCATCATAATAAAATGCAAAGATATTAGAGTTGATTTCTACGACTCTTCTCTCGCCTTCATAATAGTCTGTCGAGAAGGGAGAAATTGCTGCTGAAACTGTTGTCACTGTGGTAGGATCAATATTGAATGACTTGTCAACGTTAATCCTTATCATTTTTGATTCTGAATCAAAGCTTGCATCATATCCTGCTGAAACAGCATCGGACCAATCGAGACCAATACCCTCCTTTTGGCCTTCGAGAATTTGAGAATCGGAAACTGTTGAATTCGATTGGAGGACACGATCATAGATGTTGTTCTTCAGCGCGGTAAAACGGTTGCCTTTAGCCTCAATATCCTGTGAGCTTGTGACAGCTATGGTTATGGCTGATGGCTTTTTGCTGTCGCCTACAATAGCAAACTTGTATTTGTCGACTATGCCTTTTTCATTCTGCATAGGTACCCAGTTTATATCATATTGAAGATCTTGGCTCGAAAAGCGTTGTATCACGCTCTCGCCACTCTGAAGTAATGTGACTTTGCCCTGATTTTTCGGTAAGTTCAGGGTAAAGCTGTTTCCTCTGTCATCTGAAATGACCGTGCTACCATCAAGGTTCCACATTATCGTTTGTTTAACTTCAGAAACTACTTCATCTTCAAACAGCAGAATAGGAAAAGAAAAAGACTTGGTAATGCTATCGTTTGAGATTGTTGGCGCATTGTCAACTTGCGCGTATATTATTTGTAGTAGCGAACTCATGACCAGATCCGGTGCGGAAACCATGGAGACAACGAGGGCTAGCACAGGTAGAGTTAGGAACACTAACCGCGTATTCATAAATTTGAGATATAACATGTCTTATATAACCATTATCAGGTATTAACACCTAGATATTTCTAATAATGATACATTAACAGCTATAATACTGCCTTTGTGCAATAATGAAGAAGAGAACAATGAGCTAAATACCGAACTTCAAGTTCAGAAACTGATCATGGTAGACTTGCAGAAATGAGGTCCAAGATTTAGACCGTCAAATCTAACATGGATAGACTTTGCAATCTGTGCCTTGAAATGTTCAGGCATTCCTCCATAACACTTGTTCAACACTTCGGTATTCTCCCATCCACCCAAGCTTGCCACATAAGCTAAGGACCAGTTTGTAGCTGCCAAGTAGTATTGAGCCATCGTGTGCCGGAATAGATGCAAAGGATGTCCGTTAAAGTACAATCCATCGCCCAAAGCATAGATCCTAGTCTTTTCATTAAGCCAGCTGTTTCTGTCAAGCTCTGAAAATATCTTCTTGAACCTGGCAGCCATCTTTGACATAAGGTAAGAAGCTTGGAGTGCATTTGCCTTATCGCTCTTGGCATCTTCAAAGAACAAGAATCTTCTTTCCTTTGACAACCTGTCACGCGCAGTTTCGACTACGAACTTGCATTCTTCAGTCGGGTACTTGACCCACCACTTTCCCTCCTTTGTTAGGTACCAATCTCCGCGCTTTATCTTGGGTTCAAACTGTTCGATTCTAAATAAAGGTGAGAAAGCAATCCTGTCCCAGCTCATAGACGCCATTGCAAAAGCTCTCGCTCCTGTATGCAGGTCAATATTCATGAAGCTCCAAGCTTCCCAGTCTCCTTCACTTTCAAGTCGTCTGTTTATCTTCTCTATCTGTTCCGGCGTCAGCATGATCTCCTTGTATTCGCCCAATCTTTCTGGCGTCGTTGACAGCCCATAGCGCCGGCCTTCACCATGTGCAAAATTGATGTTATGAGCCGCTAGAAAGCTGCGATAGGTGTTTATGGTGTTTGTCTTTTGCATCTGCGGATATGCAGTATTGAACCATGCAAGGAAATTGCGCCAATACTCTATAGCTATCTCCTTGCGTTTTGCAGAATCTAAAGGCACACCGTAGCTTACGATGGTCTCTGGCATAACCATCAGCTGGTCAGACATGCCGTGTACCACATTGAGGAGGTACTGGATTCTTCTTGGCAGAATCCCTCCGGACTTCAGAAACGTTATCCACTTTTGAATGGACGGAAGCTGGTTGAATCGTTCACTTTCCAGCTGTCTGTATTCCTGTGCAAGCTGCTTTTGCAGAGAGATTACGATGTTTCCATTGGCATCACGCTTGATTCCCCACTTTTCTTCATGTTCCATCTCTGATAGATAACGTGAGACCGTGCTGTGGTCCTTGCCGATGTCAGTCCCTATTTCTCTAGTAGTGTAATTGCCATTCTGGACACTGATTGCAATAGCTTCTTTGATCTTTTCTCTGTCCTTGACCTTTATTCCCTTGACACGTAGACGGCTCTTCCTTCGTACAAATGCCTGAGCCACTAACCATCTACCTCTTCCTTCGTAGAAGCGCCTAGAATTGTTAGAAGCAGTGACGTGGTAGGGGGATAGATATACCAAATAACAAATAATAAAGTCGGGAAAATTGTTAGTATTACTTGATGAGTCTTCAAGTAAAAGTTTAGTGTCTGTACATTTTCAGGGCTAGCTTGAATCTTCGCGTCTGTGCAACGGATTATGCAACGCTTTTGTTGCATTGGACGCTTGAAGGCAGCGGTTTTCTCACATAATTAAATGATTATTTTCCTAGACAGCCCACTGAACACGCATAATAGATTTCATATTATGTCCGGCTCGGTCGAAACCATGACTAGAACAAGCAGGTTTGTCACCCGGTGCATATTGT
>CAZKXR010000016.1:0-50398 GCA_964556935.1 uncultured Nitrososphaera sp.
TTACAGATTAAAATGCGTTACTAGTAAAAACAGGCGTAAATCCCACCCCCCGCACTTTTACAATCTAAAGCAACGATTTCTTTTTGCCTGGGTTTGTCGGTAAAACATATCGGATTTCAGTGCAGCAACACCGGCTATCTATGGGCGTGGATATTGATGTACGATGACCTATGCAGCAACCGCGCCTGTAAAGGATAGATCCCGGAAGGCCGTAGAGGGGACTCTGAAGGATAACGCAAAACTATACGAGCTTCTTGAGAAATATGATGAAAAAGCTAAGACTCCTGATAAGCTTTAGTAAAAATAAGCGTAAATCTCACTCCTTACCTTCATAGCATGGCATTTACCAATCGCTTGGTGCCATTGCAATTGTGCAATTTACACGCGCTGCAACGATGCTAATTAGTTAATACTTAAGTATTACAAATTGTATAATTTTACATAGTGTAGCACCGTGCGTGTACAGAGCAGGATTAGAAGAATAGGAAACTCCCTTGGCATAGTCATTCCTATTGACGAGATTAAAAGACATGGAATTACGGAAGGTGATATAGTGGAGATAGAGATCGAGAGGAAGGTAAATCTCAAAGAGATGTTTGGCTCGCTTAAATTCAGTAAAGGAACGCAGCAAATGAAGGATGAGGCAAGAGCCGGCTGGGGAGAGTGATAATTCCCTGCGCAAGTATTTTCTCGACACTTATGCCATGATAGAGTACCTCAGAGGCAATCCAAATTACTCCAAATATTTCTCCAACACCGATCTATCAACATCAATAATGAATTTGGCAGAGTTGTATTTTCTGGTATTGCGCGAACATGATGAAGAAAAAGCCGATAAAGCTTACTCTGCATTTAGGCATTACCAGAAAGCTATAGAGGAACAGGATGTCAGAAATGGTATGAAATTAAGGTTAAGAGTAAAACTTGACAATATTGATATTTCATACGCCGACGCGATAGGTTATGCTATGTCTGAACACTTGGGAGCCCTGTACCTTACCGGCGATAGCGCCTTCAAAAAGCTGCCAAATGTAGAGTTCGTAAAGTAGTAGACAAATACGACAGCTTATACGAATTTAATCGATATTACTGCAACAAGTTGTGGGATATCACCAATCTCATTACCTCTGAAGTGCCCTCCCCTATGGTCATCATCCTGGCATCCCTCCAGTGCCTGTGCACGTCGTACTTGTCCGCGTATCCGTAGCCGCCATGAATCTGGATGGCCTGGTCAGACACTTTCATGGCAGTCTCTGATGCAAATAGCTTGGCTTGCGAGGCTTGGAGCGAAAAATCCTTGCCACTCTGCTTCAGCCATGCTGCTCTAAATACAAGCTGCCTTGCCGCGCTTATCTCCGTGGACATGTCTGCAAGCTTTTGCCTTGTCATCTGAAACTGCGATATGGGCTTTCCAAATGCAACCCTCTCCTTGCTAAAGGACAGGGCCTTTTCAAAGGCGATCTGAGCAACACCTACCGAAAGCGCAGCTATGGCTATCCTCCCAATCTGCAGCATGTGCTTTGTGTACTCAAATCCCTGCCCTTCTGCACCAAGCAGGTTCCTGCCAAGCACTACACAGTCCTCAAAAAAGACATCCGTCCAAGTTGAGCCCCTGATACCCAGCTTCTCGATATTGTCACCGATCCTCAGGCCCTTGCTGTCCCGGTCTACAAGAAATATGCAGGGCCCGTTCTCCGTTCGGGCAACCACAAAGTAAACATCTGCCTCGCCGCCGTTGGTTATGAAAGTCTTTTTGCCGTTCAGCACGTAATTGCCGTCCTGGAACTTTGCCCTTGTTTGTATGTCGCCTGCATCAGAACCCGAGTGCGGCTCTGTCAGGGCAAATGCTGCCAGCTTTTCGCCCTGCACAAGCGGTTTTAGATACTTTGTCTTCTGCTCCTCGCTGCCATAGAGGGCTATGCCGGTGCACGACGTGCCGTGTATGGCCGCAGACACGCCTGTGCTTGCGCAGGTCATCCCAAGCATCTCTACTGCGGCAATGTAAACCGGATAGGGGAGGCCCTGACCGCCGTACTGTTTGGGAAATGCCATGCTGGTAAAGCCGTGCTTGAACAGCTGGTCCAGGTTCTCGCGGGGGAAGATCCCTTCATCAATCTTTTTAGCAGTGGGCATTATCTCTTGTTCCAGAAATTCGCCAAACGATTCAAGCAGCTGCGTAAAGTTAGGATTTGTCGGATAAAGCATCGTGATGGTGGTCTGCAGTTCCGGCCTGAACAGTGTCATGGTAATTTTTCGTGCATCAATGCATTAACCTTTTACAACCGGATTTTCTGTCCAAGCCACGCGCTGTGGCGCGTGTTTTGCAACACAAATGAAAGAAATTGCATTATTTGTGTTGTTCTGATACAGTTCTAATGATCAGTCAGCAGAATTTGCAGTATTTATAAAGGCCAATACTAATAACTCTGATTTTTGTATATATACTGTGATAGTCCAGAGATACGTGCCTCCCAGAGGGGCGTCGGATCCCGTCGCAAAGGGAAACGATGCTGCCCTGCTTGCAAGGAAAGGTGATAAGATCGTTGCAAGCGCGCCGCTGGCAATAATCCGGGCGGCGTTAGAATCCGGCATTAGTTACGTGGCCGGATATCCAGGTGCTCCCACGGCCGACCTCATCGACCTGCTTTCAGAATCAAGCCCCGTCATCAAGGATCTCGGAATATTCTTCGAATCTTCCACCAACGAAGCATCTGCCGCGACAAAACTCCTTGCGTCAGTTTACGACAAGATAGGGGGTTTTGTCAACTGGAAGGTGGTGGGCACAAACGTGGCCGCCGACGTACTGGCCCACATTACCTCTTCTGGCACCGTTGGTTCCTCCGTGATAATTGTAGGCGAGGACTACGAGACCGACAGTACGACGGTGGAGATGAAGAGCTACATGTACGGAAAGGGGTTCTGCATGCCTGTGATGGACCCCATCGGAAGCCCGATGCATGTCTACCGGCTTGCAAGGCATGCATTTAGGCTGTCAGAATACTGCAACATGCCTGTCATGTTCCTTTTGAGGACCATGACTGGAAACTGCATCGGATCTATAGTCTGCGAAGAAGATATCCGGCAGGCTGAGATAAGCGCCAAAAACAAACAGCCGGTTTGGGATCCGGACACCAGTCGATATCCGCTGGGAGATCGCTCAAAGGCGCATGCCACAGAGAAATACCTGGAGCGGATACCCAAGGCCATAGATTACATAGCTACTAACGGCCTCAACAACTACGTAAAGGGGAGAAACAGCAAGGTAGGCTTCATCACGCACGGCGGCGTATTCAACTCGTTTATGGATGCGATGGTGCAGCTGGGGCGGGCAGACATCTCGGGCAGCTGCGAATACGATATCTTGAACCTGAATATCGTGTATCCGCTGGTTCCTGACGAGCTAGTCAAGTTCGCGACTGGCAAGGAATCTGTCTTTCTGGTAGAGGAAGGAGCGCCTGCCTACCTTGAAGAGGCGATAAGAAGCATATTTCATGGAGCAGGGATCGATATACAGCTTTACGGCAAGGAGGGCTCCGGCAGGGGTTTCATACCCGTGACGGGCGCTCTGGACGTGGACGTGCTTATGGAACCCCTCACCAGAATTCTCTCGGTGATTGAACCCTACTACACAGCACCGCGTGGAAAACTTGCAGAAATCATGAAGCACAGAGAGAAGGCCGCCAGGGAGTCCCTAAAAGTAGTGGTGCCAAGGACGCCCACATTTTGCACCGGCTGCCCAGAAAGGCCTATTTTTACCGCGCTGAAGTGGCTTGACGAGCGGTTTGGCAGAAGCATCTACGCCGGCGACATCGGTTGCTACACCATGGCGCAGCTGCCGCCCTTTGGCACATCCGATTCGTGCACGGGGATGGGAACGTCCCTTGACTCGGCGCTGGGCCTCTCCCAGTTCTACAAATCCCGCGTGATAGCCGTAATGGGGGACGGCACGTTCTTCCACCGGGGGATAACCGACGTTGACAACGTGATCTACAACATCACCAAGGAGACCGGCGTTAACATCATCTTCGTAATATTCGAAAATTACTGGACGGCCATGACCGGCCACCAGCCCAACCCTGCAAGCAAGTCCGGCTCGGGAATGAACGTGAACTACCGGCAGGAAAGCGCGGCAAGGCCCAGCATCGAGTCCATCCTCAAGGCTCACGGCATAACCTGGATAAAGAAGGTCAACCCCTTTGACTTTTACAGCACCCTTGAAACCCTGCTGGATGCCTATTCCCAAGAAAGGGGTCTAAGAGTTGTGATATGCGATGGCGAGTGCACCCTTGCAAGAACAAGAAGGGAGCTTCCAATAATCGAGTCCAACATCACCAAGGGGGTCCGGGTAGAGCAGGTCAAGTACAAAATTGATGAAAAGATCTGTAGCGGCTGCTTCCCCTGCGAAAAATATTCCGGTTGTCCAAGCGTGACAGTGGTGAAGAACCCAAACCCGCTTAGGACTGGCTACATAAAGCAGACCGAAGAAACGTGCACAGGATGCGGCGTCTGCGGCATAACCAGCATCTTTGGCCTCTGTCCGTCTACCTACAGGGTTACGGAAATACACAATCCCAGCATGCTGGAACGGCTGCGGTTCAGGGTCTCCCAATCCATAATTGGGATGCTGCGGAGTGATGCGGATGGATAAATGGAAGATTTACAGAGTTCTTGTGCCGTCGGTTGGAGGGCAGGGCGGAGGCACCATAACCGAGATCCTGTACAAGGCAGTCGTTATCGAAAGAGAAAAGGTGGCATCAGAGAAGGGCCTGGCCGATAGGATAGCCACAAGAACCGACCTTGAATACCGGTACATGATCCCTGGATTGGCCCAGAGGAACGGTTCTGTCTACAGCACTGTGTCGTTTGTCTCTCCGCAAGAGCTGGACCTGCCCGAATCCGCTTTCATCCTTTCTGAGCGGTTTTACACCGCCAGCGCGGACGTGATGGTGGCACAGGAGCTGGCCGAGGCCGTCCGGTTTGCCAGCGAGGGCCTGCTAAAGACAGACGCGGTGGCCATAGTTAACGAGCACAGGTTTCTGACAAGCGTGGAAAAGATGCCTGTAACCAAGGATCTCGTTGACACAAGCGACCAGGTAAACACGATAAAAAAACTGGCTGGAACCTACGTCGGGCTAAACGCCCACGAGCTGGCCCTTGCCAACGGGATGAAGCCTGTGTATGCAAACACCATGCTTCTGGGAGCACTGTGCGCCTCAAAGGCCGTTCCCATAAGCAAAGAGTCCTTCCTCAGGGCCATGGCTGAAAGGTTCTCCAAAAAGACCCTTGAAGAGAATGTGAAGGCATTTGAAATAGGCTACAACCATGTCCTGTCAGCCTGTAATGGTGAGTCACAGCCTGGTGACGCTTTTGCCAGCATGGATGTCCGGCAGATCATTGACAGGAACTACCGGCTATTGTTGAGCTCAAGGGGAAAGAGAAGTGCAGAGATGTACTTGCAGTACATAGACAGCATGACTCAGCTGCCGGCAAACCTGACAGGTATCTTTGCAGAGGCTGTGGGGCAGCTGGTGGACTTTGAAGGCTGGGACCATGCACGGATGTATGCCGAAAGCGTCATGGAAATCCTGGAGCTGGACCGGCAGAAGGGCGACGGGAGCTTCAGGCTTGTCTCAAGCTACGCCAAGCACGTGGCCGGCAGGCTGATGAAATGGGAGGGCCCCTTTGAAGTTGCCAGGATAAAGTCAAAGAAGATCTCCTCCCCAAAACCTGGCACCATAATCAAGGTCGAAGCGCTCCTGCAGCCCAACGTGGAAGAGATTTACGGGATGGTCCCTGTAAAACTCCACAACCTTATTTGCAGGATGATTCCCTGGTGGCCGGAGTACATCGAAAAGCACAAGCATGATGGCCGGCCCATGTCGGTCAACATAACCGGCATCGGATATCTGAAACTCTGGCTGCTCTGGAAGCTCTCGTTTCTGCACAAGCATTCCGTCAGGTACCATAAAGAGGTGGCCTTTGTGAGACACTTTACAAACACGGTCAAAGAGATCGTCGACATAGATTACGAGCTTGGCTGCCTGGTGGCAGACTATGCCCAGTACATAAGGGGGTTCTCCTTTGTCAGGGCAAGGAACATCGAAGTGTTCGAGATCCTTGTTCACACCGTGATCAAAAAGTGTGTGGAGATGGACAGAACCCTTGGGAATACCGATCACCGGATCGCAAGGTCGGCCTTTGTTGCGGCAAGAAACATGGTAACCCTTGACGGGACGGGGAAGGACAGGATCCTCAGATTAATGGGCGAGCTGGAAGATCTATTCCAGAAAAAGAAGTACGGGCTTTTGTATGCAAAGCTGGCGCTGCGGCAGCTCACGCCGGTAGCGGGCTGATATCAATGACAGGCCAAGTGGCCATAGTCGGTTTGGGGTACTCTGGCTTTTCTCCATCCACCGACCGCGTCTCGTACAAGGAAATGATGTTTGAAGCCGCAGTCAAAGCGTACAGGGACGCCGGCATAGACGCAAGAAAGGACGTGCAGAGCTTTGTCTGCTGCACGGAAGATTTCTGGGAGGGAAACAGCATCGCCGACGAGTACATGCCGGATCAGCTGGGCGGCGCCCTCAGGCCGGTATGCACGGTATCAGCCGACGGCCTGTACGGCGTGATAACTGCGTTTATGCAGATAAGGGCAGGCCTTGCGGATATTGCAGTCGTTGAATCCCACAGCAAACTTTCAGACGTCATAAGCAAAGACGATATCGCAAGGTTTGCCATCGACCCGCTGTTTGGTGTCAGAAGTTTGGATCCGAGTCCCGCATTTCTGGCGGGATTGGAGATGAACCGATTCTTGCATGAAACCGGCAACAGCAGGGAGTCGTGCGCTGCAGTGGCATCCAAGAATTTCAAAAACGCTGCTTCAAACCCTAGGGCCAGCTACGGATCAAAAAAATTACCAAAAGACATCCTTTCATCAGGCGTCTTGGCCTATCCGCTGACAAAACTGGAGGCAAGCCGGCCGGCAGACTGTTGTGTGGTATTGGTTCTTGCCTCTGAAAGCAAGGCGCGGTCTCTTGCCGATCAGCCGATCTGGATAACCGGCGTGGGGTGGTGCTCCGAGTCTCCCTGGATAGAGGGAAGAGACATGTCGTCAGCCGGCTATGCATCGACAAGCTGCAGGATGGCATGCAAGATGGCAGGAATAAAAGACCCGGGGAAAGAGCTGGACCTTGCAGAGATAGACGACACGTTCTCTTACAAGGAGCTCCAGCACATGGAGGCACTGGACCTGTGTGGCAGAGGGGAGTCAGGAAAGCTGGTAGAGCGCGGGTTTACCGCAAGGGACGGCGTCCTGCCGGTGAATCCATCTGGCGGGTCCCTTGGGGTCGGTCGCATGGCAGAGGCAACCGGCCTTCACCGGACCCTTGAAGCATCGCTGCAGCTTCAAGGCAGAGCTGGGAAGATGCAGGTAAAGGGTGCCAAAAGGGCTCTGGTCCAAAGCTGGCGCGGAATTCCCACGGCCTCCGGCGCCGTGGTTATCCTGGAGGCCGGATCATGACTAGAAGGGTTGCAATAGTCGGGGCCGGAATGACGCTCTTTAGGAGGAGGCTTTTGGAAACCGGAAAGGAGCTTTGCTTTGAAGCATCGCGTGCGGCTCTTGACTCTGCCAACCTGGATGCAGGCGACATAGAAGCGGTTGTTTTAGGTTCTGCGCCGGACGCGTTTGATGGCCTGCACATGAAAGGCGAGTACCTTCTTGACGGAGCAGGGGCAAGCAACAAGCCGTACACCCGGGTGTTCGTCGGTGGTGGCACCGGAGTCTTTACGCCCATAGCGGCATGGTGGCACGTGGCCTCCGGACTCTTCGACGTCTGCCTTGCAGTCTGCGAGGAGAAAATGTCCCCGCTTTATCCGCACCCGCAAAAAGCTTTCTGGAGCATATTTGACCACACCTTGGAAAGGCCCCTTGGGGTGAATCTGGTCTGGATCTTTGCACTGGAGATGCGCCGGTACATGCACAAGTACAACATCAGTGAAGAGGATATCGCGCAGGTGGCCGTCAAGAACAAGCGCAACGCACTGGACCATCCGTGCGCGCAACTTGCGGCCAGGATAACCGTTGACGACGTGATGAAGTCTGAGCCGATAGTATGGCCCGTCAAAAAGCTGGACATAAGCCCGCCAAGCGACGGCGCGGCCGCCGTCATCCTGGCATCGGAGGACGTGGCGCGGAAAATAACGAAGGACCCGGTCTGGATAGATGGCGTGGGATGGAACCTTGACAGCACGTACTGGACCAACAGGGAGCTGGCCTACCCACAGTACCTGGAAAATGCTGCCAGGATGGCCTACAGGATGGCCAAAGTAGAGAACCCGCGAAAGGAAATAGACGTCGCCGAGGTCTACGACCCTTTCGACTACAAGGAGCTGCACCATCTTGAAGGCCTGCAGCTGGCAGAAAAAGGCAAGGCAGCCAAGCTGACATCGTCTGGCGCAACCCAGAGAAACGGCGAGTTTCCAATCAACCCTTCAGGGGGGCTGCTTGGGGTGGGAAACCCCATCGCGGCTGCAGGCATGATGAAGATATGTGAGCTCTTTTGGCAGCTGCGGGGCGAAGCTGGGAAGCGGCAGGTTAAAAGGGATGCAAGGACCGGGCTTGCGCAGGCGTGGGGCGACCTGATGCAGTTCAGCTCCGTCGTTGTGCTGAGGAGCAGGTGATGATATGGCCAAGACCTACCCTGGCATCGAGATAAGCCCGAAAGACTTGGCAAATTCAAGATACTTGACCATACCATATTCTGTAAACTTGCGCTACCGGTGGAGCACGGGTGCTGCCATGGGAAGGTTCCTTGCCGAACTGAAGAACGGAAGAATCATTGGAAGAAAATGTGACAGGTGCAAGCGGGTGTTGGTTCCGCCAAGGATGTTCTGTGAAAAGGATTTTGTTCAGACTTCAAAGTGGGTTTACGTAAAGGATGCTGGAACTGTAGACACATACTCTGTCTCCTACATAGCCGCCGATGCCAGCAGGCTGGAGAAGCCATTGATCGTTGCGGTGATCAGACTCGATGGTACCTCTGGCGAGGCTGGGATACTTCACATCTTGAATGGTATTGATCCTAAAGACGTCATGATCGGAATGAGGGTAAAGGCCGTCTGGAAGCCCAAAAGAAGGAGGGTTGGCGCGATAACTGACATACGCTACTTTACGCCGGCGAGGTGATACTAAACGACCAATATAGATCACTGGTCAGGCAGCATTGATCTGGACTACAGATATACTGCAGGAGTTGCCGGCGAGAGGTTTCTTCGCAAAACAGCCAAGGGCAAAATCATGGCCTCAAGGTGCCTGCACTGCCAGCTGACTTATCTGCCGCCAAGGCTTTACTGCGAGAAATGCTTGAGAAAAATAGACACCTGGGTCCAGGTGCACAGAAAGGGTGAGCTATACTCCTATACTATGACGGGCCGTGGAAAGAAAAAATCGCTGTACGGTTTGGTAAAGTTTGCCGGAATAAAAGGCGGGCTTGTAGGAAGGATAATTGGTTTGGACCTTGCGGACCTCAAATTCGGGATGCCTGTCAGGGTGGACTTGAAGAATTCCAAGAAAGGACTCCTCGTTTACCTGCATGTCTGACCAATATCATCCACTTTGCAATGTTTCGTTGACTTGGTGGCACCATTTTATGGGTACGCCTGCGATCACCCAATAACTTGACAGAACCCTGCCAAATCAGATTCATCGGTTGTGCGGAGCCGATTGCTCTGATGGCTCTGTAATTGCTATGAGCCCGTTCCTGACTTTAGTAAAACTAACGTAAACCCACCTATTGCATTTTTAATACAGTTTCCCGATTGCAAGCAAATAGTTGCAACGATGCCTTTGCGAATAGCAAAATTGCTCAAGACCCAAGTCTTATATATTAAATTGATGAGTCTGAAATAGGTGCCTTATCCAATTGAGTGATTATGAAATCCAGTCCTCTGAGGGTAAAGAAACCGTTTCCACATGGAATGAATTTTCCAACAGGATAAGGCTCTTACCATGGTGGCTCAGCTACAACAAGGGAAGCAACTATCAGGCATTCCTAAAAAACAGCATAACCGAGCTGGGCGAAAAGGTTGGTCTGCAGGACAAGTGGCTTAAGAGCATACTGAGACACGCAGTTTCCGAGTTCTCAAAGAAGGGGCTTGGCGCAGACTATTACGGCTACCACAATATTGACCATGAACTTGAAGCGGCTTACTTTACTCTTTTTGCTGCCAGCAACCAAACCGGCAGTTTCATGTTTACTCAGAAAGAGCTTTGCTACCTTTTTGTATCTGCGTTGTTTCACGACTACGATCCTTCAAAGGAATTCGACAAGCCTAACGAGGACGCAATTGAGCGCATCGTCAGAAGCGATGCGAAAATAAGAAGGTACATCGACGATGTCGGACTTGATATCGACGTAGTCATCGCGCTTATCTACCGTACAGCGTACCCGTTCAAAGGGGAGATAGCCAAGCATGCATCGGCAAGGATGGAAGAGCTTTTCACCCACGCAAAAATTCCTGAATCAGACCAGATAACCAGAAAAAGGTACACAGACCTTGGATGGTTTCTGTCGGTGGCAGAACGGGTAGCCGGCTATGCGCTAGGCGATTTTGAGCATGCCAAGGACCTGGCAAGACGCAACGCGCATGCACTTGGATGGCACCCCTCTGTGATAAACCGAAACTCTGTCAAATACTTCAGCATGCTCAAAGAAGAGAAGGAAATGCTCGACTGGGTCCTGCGGGGCTGTACAGAAAAACACAGGCAGAATTTTGAAAACAACATCATGTCTTTTGAAGAAGCATGGCAGAAGGAACTGGGCGCAAAGGCAGCAGACCTGAAGCTGGTATCTGTGGTTGAAAAGATGGCAAATAACGAAGCCTCGGATACTGTAAACGAAGTACTCCGGCTGTATAGAGAAACACCCATCCTCTTCAAAGTCGACGAGGAAGATTTCATAAAAACAATGTTCGATATCGATTCAATACTGATTACGCTGAGAGTAGATGGCGATGGCGGCAGGATAATCGGCTATGCCAAGGGCGGGCCGCTAGAAAAATACAAGCTGAGGCCGGGAACTTCAGACCAGAACCTGGGACAAAGAAACACCGCCTATCTTGAAGGCATTGGAATCAATCACGAGTACTGGGGAGAAAAAGGAGGACATGTGCTGCGGATGGAATTTCTAAACGAAGCAAGCAGGCTGGGCTACCAGTTCGTGACAGGGTACGCCCACCGCGACGTGATAAGCCAGAGGATCAATAACGGAGAAAGCATAGAGATAGTGCGCAAATACGACCCGGATAACCTGGACTATTACAGAATTGTTCTTGCGAAAACACCCGATCATTAGATTCGCAGTTCTGTTGGCAAAAAGGTCTGCTCTCACAGGAATCTAGCCGGCGACTATTACCTTTCCCTTCATGCCTTCCTCTGAATGAATGGTGCAATGATAATCGAACACACCTTCCTCGTTGAAGGTGTACTCCCATGATTCGTTGCGGTCAAAAAAGCCGCTATCCACCTTCACTTCTGAGCCGGATTTCGTTTTGTAGGTCCCCACTACATTGTGCTGCAGGTTGGAATCGTTGGACCATTTCACCGTCGAGCCAACATCCGCGATGACCGTGTCAGGCAAGTACATGTTCATTCCTTCAAAGACCAAGTTGGAGTGCAACGTCTCTCTGATGATCCTCTCATTTTCTTGGAAGACATCGGTAACTTGGCGCTTGTCCAGATCAACAAAAACATTCCATATTATCTGGTGGGCTTCTCCCTGCTTGTTCTGTAGCGAATCAAAGGCAACCGGCGCAGAATAAAGCTTGCCGTCAATTACCTGCCAGTTGGAAGTGATTATCACCTGTCCGGCGGAGCTGTGAATAACCTTGCCGTCCGGGTTTACAAAGGCCGTCGGCTGAACAGCTGCCATGGTGACGGCGCTCCCCCTTATGCTGTTGATTATGTTTTTTACCCTTTCATCGGCCTGCGCAATGTCCAGCGACTGTCTGGCTACATCGTTTATCGCATAGATGTATGTGTTATCGTCAGGAGTTGGTTCTTTTATTACCCTGATCTCTGATTGGAGCGAGATCTCAGACAGAGAGCGAAAGTCTTGGGCATGCTCCTCCGGCAGGATTTTTGAAGTCAGGAGTATAGTCCCGCCTGCCACAAAGACTGCAACAACTGCCAAAAGCGAGATAAGCTCTTTTTTCATGCCCATGATAAACTCGTTTTTATTTATTATATACTGTACGGTACAACGGTCGAAGGCCACCAGAACTGGATCTGATTTTAATAGCCATTGCAGTCCATATTCAACCATGAGCAGTATTGCCGTTGAATACTACAACAAAAAGTTTGGCGATAACATACAGGCCGCATTTATACATCTGGTCAGGGAGGTGGGCGAGATCGCCTTTGCCATGGAAAAGAACAATGCCGAGCATGCAAAGCTAGAGATCACCGAATCCGTTGCACTCCTGAATTACCTTGCATCAAAGTACAATCTTGATGTTGATGCCAGTATGCAGTCGGTGTACTCAAAAAAGCTGGAAACACTCAAGGCCAAATGATCACCATCCGCCAAGACCTTGACAATGTATCTGACATTCTGCACAAGACCTTCGAAATAGAGCCGTTCAAGCGCAATTACGACGAAACCTTTGGCAAGATTGCAGGCATCCTGTACCGATATGGAATTGAAGAAAACCCGCGCAACCTGCGGTTCCGCTTCATCCTCTGCATGCAGGAATTCTTTGACGGCATACCGCAAGAACAGTGGCGGGTAAAGGACCCGGCGTTTGTAAAACAGTCCGAGGAATTTGCAGTAGCAAAGTTCCGCCAATGGGTGATTGAACAGATTACCTGAACACTACTGGATTCGTTCTATTAATTCAAACACCTTGTTCATGGCCGGAGGCTCGGCGCTGACGTCCCTGACGTAAAGCGATGCGCAGGCATTGGCGAAAAGCAGCCTTTCACCAGGATCCATGCCTGCCAAGTATCCAAGTATGTCGGCTGCGTCCCATACGTCGCCGGCGCCAGTAAGTATCTTGGGCTCCACCTTGATGGCATGGGCAAATTCCGTCTCCTTGCCGTTGGACCAGGCCGCACCCATTCTTGTGTGCAGGTCAGTGCTGATGCCGATCTTCTCAGCGATCTTTTTTGCCGCGGCCTTGACCTCATCCTGGCTGTAACCTGGCCCAAGCAGCGGGCCGGCGCCCAGCGCGCTGGAAATGGAATTGCACTCGTTTTCGTTTATGCTCAGGCAGTCGGTGATGCTTGACAGCCTTTTCAGGGAGTCAAGAAAATCCTGCTTTCTGGTGTCGATATCTGCAGGATCTATAAAATGAAACCCGCTTGGCGAGCTTTTGAAGGCCTGCTCTGCAAGCTCGGTTCCTTTCAGGTTGCTGGCCCAGTTGACCACCATGGCTGCATCGGCGTTTTTCAGAACGGCCGTATCTTCCGACGAGCTTATCCTGTCTGGGCCAAAATTCGCGTTGTCACCTATGTCGCTTATCATGACGTTTGCCCTGCCGTTGTCACCAGGAAATTCAAATGATGTTGTAAATCCCTGCCTGCCGTTTGAAATCTTGAGTGTAACCTTGTCTTCAAACTTTGAAAAGACCTGCCTTAGCATGGCGGCCCCGATCTCATCAGCTACAGTAAAGAGAGTAACCTTCACCCCCAGCTTTGCGAGGGCGTACGCAACATTGACGGCGTTGCCGCCCTTTATGTCTGAAGTTGGTATACCGCGGATGCTCCCGCCTCCGAATTTCGCCTTCTCCTCCAGCATGCTGCACAGTTTCTCTCTTGATTCCAGCCTGATGATGCGGTCTACGAAAAAGTCTGGCATAACAACAACTGAACCAACTATGTGTAGTTGCCGCAGTTTTTCAATTATCACTTGCGCAAGTGTTGAGGGATACGCTGTATTTGTTGTTTCTGATAAAATGGAAAAAAGAGGGAAAGCGAGTTTATTCCATTCCCATGCCGCCCATTCCACCCATGCCGCCCATACCGCCTGGCGGGCCAGCCGGCGCCTTGGACTTGCTTCCTGCTATCACATCGTCGATTCTCAGGATCATGGAAGCTACTTCGGTGGCAGACTTGATTATCTGCTGCTTGACGACGACCGGCTCAAACACGTTTTGCTTGTACATGTCAGCAACCGTCGTGTTTCTGCAGTCCACCCCGGTCCATTTGGCGCCCTTGCTCTGCTTTGCGCGAAGCTCGGTCATGGTATCGATAGGATCCATTCCTGCGTTCTCGGCAAGATTGAGTGGTATGGCATCCAGCGCGTCAGCGAATTTCTGGACCGCAAGCTGGGCTCTTCCTTCCTGGCTGCTGGCCCATTGCCTTAGCGCGTTGGCTATGTAGGCTTCCGGTGCTCCGCCACCTGCAACGATGGCCGGCTTTTCAAGGACATCCTTCATGACCATCAGGGCATCATGCAGTGATCTGTCGGCCTCGTCTACGACCCTTTGAGATCCGCCCCTTACCAAGATGCTGACTGCTTTGGGGTTCTTGCATCCCTCGATAAAGACCCACTTGTCTGTCTCTACCTTGCGCTCCTCGACCAGGTCTGCAGAACCAAGATCCTTGGATGTCAGGTCATCTAGGTTGTTGACAATCCTTGCTCCTGTAGCACGGGACATCTTGGTCATGTCGCTTTCCTTTACCCTTCTGACGGCAAGGATGCCGGCCTTGGCCAGGTAGTGCTGCGCAATGTCATCGATTCCCTTCTGACACAGCAATACATTGGCGTTTGCAGAGACGATCTTGTCGACCATGCTCTTGAGCATCCTGTTTTCCTCTTCCAAAAACATCTGCATCTGCTGCGGATCAGAAATGCGAATCTCTGCACTCATTTCCGTCTTTTCGATCTCAAGCGCAGAATTGATGAGCGCAATCTTGGCCTTCTCCACGCGCTTTGGCATGCCTGCATGGACGACTTCCTTGTCAAGCACAATTCCCTTGATGAGCTTTGTATCGCGCATGGAGCCACCGGCCTTCTTTTCGACCTTGATGTCGTCAAGGTCGACCTTCAAGCCGTCATCGGTCTTTTCAGCTACCTGCTTGGCCGCCTCTACTACTATCTGGCCAAGCCAGGGACTGTCCTCTGAGACCAGCTTGGAATCCATGGTGGTTCTTGCAACCTTTATGAGCGTGTCTTTGTCTGAAACATCAACATCTATTGCAATCTTTTCTAGCAGCTTCAGCGCCTGTTCGGCTGCGGCGTTGTAGCCGTCCACTATGACTGATGGGTGGACATCCTTGTTGATCAGGTCCTCAGCGTTTTCCAGCAGAGCACCTGCAAAGACTACAGATGACGTTGTGCCGTCGCCGACTTCGTTGTCTACGGACTTGGCAACCTCTACCATCATCTTGGCCGCCGGGTGTTGGACATCTATCTCCTTGAGAATGGTAGCCCCATCGTTAGTGATGGTGACATCACCAAGCGAGTCTACCAGCATCTTGTCCATGCCCCTTGGGCCCAAGCTGGTTTTGACGATCTCTGCGACAAGCTTCGCCGCTGTAATGTTATTTTTCTGGGCTTCCCTGCCCTTGTTCTCCTTCGTGCCTTCCCTCAGAATCAAAACTGGCATACCGCCAGCAGTTGTTTGAATTGACGCCATGTCTACTATACACCTTTATAGAATAATCATTGTTTTCCAAAATCTCTTATATGTTTTTCATCGCTAGCTGTCTTTGTTTCTCTTCAAACTTGGCCCTGAACTTTGGAATGTTGATGACAAATCTCTCATGCCTGCCTTCGCCTATCTTTTCTAGGCTATCGCGAGCCTCGACTTCAAACATCACGCGCCTGCCGTCTATAGAAACAACCTTTGCCTTGAGGAAAACCTCTGCTCCGACCGGCGTGGCTGCAAGATGCTTGACGTCCACAACGGTTCCGACAGAGTCCCAGTCAGCTTCAGGTATGGCCTGCTCCTTGAGCAAGAGCCGGCAGGTCTCTTCCATCTCAAGTATCATGGCCGGGGTGGAAAGGACATTTTCGCCCTCCCAGAGAAAGCTTGTTGTCTGATTTTTATCAACAGTTATCGCCCTTTCTTTCGTCGCGCCGGCTTTGAGACTTGACAGGTCTATGCCCATGATGCTGTCTAGATTAAGGGCGCTTTTATTTCTTAAACTTGTGCCGCCGGACGTCTACTTTTCTCTCGTTTTCCTCCCTGACATGATGGAGTCTATCCTTTTCATGCAAGAAAAGCTTGCCGCATTCGCTGCATTTTACGATATGCTTCTTGTGGACCTCGTGCGCATGTTGGACCATCTCATCGTAGCTGGCAAATATTGCATGGCAGTCCTCGCATTCGCGCTTTTCACTGTGGAAAAGTTTCATAAAGAATCATCTATAGCGAACGCTATAAAGCTGACGAAAAAGAAAAAGTAGCGACCCTGTCTATTTGCTGCGTCTTACACCGGATGCAATAGCATAGGCCAAGCCAACGATCAGGCCAAATGCCAGAGGAATCCATACTGGGAATGCTGCCGGGTCGATTACCCTTGTCATTGCTTCAAACATGGCAAAAGGTTATTTCTACAAGTATATTAGATTTTCTACGGCCGTCCTTCTCAATCACCTGAAACGGTAGGCCGGATATACATTAAATTACCCCGGCTGGAAACTGTGCTATATGAAGATGCAGAAGGAGATGCGCAAATTCTGCCCCAAGTGCAAAACCCATACGGTGCACGCCGTGGGTCTGTACAAGAAGGGCAAGGACAGGCCAGTGGCAGAAGGCGCTCGTAGGCACGCTGAGGATAAGAAGGGTTACGGCGGCCAAAAGTTCCCAGAGCTTAAAAGGACTGCCAAGACCACAAAGAAGATGACTTTGCGCTATACCTGTAAGACCTGCCAGAGAAAAACCATGAAGGAAGGATTAAGAATTCGCAAGTTGGAGATTTGATATGAAGCGAGAAAACACTCTTGTTCCAAAACCCCGCAGCCACTTCGTTTCTGTTCAGTGCAACAAGTGCAACGAAAAGACCACGGTTTTCACCCACACCACTACAAACATCAACTGCAAGGCATGCGGCGAACCAATAGCAGAGCGATCGGGCTCCAAGGCCAAGATCCTAGGCAAGCTCTTAGGAACGCTGGATCAATAGCCTTTCTGCCAGCTCTTTTTCCTCTTTTGTATTGACGTTTACTGCTATTTCAGGAATATTCATCTTGATGTAGCGCTCTTCCATGTAATCAGCAATCCTCCTGGTATCAAAGACCGAGATGCCTGAATGGCAGTAGCCGGATTCCAAAGGGACGCTGGGTTTAACACCCAGCTCTTCAGCAAATTTCTTTTCTATAACTATCGATACCGCCGGGTATGCAGGCTGCAAAACTTCAACGATGTCGCTGACGATGCGCGGCGTCAAAAGGGGCATATCTGCCGGCACAACAAAAACCCTTTCCGGCGCAAGCTTTGAAAGCAGAAATGACAAGTCATCAGAATAGCCATGGCCTGCCGTATCGATTACTTCGGTGCCCTTTGATAAAGCAAACTGGCGGGTTTTTGGCGTATTGGGCGATACGACTGCCACTATCCTGCTGAACTTTCCAGAACCTTTCAAGGCCAGCAGGACGCGTTCAATGAAGGTCTTGCCGGCCAGCTGTAAAAGAGGCTTTTCAACTTCCGCATTCATGCGGCTTCCAACACCGCCGCACATCACTGCAGCTATCAAAGCATCACCGATGACATGACGACAAGAGACGCAAGCCGCGTGATCTCGTTGGACGCCCCAAGAACATCGCCGGATATGCCGCCAAAGCTTTTGCTGGAAACCCTCTTCAGAAGGGCGGCCAGTGCAATAGAGACTGCAAGGGCAACCATGCCGACATAGCCCGCGGCAAACCAGACTGCCGGAAGCATGATCGCCGTAGCGGCAAGCATCTTCCGCCTGTCTTTCATGGAAGCAGTAAAGGGAGAGCTGAAACCCTCCCAGGCAGATATCCCGCGATGGGTTATCAGGACCATGATGTATTTTGCAATGACTTCTGCTGCAATTATGCTGGTAAAAATCCGAACCGGCGAACCAAAGCCTGTACTGAACACGATTATCATGCCGGCAAAGTACATGACCAGAGTCGCCACGCCGGCAGAACCAACGGCAGGATCAAGCATGGCCTTGCGCTTGGATTCCTTGTCTCCTTTAGCCATGAGACCGTCAGCGAAATCCGCAAGGGCGTCGGTGTGGTGAACACCGGTGATTATGACCAGAGCGCCGGCAACCAGCAGCCCCACTAGCAGTGGGTGCAGGAAATGTGAAATTCCAAAGGCCATCGCACCCACCGTAAGGCCGATGACTGCCCCGGCAACCGGGAACAGGTACATATTCTTGGCAACGTAGTAGATGTCATGGCTTTCCCTGCCTACAGGCAATATGGTCAGAAACGCAAGGATCGACTGGACCGGCTTAAGGAATGCCAAACAAAAACCTCCACCATCCTGCCAGATATAAAAATGACATTACCGGCGCCGAAAAGGCAAGGCAGAACAGGGCCGTGGTTAGCTTCATGATGGATATGGCTGTCCTGCATTTTTCCAGCGATGCCTGTTCCTGTTCATCGCCCAGCTTGTAGTGCCCTATTTTTTCAAGCCTGATGCGTAGCGCTCCGGCCATGGTGGCCATGGGGTACCCAGCATTGGGGCTAAACGTCTTGTCGTGGTCGCGCTGCAGCATCTGAAGCGAGTTTTTCCAGTCCGCCCCCAGAATCTTTGCGGAAACTACCATCAGAAAGGCGGTTATCCTTGCAGGTATATAGTTCGCAGCGGTGTCAAGCTTGGCAGACATCCAGCCTATGTTTCTGTAGTAATCCTCCTTGTAACCGACCATCGAATCCAGCGTGTTGATGGTTCTGTAGGCAAATGCGCCGCCCGGGCCAAGAAGCGAATAGTAAAAGATCGGGCCGGTTATGCCATCGACTGTGCTCTCGCTGACACATTCTATAGTTGCCGAAAGTACGTGCTGCTGATCCAAGTTGTCGGTCTTTCTTCTCACTATCATTGATAGGTTCTGCCTTGCACCGGGCAGGTCATCTTTTTCTAGGCAGGCCAAAATCGCATTGGCATGGTTTTCCATGCCCCTGACGGCTATGGTGATTTTCAACAGTACCGCAGAAAAGGCAATCAGCGCCGCCATGCCTGCAAGGTAAAAGCTTGCCATGGCCGCAAGATGCACAGCAATCCCGACCAGAGAAACAAGCAGGGCCGCAAACAGTATTCCCTTGAAAAGTTCTGCTGTCTTTAACCCTGACTTTAGACGTGGCACGAAAAACCCGATAGCTCTGCCAAGCCAGGCCACCGGATGATATCGGTTGGGCGGATCTCCCAGCCAGTCAAGCCCAATCGCGCCAGCAAGAGCGATAATCAGGGATAGCATTACAGCCCGACGACCCCGGTTAGTCTTCCTACGTCAACACTTTCTTTTATTGCCTTTGCAAGCAGGTCAACCTGCCAGTCCCATGACTCTCTGGGCAGCTCGTCTTTCTTGCCGCCCATGCCAGTGAGGGAGTCTTCCTCCGGCAGATTGAACTCGATCTTGGGAATCACTCCAAGGATCTTCTTTTTTGTCATCTGCTGGGTGGTTTCTATCGCCGGTTCAAGCAGCGTTGCGTCGCCCCTGAACTTGTTTATCAGAAACCCCTTGACCAGGCTTCGGTGCTTGGCCTTAAGCAGCTGCATGGTCCCAACGATGCTTGCAAAGCAACCTCCCCTTTCAATGTCCGCTACGATTATCACGGGAATCTTTAATTTCTCGGCCAAGAGCATGTTTGCGATATCGTATTTTGCGATGTTAACCTCTGCCGGCGATCCTGCACCCTCGATAACCACCACATCGTTTTCCTTTCGAAGGCCGTTCAGGGATTCAAGGGCCAGTGGAAAGCCCCGCTGGATGGCGAATTTTTCATAGTACTCCCTGGCATGCATGTCTGCGTAGAACCTGCCGTTTACAAACACAGTGCTCCTGTAATCGCCAAGGGGCTTGAGCAGAATCGGGTTCATCCTCGAATCCGGATCTTTTCTTGCAGCAACGGCCTGTATCGCCTGCGCAAGGGCCAGCTTCGAACCGTCGTCCGTCTCGTAGAGTTTGGAAGACATGTTCTGTGCCTTGAAGGGGGCAACCCTGTATCCGCTGTCTGCAAGCAGCCTGCAAAAGCCTGCTACCATCGTGCTCTTACCGGAGCCCGATGACGTGCCTTGGATCATCAGCAGCTTTGCGTTCCTACCTGCCATGGTCAACCATCTCCAATGCCTTGAGCAGAAGCAGATTTTCCCTGCGTGTTCGGACTGCAACCCTTATGTGCTGCGAGCCCATTCCAGTAAAGGTGCTGCAATCCCTTACAAGGACTCCCGTCTTTTTCAGAAGCAGATCGCGCAGCTTCGTTGAATCTCCATCCCTTAGCCTTAATAGAAAATAGTTTGCATCGGACTTTAACGGTACGAACGACTCCAGCTTGCTGATCCTATCGCAGAGAAACTGTCTTTCCTTTTTGATGATGGCTCTTGCCCTTGCAACATGCCCGAAGTCTGATAGCGCAGCTACTGCCGCGGCCTGCGCAAGGCCATTCACGTTCCATGGTATCCTTTTTTCAGCCAGCCTTGAAGCAAGATGCGGGCTTGAAACGCTGTATCCTATTCGCAGACCGGCCATCCCGAAGGATTTGGTCAGCGACCTGAGGATAATGAGGTTATCAAATTCATCGATCCTCTCAATCATGGTGTTGGTCGCAGGATCATCTGTGAGCTCGATAAAGCACTCGTCCAGCAGAATTTTTGTCGAGCTGTCAACATTTTCGACTATCTTGCTTACCGCGGTATTTGACAGCATCCCTGTAGGGTTGTTTGGATTACAAAGAAAGACTGCGTCTGCGCCTTTGGCTTGCTCGATTAATAAATCAGCGTCCAGCTCAAAGCCGTATTTGAGGGGAACAAAGGTGACATCGGCCCCGGCCTTGTACGAGGCAAGCTCGTATTCACAGAACGTGGGCACGGCGATTACAACCCGTTTTGCTGCAAACGTCTGGGCAAACCAGTAAATGATCTCTACGGCCCCGTTGCCGACGGCCAGCTGGCTGGATTCGACACCCAGATATCTTGACAGGCTTGCCTTGAGATCTTTGCATTCTGGATCCGGGTAGACCGGGGTCAGGCTGCCTGCGTTCTTTTTTATAACTTCAATCGCCGCTTTAGGTGCCCCAAGAGGGTTAACGCTGGAACTGCAATCGACTTTGACCCGCCGGTGGTCCACCGAGTAAATGCCGCCATGGGAACAGGCATTCCTGTTCATGAGGGTAGCCGATCCAGCCTCCAAGACAGATCCTCATTACCTTGAACTGTATTTAGAATATGCGTATTTGTAAAAACGATTATTAGTTGCATTACGACAAAAAATTGTTCGTATGCTAAAGGTAGCGGTGATAGGAGCCACAGGCGCTGTGGGCCAGGAATTCGTTGTGGCCCTGAACAAGCACAAGTGGTTTGAACTGAAGCAGGTTGCGGCGTCGGAGAGATCGGCAGGCAAGAAGTACATAGATGCCATTCGAGACCCCAATTCTGGCATCCTGAGATGGCATAACCGCGAGAAAGTACCAGATTACATCAAGGACATGGTGGTAAGCAAGGTTGATGACATCAAGCCGGAGAACTTTGATCTGATATTTACCGCGCTGGAGTCAGACGATGCCAAGATAGTCGAACCCCTGTTTGCCAAGACCACGCCGGTCATCAGCACCGCCGCCGCATTTCGTTACGAGGCTGACGTGCCCATACTGATACCCGGCATAAACGACGATCACGCTGATCTTCTTAACGTGCAAAGAAAGAACCGGGGCTGGAAGGGATTCATCGCTCCGCTGCCAAACTGCACGACGACCGGAATGGCCATCACTCTAAAGCCGATACTCGACAAGTACGGAATCGAGAAGGTCTTCATGACCTCGATGCAGGCTCTGTCAGGCGCCGGACGGTCTCCGGGTGTTATTGCCCTTGACATCATGGACAACGTGATTCCCTACATCCCCAAGGAAGAGGAGAAGGTCCAAGTCGAGGCAAAGAAGATCCTCGGCGACATGAACAAGAATTCCATCGTTCCAGCAGACTTTAGGGTCAGCTGCACCTGTACAAGGGTCCCTGTTCTGGACGGCCACACAGAGACGGTGTTTGTAGAGACAAGCAAGCCCGCCGAACCGGGTGATGTTAAAAAGGAGATGTTAAAGTTCTCAAAGAACGTGTCGATAAGCAAGCTGCCGACGGCGCCCGCGGATTATATCGTTGTCCACGACGACCCGACAAGGCCGCAGCCCAGAATCGACAGGGAGCTGAACGATGGCATGACCACCGTGGTGGGAAGGCTGCGAAAGGACACGGCGTTTGACAACGGCATCAAGTACGTGCTGCTGTCCCACAACGAGAAGATGGGCTCAGCCAAAGGCGCAGTGCTGCTTGCAGAGCTGCTAAAGGACCAAGAGATCCTGTAAGCAATCCACTCTGCCCAGAAATGGGCAATTTATTACATCCCATGCCCGCCAAACTCCTTCTTGTAAAATATTGAATTACAGCATGGTTTAACACTAGTTTATACATTTATTAACACCCCATAACTTAAGATGTAACTGGCTTTCCATGGGAAAGATTGATGATCTGGACGTAAAAATTTTAAGCGAATTGGCCAAGGATGCTAGCATTTCTGTACCAAAGCTCTCAAAGAAAATTAACGTTAATGCCTCGGTAGTTTACAGCAGAATAAAGCGGCTTGTAAAAAGAGGCCTGATAAAGAAATTCACCATAGTAATAAACGACGAGGCTCTGGGTTTCAATGTCAAGGCCCTCACCGGAATCAACATGGATTCCAAGCTTCGCGATAACGTCCTCAACGAGCTATTCAAGATACCGGAGGTTCGCGAGGTCTCTGAAGTCACCGGCAGATTTGACATCCTGGTTACCATGAATGCCCATTCTCTGGATGAAATGCACCAGCTTATCTCAGAAAAGATAGGCCGGATTGAGGGAATCCAGAAGACGGAAACATTCATTGAAATGAGAAAGACGGTCCGGGAACTGGCCTATCCGCCATCCATATCCAAGTAAATTTTAAGATATAAATAACATCAATGTCCCCTTCTAGGACAGATCTCGATCACTTGGACACGGTTCACCAGATCTCTTTTGGCAGCAGGATAAAGAATTACTATGAGGTTACCAAGCCCAAGATCTGGTACCTTCTTGTCTTTACGGCCTTTGGGGCGGCGCTTACCGCCTCGTTCCTGTTTGACATGCCGCTGGATCTGATGACCTGGGCACTGTTGATAGGCGGTGTTGCAGCCGGCTCGGCGGCAGCTGACACGCTTACTGGTTACAATGACCGGGACATAGACGCCATTATGGACCGGACCAAGGGAAGACCCATCCCTTCGGGGCGCATAACGCCACGAAACGCCTTCATTTTCGGCGTCACACTTGCGGCCATATCCCTTGTCTGCGCGTGGTTCATCAACCCCCTTGCTTTCGGTCTGATGGCCTTTGGGCTTTTTGACAACATCATTGTCTACAGCAAGTGGCTCAAGAGGCGCAGCCAGTCCAACATTATCCTGGGCGGCTTTTCCGGAGGCGCGCCGGCGCTGATAGGCTACGTGGCAGTCACGACGCAGAACATAGAGATCGGGCTTGTAATGGCCGGCCTTGTGTTTCTTTGGATACCGACCCATATCTGGAGTCTTGCCTTGCACGTCAAGAAGGACTACAACAAGGCCCATGTCCCGATGCTGCCGGTAGTCTCAAGCGAAATGACATCCGTGCGGGTAATAGCTGGCACAACCCTGATGATGGTGGTGTTCAGCATCCTGCCATTCTTCTTCAATCAGTTCGGGATCATCTACCTTGCCACGGCCGGCGTATTTGGAGCTGCGATGATAGCCATGTCTGTCTGGCTGCTGGTCAAGCCAAGCGAAAAAGCTTCATGGACGGTGTTCAAATTCTCAAGCCCGTACCTGACAGCGCTGTTCATCGCCTTCATGGTGGACGCCTACTTCAAGCCGCCAATGTAGGCTTTTTCGCACTCGTAGAGTATCCTTGCAATGACTACGTGGCTTTCCAGCCCCATTTCATCAATTGAATAGGTGAAGTTGAACAATTTTGCAATCTTTTCAGAAAAGTGGCCCCTTGGAAAGCCGCCGACCACATACACACAGTGATCGACATCCCGATTCTTTCTGACGACCTTCTCTGCATCTGATTGGACGCCTGCAGTTGAAAGGCCAATAATCCTGCCCGGGCCGATCTCCTGCAGCAGCTGCTCAAAGCTACAGTCTCGTATCCTAAGCAATGTAGTGTCCTCGCTCACTACCTGCCTGTCTTGAAACAGTTTTACTATTAGGCCTTCGAATCGGAAATAGGACTTTGGGATCCTCAGCTGGCCAGCTATTTCAATCACCTTGTCGCCGACGGTATGCACGTAAACGTTCAGCATGCCTTTCATGAAAAGCGGCGTCGAAAGCGCTTCAAGCATGGCAAAATGTACCAGGTCTGGCCTGCCACGTTTCCAGCCCTCTTCGAGGCCTTTCATGGCTGCATGATGGTAGCTTCTGTCTAGGAGCGTCTCTGAAGTCTTGAAGCCAAGCCTTCTGGCATGGTTTATCACAGAGGGGTGCCGTGCAATCTCGTCTGGGACCGTTTCAAGCGCGGCCTCTGCAATGATCAGGGTAATTTTTGTCGTAACGACCGTTTACTTGATGACCTTATATTAAGAACTGCCAGCTTGGTTTATCAGACAGACGCTGCCAATTGCAGATATTGAAAGGAAAGCAGCGTGCAAAGGAAATAGCCAGAGAGCGTGTTGACATCCTTCTGGATACAGCCTTGCATGAAAAAGATCACGAGCTTGCAGACCGTCAGGCCGTCGTGGCAAAAAGGATGGTCATGCGGCATCGGATCAAACTTCCCTATGACTTGAGGCAGCTGTACTGCAAGCATTGCAAGGCATTCATAGTACCCGGCAGGACAGCGCGAATTCGCACGGGACGGTCCTGTACAAAGACGGTCAGGGTCACCTGCCTCAGGTGCGGCCACACGTACCGGAAAATAATAGTCAGGAACCAGAATAAGGATTTATAAGGGCTTTTACAAACTTTCGAAATACATGGCTAAAGTTTATGATGTTCCGGCTGACGAGCTGATAGCCCAGCTTGCTGACCAGCTCAAGAAGGACAAGAAAATAGAGCCTCCAGCGTGGTCACCGTTCGTCAAGACTGGCTCGCATGCCGAGAAGATTCCCCAGAACAAAGACTGGTGGTACATAAGATGCGCTTCTCTGCTAAGGAAGGTTTACATTCACGGTCCTATAGGCGTCTCCGACCTGAAAGTTGCGTACGGCGGCAGAAAGCAGATAGGTTACAACCTGGCACATCACAAAGATGCAGGCGGAGCCATCATACGGCATGCACTGCAGCAGCTTGAAGCTTCCGGCTACATCACAAAGGTCCCAACCAAGGGAAGGATGATCACCAGCGAAGGCATGAAAAGGCTGGACAGGCTTGCTACAGAAATACACAAAGAACTGATCAAGACCGCTCCGGCTATCCAACGCTACGCGTAGTATGTCGTACCCGCAACCACAACAACCAAACGACGAAGAAGCAAGACGGCGAGAAGCCGAGGCTGCAGCCATGAGGCAGCGTATTTTGCAGTCGCTGCTGGATCCTCAGGCACGCCAGCGTCTTACCAACATCCGCCTGGTCAAACCGGAGCTGGCCACGGCCGTTGAGAACTATTTGATAAACGCTGCCTCTACGGGCCGACTCAACAGGGCTCTGACCGACGAGGAACTGAAGCAGATACTTTTAAGCATTCAGCAACCAAAAAAAGAATTCAAGTTCGACCGGCGCTAGTAAATACCGGACTTTTCATAAAATGCTGGTTATGAGTTAACTATATTAAGTCAGCATAGTGCCTTTGCATCTAATGAAAGCAGCAGTATTCAGGGAGTATAACAAAGATCCTACAAAGGTAGTCAAGATTGAAGATATCGACGTTCCCAAGATAAAGCCTAATGAAGTCCTGATCAAGGTCGAGTCAGCCGCTTACAATTACAATGACCTCTGGGCGATCTGGGGAGACCCGATCAAAACACCACTGCCGCACATTTCCGGTAGCGACGTAGCTGGAACCGTGGTTGAAGTTGGATCTGATGTCACCAAGCTGAAGGTCGGCGACAGAGTTGCCTCGCACTCCAACATGAGCTGCAGGGTTTGTGACGCATGCACCTCCGGGAGGGAGTACGACTGCAACGACAGGTCCATCTGGGGATTCCAGACCGGCCCGCTGTGGGGCGGCTTTTCCCAGTACACACACCTGCCAGAAGTTAACGTCGTCAAGATTGCCGACAACGTATCATTTGACAACGCAGCAGCCGTCTCGATGGTTGGCATGACTTCGTGGCACATGCTTGTAGGCCGCGCCAAGATCAGGCCTGGCCAGCTGGTCCTCATCATGGGCGGCGGTTCTGGCGTCGGCATGGTGGGCATCCAGATTGCAAAGCTTTACAACTGCACAGTCATCGCGACCGCCGGCAACCAGGACAAGATGGACAAGTGCCTCCAGCTTGGAGCCGACTATGTCGTCAACCACAGGGAAGCCGACTGGTACAAGAAGGTGCGGGAAATCCACAAGAAACTGGGACAGTCCGGAGTCGACGTGGTCTTTGAGCACATTGGCAAATCCGTGTTCCCGCAAGAAGTCGCGCTGCTCAAGATGGGTGGAACGCTGGTAGCTACAGGTGCAACCACCGGCTACGATTCTACGATTGACCTTAGGTACCTGTTCTTCAAGGGAACCAACCTGCTTGGCTCGACGCAGGGAACCAAGGCAGAACTTGAAGACGTCATGTACTGGGTCAGCAAGGGCAAGATAAAACCAGTCATCGATACCATACTGCCTTTCAGCGACATGGTAAAGGGCCATGTAATGATGGCAGAGGCGCAGCAGTTCGGCAAGATTCTCACCACACCACAGAAACTGTAACGACAACCTTTTACCCTCTCTTTTTCTCTTTTATCTGAAATGATGTTCAGAAGCCTGATCTTCGTTCCGGGCAACAGCACACGATTTATCGAAAAGGCAAAGACGCTGTCTGCAGACATTGTCTGCTTTGACCTTGAGGATTCGGTCCCGGCAAAAGAGAAGGACGCTGCAAGAAAGATAATCGCAGACGCGCTTGCAAAAAGAGCTGATTACAAGAGCCCGATCTACATTAGGACCAACTCGCCGGAATCAGGGCTGGTTCAACAGGACTTGAAGGCAATAGTCCAGCAGGGGATAGATGGCGTAGTCGTTCCAAAGGTAAACGATGCTGATGAAATATCCGAAATAACGAAGGTTCTGTCCTCCCTTGAGGCAGAAAGAGGGACTGGAAAGCTGGCGTTGATTCCATCTATCGAGACTGCAAGAGGTGTCGTCAACGCATATTCGATAGCCAGCGCGGATGACCGGATAAACGCGCTTGTCTTCGGGGTTTTTGATTTTCTCCATGACATGAAGATGGATTACGATGAAAACGATGACGCCGGCTACGCTTACGCCCGTGCAAAGATACCAGTTGACGCAAGGGCGGCCGGCGTTCATGCCATCGACGCCATATGGCAAAAAGTCGACGATGTAGACGGGCTTATCAAGGACGCCACTGCCGCAAAGCGTCTTGGATATTCGGGAAAAAGCATCATTCATCCAAACCAGATAGAACCGGTTCACAGGGTCTTTCTGCCCACAAAAAGCGAGATCGAATGGGCCAAAAAAGTAGTTGCGGCGCTTGGCGAGGCCATGGAGAAAGGTGGAGGTAAGGGCGCGGTAAGGCTGGAAGGCAGGATGATAGACGCCGTGCATTACAAGCAAGCAAAGACCATACTGGATGCTGCTAAAGACGTCTAGCGCGAGATCTTTTTGATGACTATTATTCCTGCGTAGTAAGGGATGTTGTAAAGTGCTGCCAGCGCAGCCACATGCGGGCCGAAAAACTGGGCGGCAAACACTGCAACCAGGGTATTGTTCACATAAGTCATGGATATCAGTCCTGCCGTTCTCTCATTTCTGTTGATGGAGCTGACAACAAAGCCTGCAAAACCAAATGCAGCAAAACAAAGGACAGTAACCAGTATCGTCTGTAAAAGGAATTCCTGGTCTGCAAAAAAGTAGCCGGAAAGCCCGGCGAACATCCCGAAATTGATGAGCACCACAAAGACGATGGACAGCATAAACGAGTTCTTGTGAGCAAAATCAGAGACTTTTGGAATGTATTTTCTTGTAAGCCAGGATGCAGCAAGCGGCAGGAACAGCGCGGCTGACAAAAGTACGATCATGTGAAGCAACGGTATGTCAAATTCCGAACCTGCCAGCACGTAGACTAGAGTAGGCAGGACAAAGGGTACTGCAAGCGACGTTGTGATTATCATTCCAACGATCAAAGGGAGCCTTCCTCCAACGATGTTTACAACAAATGGCGCGCCAAGACCGGTGGAAATTCCGGAGAGCAGCAACACTGGAAGCGCAAACGGCCTGTAGACAACATATGTCAGAGCATACATGGCCAGCGGAAGTACCAGCAGTTTTACAAATGACAGGACGGCCAGCTGCCTTGGTCTTGCAAAGGTGGAGACGATGTCCGATGCCTCAAGCTTGATCAGGTTCAAGAACAATAACGCGCCAAGCCATACCAGCAGGTACGGCTCAATTATCCTGCCGACAGAAGGCAGCAGCACGCCGGCGGACATGGAGCCGGCTATGGCAACGGCAAGTATAGCGTCTTTATTCTGACGCAAGCTCTTTCAGCTGCTCTATCTTTTCCTTGACAAGGTCGAAACCCTGCTGCCAGAACTCTTGTTTTGAAATGTCCATGCCGGCCTCGGCCAAAAGCTCTTCAGGCTTTCTTGAGCCTCCCGAAGCAAGTATCTTTAGGTACCTGGGCACAAACGACTTGCCTTCAAGCTCGTACTGGCGGTAAAGCGAGAGTACCAGCAGGTTGCCAAACGAGTATGCGTAGCAGTAAAACGGTGTATGATAAAAGTGCGGTATGTATGTCCATTCCCACTGAAACTCTGGTGCAACAGCAACAGAGCTGCCGTACTGCTCCTTCAGGTTTTCCATGTATATCTGCGAAACCTTGTCGATGGTGACGTTCTGCTCGCCAACAGCCTTGTGGGCGTCGATCTCAAAGAGCGTGAAAAATGCCTGCCGCATTATGGTTGCGTACATGTCGTCTATCTGTTCGGCCAGCAGCAACTGCCGCTCCTTCTTCGCCATCTTTTCGGCCAGACGCTCGTTTAACAGCATTTCCGCAAACACCGAAGCGGTCTCTGCCAGCGGCAGCGGGGCATGGGATACCATTATCGGCAGATCGGAAGCAAGCATACTGTGTATTGCATGCCCGAATTCATGGGCCAGTGTTGAAACATCCCTTGTCCTTCCGTCAAAATTCAACAGCACATACGGTGTTATGCTGGGCGTGACGGTGTGACAAAATGCGCCGCCGCGCTTGCCCTTCCTTATTTCCGAGTCGACATGCTGCTCCTTAAAAACGCGTTCAGCCAGCTCCCGTACCTGCGGGTCAAAGCCGTTAAAGGTATCAAGGACGTTTTGAACCGCCTTGCCGTAAGTGAACCTTCTGGAACCGGCCTTTGTGGGAAGCGGCGCATACAGGTCGTAGCGGCGCAGTTTTTTGACTCCAAGCATCTTGGCTTTTTCGCGGAAATATTCCTGAAAGACGACGTTGTTCTTTCTGCAAACAGCAAGCAGTGCCTCTACGGTGGAATCCTCCAGATCGTTGGCCACGTTCCGTACGGATATGGGCGCAGCATAGCCGCGCATGGAGATCCCTTCGTTTCTCCATTCCAATACGATATTTTGATAGATATCACCAAGAACGCCGCTGTTCTTTTTGTAAACAGCAAACAATGCCTTGTAAGCGGCTTCCCTTTCTTCTGGCTTGGCGCTTCTTACAAGCGACAGCAATTTTTCCTTGTTGTAAAACTTTTTAACAAGATGTTTTCTGCCGCGCCTGATCTTCATTTCAAATTCAAAACCGCTGGCCATCTTGTCGTAGATCTTGACCAGCGCGCCGGTTCCAGTAACCTCAAGTGTGTTGATTATCTTTTCTTCAGGCTCGCTGAGGGAATACTTTGCCAGCCGTCGCTTGTGCTTTAGGTATTCCCGGTATACGGCAGGAACCGCATTTATCAGACGATCAGCATTTACGTCATCCAGCACTTTCTTGAACCAGAGATCAAAGAAGATCAATCGATTTCCAATGTCGGCGGCCGTCTTCTCCATCCTTGTGACAAGAGCCGACGCCTCGTTGGACGAGGTATTGGCATAATAACGCAGGTGGGCGTAACCGCTGGCTATGCTGACCTTTTCATAGATATCTTCGATAGCGTGAAGCATGCTTTCAAAATCTGCTGCTGAAATCTCTGGTTTTAGCTTGTTCTTGTTGGACTCAAAGCTGCTAACCTTGTTTTCAATGGAGTCCAGAAACCACTTGAAATCATCACTTGCCGGGTCTCTGACCAGACCGGAAAGATCCCATGCTCCGGCCTTAAGGGTGACGTAGCTCATCTAGCTGGCATAAACGATTCCCGTTCAAATACGTAACTAATGTTGGCTTTGTTCAATTAAGTTTACATGATGACTATAGAATATTGGCGTGTTCCTTAAATAATTGAACTGCAAATAAATATCACTCGCATTTGCGAGTTTCAGCATGGGAATAGGCGAGCAATATGCACGTATCGGGGACGAAATTTGGCCTGCGATGGCGTGTATGATAATGCCTATCCTCACGTGCTGTTGATTTTGATGCAAAGACACGTTCATCTGATACTAACATTAATGACATACTGCATTGGATCAGATGCAGTTGCTGTACCACATCACAGTAAGATTCGGCTCTGACGGCAAGATCGCTGTTGACGGCAATGAAATTACAGTTTCAATCAAGTCCCGCCCGGAGCGGGGCAAGGCCAACATGGAGTTGATAAAAAAGCTTTCAAAGCATTTCAACGTTCCAGAAGGCAACGTCAAGATAATTTCTGGACTGACATCAAGAAAAAAGATGGTGGAGATCTTATGATTTTTTATAAAAAAATGGAGGGAGGCGCCGCCTCACACCTCAACGAACGGGCAGTTCACCACAACGCCGGCGATGTCTGTTGCAAGTTCGCCTTGCTCGGCTGCCGATGAGATGCTCTGGGCAGTCATCAGGAATTTGGCTTGACCTGCGTCTTTCCAGGTGGTGGCAAGTATTCTCCATAACGGGCTGTAAGCATCGTCACCTACATTGCTTCCAGCTATGCTAGCCTGGAATCCCATTGGGCCGGTGCCGGGTATGCCGTTTGTGAATACCCACAGGTCGGAGGAAGCGCTTGTAAACAACGTGCTGCCAGTCTTTTCCACATACACTACACCCAGCGCGTCTGCAACTTCCTTTACGGAAGCGTCAGTGGCAATATAGTAGATAGTGGAGCCGTCCGGGGCAAACCCTCTGTGGGCTACGAAGGTCACCTGCATCTCGTCCGTGTCGATGCTTAAGACCTGTCCGCCGCCGTACGGCGAATCATCAGTCAGATTCTTGTTCTCTCTAACCGTCAGTGAGCCGCCTTCCCACTGCACGAAGGGGCAGTTAACCACCATGTCCGTGGGGGTTATCTTGACCTCGCCTGCGCTGGATGCGTCGAGGATCTCTTTTTCTGACTTGAGCTCCCTTGGCGTTACGCCGTTTTGCCATTCAACTACGTTTATCCGCCAGAGCGGGCTGTAACGTGCATCACCCGGCTGCGAGTCGGCCACGTTAGGCTGGAACCCAAGCGGACCGTCTCCTTCGATGCCGTTTGAGAATGCGTAGATGTTTGCCAGCGAATCGGCCGGTGCTTTCGTAAGAGAAGGTGCAAACGCTACCCTAAAGCCGGTTAGTTCGGTAAGATGATCCGCCAGATCTTTATGCGAGGCCTCTGTCGAGATATAGAATACCTCGTGTCCATTTACATAGCCCTTGGTCAGCGGGATTGTCACCGGGACGCTAGTCTTGGTTAATTTCTGTTCCATCATCATGGCTCCTCCTTCCATCATGGCTGCACGTGATGGTGCCACCGTTCCGTAGATGGGTTTGTCACCAAAGTGTCCGTCGACACCTTCGGGGCCTATCGTGATGGCCAACACCGCATCGTTCACTATCTTGATGGTGACCGGTACGTTATCGACAATGTCGTCGCCAGTCATGATGGTCACTGTGCCAGTTATACTGTGAACATTGCCCTCAATGGAGTGATCCTCTACCGAAAGCCCGGATATTTTGTGCATATGTGGAGCTGTTCCATCCGGTTTGACCATGTTGATCTTTGCTATGAAGGAAATGCTGTCCTGAGAGTTGATACGCAGAACCCAGTAGCCTGACTGGATCCAGCCAGGCTGGCCGCCTTCAAGCTGGACGTTTGCAACCTGTCCTTTCAGAATCGTGGACTTTTGCTCCATCATGGTGTTGTCAGACATCATGTTGTCGCTTGTTGCAAACGCAACCCTCGTGTTGACAATTGGCGATGCTGATAAAACAAGCATAAAGGCCAGTGAAAAAACAACCGTTGTGCCTGCTGACCACATCGCCTTAGACTTGATGTCGTTGGTTCGCATTACCTGCGAGTTCTATGGCAAAAATAAAAAGCGTTTATCCAGATGGTATCCAAATCTATTCCACATTACAGCAGATATAGTCAGGCCCGTTAATCCAGTTCGTGCTTTTAGATTTAAGAAGCGAACTGCAGGCCCTGTCAGACCCTGCAAAGGCAAAAGTACTTCAGCGGTTCTTCAAGACCGCTCCGGGGGAGTACGGCGAAGGAGACGTCTTTATGGGAATTGCCGTCCCACAATTACGGGCAATATCCAAGAAGTACAAGGACCTTTCACTATCCGATATCAGGATACTACTTTATTCCAAAGTTCATGAAGAGCGACTGGTTGCGTTACTGATCCTTGTCATGAAATACAAGAATGAACAAGACAAGCAAACCATCGTCCAATTCTACCTTGATAACATAAGGCAAGTAAACAACTGGGATCTGGTAGACCTTTCCGCGCCCAATATCCTTGGTTTGCATTTGGTACAAAAGAAAGACAGATCACTTCTGTACAAACTGGCGGCGTCTGATGACCTCTGGGAAAGGAGGATAGCGATCCTTGCGACGCACAGTTTTATTCGTAACAACGATTTTGAAGATACGATACAAATATTCAAGATCCTCCTGCACGACGATAACGATCTGATTCAAAAGGCTCTCGGCTGGACGCTTCGTGAAATAGGCAAACGAAATATGAGTCTGGAAGAAGAGTTTCTAAAGAGGCACTACAAAAAAATGAAGAGAATTGCGCTAAGATACGCCATCGAAAGATTCCCTGAAACAAAGAAACGCGCTTATCTTGAAGGGAAGGTCTAATTTGCAATACAGCAAAAGACCATGTTTTGAGGCGTAATGATATTTATGTAAGAACTGCCAATATTGGCCTGCAAGCTATTAATTTTATGCCAACGTCGATCATAACCTTTCTAACAGATGCTAACGCAGACGAGATGCAAAAGATCTCTTTGATGGTTGACCAAGCCAACCGGCTTGTAGCCAATTACTTTGGGATTTACTCTGCTTTTGATGTCTTGATCTGCCGTGGATCTTGGGAGATGGAAGTCCAGATAATATCAAGACGAGGTCTGTCTTCTATCATGAATGGCAGCAATCTGGTGGGATTAACCGACTATAGGCTTGGTGAAATCGTGATAAGATTTGATAAGGCCAAATTTGGCCATTATCTGCATGAGCTGATACATGGAATAATGAGCAAGTCAAACCCCCACCAGCTGAGAGAAGGGATGGCTTGGCACTTTACAGAAATACTGACAGAAAAGCACAGGTACGCTAAAGCCACCCCGCCGTTCTGGGCGGAGGACCTCTACATCAGGCCGGTAAGAAAGCTGGCAAGAATTCTGGGCAACGATTTCCTAAAAGACCTGGCCCTGGGGAATGCGGCCATAGAAATAGATTCATTGCCAAATGATGTAAAAGATCTTTTCTTGCCGGAGGAATTATTTTATGAAAAGAAGCGTTACGGCCGTTAAGATGCAGAGAATTTCTAATATCCAAATTATTAATTGAATTATTAGCCAGAATTGGCTATATAATATATCATAATTTTGCAAATTTATGTTGAAATGAGGAAAGATTAAGTAGTTCAGAAATAAGATAGTTTCAATGGAGTATATTGATTCTAGTGTTGTAGAGCAAATTGAAATGAAGATGATAAGGCCCTCGCAGTTTGCTATACGCGATAAATACCAGAAAAATGATCCTGACTTTGAGACCCTGGTAAATAGCATTCGCGAGCACGGTTTGCTACAACCCATTCTTATTCGGCCGCTTACCACAGGCTTTGAAATTGTTGCAGGCCATCGACGTTTTCAGGCCTGCAGGACTTTACGATGGCGGTTTATCTCTGCTAAAATAAGGGAGATGTCCGACAAGCAGGCCTACGAGATTCAGCTTACAGAAAACATTCAGAGAAAGTCCATGGACCCACTGGAAGAAGCGGAAGCCTTCCGAAGGTATGTGGTTGACTTTGGATGGGGCGGCGTAAGCGAGCTGGCCAGAAAAATTGGCAAAAGTGAAGAATATGTTTCGCACCACATGCAGCTTCTAAAACTGCCAGACGAAATCAAGGAAAAGATCGCGAGTAATTCTCTGAACGTTAGCCAGGCGATGGAAATCGCCCAGACACCAGAAGAAAAGCAGTCAATAATCGTTCAACATGTGATGAATGATAAACTGACAGTAAGACAGATACGGGAATTAAAAAACGCCCTCAAAGAAGAGAGGGATCTTGAAATGACTGTTTCTACAAACACGCAAAAATCACCGATCATAGCAAGAAAAACATACCTTACGTTAAAGATTACACTGAGCAGGCTGGATGGCCTTATCAATGAGGTTCACACCACTGTTGAGCCGGATCAAAGAGCCGAAATAATTAACTTCCTTATGGGGATCCGGCTAAAGATTCACTCAATGATAGATGAAAGCATTAGATTCAGGAACAACAATATGAAAAAAGTCTGAGGCTATCTGGGAAGGAACGGCGGTATCCATTCGTCGAGGAATTTCTTGTATTCCTTGTTTGTATATGCAAGGGAATGAAAAGACGGATCTTTCATTGGTATAAAGTCGTAAACTTCGTAAGACTGGACAATATCTCCAAATAGATTTCTGTAAATGTCGCTTTCCTCATCGGCCATCTCTTCAGAGGGAAATGCCTGGACGCATATCCAGTCGTAACCGCCCCTTGTACGGCCGGAGAACAAAACAAATGGCGCATCAGCCAGATACTTCTTTAAACCTTCAAGTCTTTTTGGAAGATGCTGCGATGTCCTGAATGTAACTAGGACGACCCTTATCACACGGCGTCTTAATTTTCGTGTGTCAACAGATATTGTATAGCCTGTTATGACGCCGTCCTTTTCTAGATTGGATATCCTTGATTCTATCTCCTCCTCAGTAAGGTTATGGCCATATTCTTTTAGAAAATCCCAAATCTCCAGGATATCTTGCTTTGAGTTCTTACTCAGGGCCGATAAAATCAGCTCGTCGATGCTGTCAAGCATCAAGTAGAGAATAAACACCCTATGTTATAGATGTTTTCAGACAATTACCAAAATAGTTTTATCAAATCTACTTGTCTTGTGCATTTGGCAGCCAGATCGTGCAATTTAACCTTAAATATGTCATCAAAGATCTAATTTGAATGATAGCTCTTTCCGAGGGGATAGGGTACATTATACTTCTCGGAGTCGGGCTTGTCATGGCGCTTACGGTGACCTTGCTTGTCAGGGTAGAGACAAAGTGGCTTGGCACCAAGAAGACATTTGAATGGTTCTCAACGGCCGGCAGAAACGTCAAGGTCGGCCTGATAGCTTCATCGGTGGTTTCCGCATGGACATGGGCTGCAACTTTGCTGCAATCATCCACCGTGGCCTACCAGTTTGGCATAAGTGGACCCTTTTGGTACGCTGCAGGGGCAAGCATCCAGGTAGTGCTTTTTGCAATTCTTGCCACAGAGCTCAAGAGGAAGGCGCCTTCTTCACACACTTTTCCGGAGATCATTTACGCCAGGTTCGGCAAGAATTCTCACAAGGTCTTCCTCTTCTTTGCGTTGATGACCAACACAGTCGTTACGGCCATGCTGGTCCTCGGCGGGGCAGCGGCATTAAATTCGTTGACCGGAATAAACATCTACGTCGCCGCTTTTCTGATCCCAGTAGGGGTCATCATCTACACGTTCTTTGGCGGCCTTAAAGCAACTTTTCTTGCCGAATACATGAACACAACTTTCCTCTTTACTGTTGTTCTTGTCTTTGTTACGGCTGTGTATTTCACTAACCCGCAAATTGGAGGCATTTCCGGCATGTTTGAAAAGCTGACCTCGGCGGCGGCATTGAAGCCGGTCGAGGGAAATTCTGCCGGCTCGTACCTTACGCTGGCTTCCACCGGAGCGCTCATTTTTGGAATAATAAATATAGTAGGAAATTTTGGAACAGTCTTTGTCGATCAGGCATACTGGCAAAGGGCCATCGCTGCAGGAACGCGATCCGTGTTCCGGGGTTTTCTTCTGGGCGGCCTTGCTTGGTTTGCAATTCCGTTCTCTCTGGCCACAACACTGGGTCTTGCTGCAGTTGCGATTAACCTGCAACTGACGCCGGAGCAGACCAGCATGGGTCTGGTTGCACCAAACGCAGCATCCAGCATCATGGGGGATGTGGGTGCCATACTGATCCTGACCATACTTTTTACAGCGGTCACTTCTGCTGGCTCTGCAGAATTGATCTCAGTCTCGTCGCTGGTGACCTACGATATCTACAGGACTTATGTCAAACCGTCTTCAAGCGGCAGGGGCCTGATGCGTATTTCCCGCCTATCCATTGTGCTGTTTGGCATGGGGATGGGGCTGCTTGCTCTGCTGCTCTTGCAGGCAGGAGTCAGCCTGCAGTACGTCTACCTGGCAATGGGAATCCTGATCGGCTCGGCCGTTGTTCCAGTTGCGCTGGCAGTCGTGTGGAAGAAAACCAGCAAGGTATCCGCAACGGCAGGCGCCCTTATCGGGCTTGCCTGCGGCGTAGCTTCGTGGGTCGGCACAGCCTACATGTTAAGCGGCGAAGTCTCAGTCCGCTCCACATCGCAGGACATACCGCTACTCGTGGGCAACGTCGTGTCCATTCTGGTTGGCGCAGCCGTTGTTCTTATTGGAAGCAGCATCCGGCCAGAGTATTTCGATTTCAGCCTCATGAAGCAAAAAATAGTGACAGTTGATGGAAGGATAAAGGGGCTGTTTGAAAAAGAGAACGAAGAGTATCTGAAGAAATCATCAAAATTTGGGTACAAAATAGCCATTGCCTTGACACTGGTTTTGGTGGTGGCCTGGCCTATGCCACTGTACCTGTCCGGGTACGTCTTTTCACAGGCGATCTATTTCATGTGGGTTGGGATCGCAGTCGCATGGGCCGCCATCGCTGCAGGCGTGATCGTGTTCATGCCACTCATCGAGTCAAGAGCCGGAATTTTCCGGGCCTTGCAGATGATAGGGCAAAAGACCAGCGAGGTCACAACGTACGAGCTTGCCAACAAGAAGTGGCCCGATGTTGATGTGGCAAAAGATCCCGAGTTATACCTGGCCAAAAGGATACTGGTCGCGATAGACGGCTCTCGCCAGTCTTTACACGCGCTGAATTATGCGATAGGCATCTACAACGAGCCTGGTCCTTCGCGGATATTTCTTTTACACGTAATAGAATGGGCAGAGGAAAGCGAAGAGCCCTTGGATGAAGAGATAACTTTGAAAATGGAAAAAGAAGGAAGGATACTCCTTAACAGCATAGTAACCCCGAAAATCGCAAACGACGTTGTAAGGATAGTCAAGGTCGGAGACCCGGCGGCAAAGATCGCAGAAATGGCCGACAAGATAGGCGCAAGCATGATAGTCATGGGATCCAACGGCCTGAATAATGCTGAAGAATTAGGTAGCGTGACAAGAAAGGTGCTGAAACTGACTTCAAGGCCCGTGGTGCTGATGAAGTGATCATCAATTGTTTATAGTCCGTACAGGATCCGAAGAAAGGCAACAAAATCCTGCATTCTTAAATAGCCTCCCCGATTTTCCGCAATTTAATAACACATGGATTGGATCCGTGATTTAGCCGATGTCGGCTAAATGTCTGAAAATCTGCGATAATCCAAAATAGAAAAACATCAATTTTGCCGACAAATCGATACTCCATTAATAAATTATAATCCCATTCAAATCGTTAAACAATACTCTCCCGCAATCAGAATCCAATGGGCGTTGCTAATTACTCCACAGGTGATCCCGGACTAGACTTCTTCTTCACTCTCTTCAACGGAATAGCAGAAGTGCCTCTCTTCAGTTCCCCCATCACAGGCATACTCATCCTTGCCGGTGTTTTCTTGGCTTCGCGCAAGGCTGGTGCAATGATGGTTCTTTCGGGACTTATAGGAGCAGGCATCGCAATCATGGCTGGTGCGCCATATGGGCTGGTGACTTTCGGACTTTTTGGGTATAACTCGATCCTGACAGGTATGGCCTTCTGGTCGGGGCCGTTCGTCAAGGCCAACAAGGCAACATTCTTCCTCTCTGTCTTTGGAGCCGCGATAACTGCATTCACTTGGATGGCGTTTGCCCACTTGATGGGAGACATGTTCATACTCAACGGCCTTGCTAATTCATGGGCTATCCCAGGTTTCACATCATCATTCATCTTTACAACATGGGCAATGATGTACGCTGTCAAGAGGTTTGGTCATGATATCTGGCCGGCCCCAGGACCTGCGCCAAAAGAAGAGCTGATAGCTGGAAGTGGCAATCCTAACAACAGTGACAACTTCAAGTGGACAGCCAAGGAATTCATGATAGCAACTCTAAAGGGAGTTTCCCAAGTCACCTTCGTAGAAAACTGGAAGACAGGCGTTTTCTGGGTTGTTGGCCTGACCCTTTCATTTGAGCTTGGGCCCCTCTTGGTTGCTGCAACCGGCGAGACGATACAAGACAGACCTTGGTGGACCAATGCCTACACTGCTCAATGGGACGAATTCTCGCCCTTGTACCTGGGCGGTGCTATGGCCATGCTGGGTTCCGGCATAGGAGTCGCTATGGCTATCCTAACCAAACTCCCTACTGCAGAGATACGGCTTGGACTGCACGGGTTCAATCAGGTGCTAGTGATGATAGCGTTGACCAGCTTCATTCCGCTTACGCCGCAGTCTTTCATGATGGCGGTGTTTGCCACTATAGGCTGCTCATTCCTGATGCCCGCCCTCCAAAGGTTCTTTGGAAACTGGGGTCTACCTGCATTGACAGGACCGTTCGTTTTCACAGCCTGGATATTCCTCCTAGCAACCTCTGGCTTCCTGAACATCCCTGCAGGTATAGGTTGGTCAAGGCCGGCGTCGTAGAAAAGCGGGAGGCCCACTCTCCTTTTTTGTTGATTCATGGAGATGATGATTTTGCAAATTCCAGACTTCGAAAAGTTTCTGGCAGACACTGGAAACAAGATTCGCGGCAAGTCTGATTCAGAAAAAGTAAGGATTTTCATTTCGTGGTGCAAGAAAAACGACATAGAAGAAGTGCTTTTGCGACTGAGCTCGGAAGAAAAAGGCGGCTGGTCAAGGAATTACTTCCTGGATTTTACAACTTCCAGAATCATTGTGACAAAAAAAAGGATTGTCACAAAGTTTGCTGACCTTGGGTTTGTGGCAGGTCTGGCTCCTTTTCCTTACATGCTTACCATGAAGAACCCGGATCCCACAAAGATAAGAAAGCAGGCAAACTATACGCCAGAAGACCTGATCAAGCGTGAAAACTTTGCCTACTACATCCAGTATCCAGAGATCGAGGAGTTTATACTTCGTAAAGGCATAGAGACCACGGTCACCAACATGTTTGGCAGGGCAATAGTCTCTAATTTCCTGACCATCAAGACCGCAAAGCAGAGTCACAATTTCACTTTACCAGTGAACAAGGACGGGCAATACGAACAGATCCGATTCTGGCTTGATGTCGTACTGCCGTTCAACATGACCTGCTGCTAGTATAAAAAATCCGCCGACGTCGACTAAATCAAGAACAAGTTGATGGTTTTACAGGCAAAATAATAATTATTCAATGAATTCATTTTCAAATTCTAAAATAGTTCTTTTCAATATTTGATTGCGAGGTCATGCAAAATGATGCTTGCACCAAGAGAGATGGAAAAAATGTGGATCTGGACAGCAGCACAAATTGCTGAAGGTCGAAAAGCGCGAGGTATAAAATTGAACTACCCTGAAACTGTGGCGTACATAGCAAACTTCGTAGTAGAGGGCGCCCGCGAGGGCAAAAGTGTCGCAGATTTAATGCAGTCTGCAAGGAAAGTACTGAAAAAGACCGACGTGATGGCCGGAGTTCCGGAGCTTATTCACACCGTCCAAGTAGAAGCAACGTTTCCCGACGGCACAAAGCTGGTCACTGTGCATGATCCTGTCCAATAGGTGAATGAAATGGCAAAGAAAAAGATGGCTTCAAAAAAAAGGAGGTTGGAAAATCAATGATACCAGGAGAATACATTCTGTCAGCAGACCCGGTGAATTGTAACACCAACAGAAGAACAATCAAGCTAACAGTGCAGAACAAAGGAGACAGGCCGTGCCAAATCGGATCGCATACACACTTTTTTGAAGTGAACAGGGCCCTGGACTTCCCACGCGAGCAGGCGTTTGGCTACAGACTAAACATCCCTGCGGGGACGTCAGTTAGATTCGAACCAGGCGACAGCAAAGAGGTTGAACTGTGTGAGATCGGTGGCACAAGAGTGTGCTTTGGATTCAACGGGCTGACCATGGGAAGCCTGAACTCCAGCATAGTCATGCGCAACGCAGTGGAGAAAGCCAGGAAACTTGGCTTTAATGGAGCATAGGAGGATGGGAAAATGGTACTTAAACTAACCCGCAAGCAATACACGGATCTGTTTGGACCGACAACAGGCGACAAGGCAAGACTGGGCGACACTGATCTGGTGGTTGAGATCGAAAAGGACCTGATCACTCCCGGAGACGAGTGTGTCTTTGGAGGCGGCAAGACGTTAAGGGACGGCTTGGCGCAGACACCAGGAGTAACCAACAAGAACGGCGCGCTTGACTACCTGATTACAAACGCCGTGATCATCGATCCGGTGCTTGGAATCGTAAAGGCAGACATCGGCGTCAAGGATGGCAAGATCGCCGGCGTTGGCAAGGCAGGAAACCCGCTTACCATGGACAATGTTAACCCCAACATGGTGGTCTCTGCCTGTACTGAGGCCACGGCTGGTGAGCACACGATATGCACTGCAGGCCACTTTGATACACACATACACATGATTTCACCACAGCAGTACATTGACGGCATCAGCAACGGCATCTGCAACATGATTGGTGGAGGAACCGGCCCGAACGACGGAACCAACGCAACCACATGCACGCCAGGTGTATTCAACATTAGCAGAATGCTTGAAGCAGTAGAGGATACCCCCATGAACTGGGGATTCCTGGGCAAGGGCAATGACTCGCATCCGTCACTGGCTACGCAGCTGGAACAGATCGAGGCAGGAGCCTGCGGTCTGAAGGACCATGAAGACTGGGGAACTACAGCGGCGGTATTGGATGCCTCATTGAAAGCTGCGGACTTGACTGACACACAGGTTGCCATACACACCGACTCTATCAACGAGTGCGCGTACGTAGAGGACACGATCAATGCCATTGATGGCAGAGTAGTCCACACCTACCACACGGAAGGCGCAGGTGGAGGACATGCTCCAGACATCATGAAGATTGCCGGAGAAATGTTTGCCCTCCCATCTTCGACCAACCCGACTAGGCCGTACACAAAGAACACCGTGGATGAGCACCTAGACATGCTGATGTTCTGTCACCACCTCAACCCGGCAGTGGCAGAAGACGTGGCGTTTGCAGAGTCTAGAATCAGGGCAGAGACCATCGCTGCGGAAGACGTCCTGCACGATGAAGGTGTCCTGAGCATGTACTCTTCAGATAGCCAGGCAATGGGCAGAATAGGTGAAGTTGTAATCCGCGCATGGCAGACGGCTGACAAGATGAAGAAGATGCGTGGCAAGCTCCCGCAGGAAACTGGAGACAACGACAACTTTAGGGCCAAGCGTTACATAGCCAAGACCACCATCAACCCGGCTATAACCCACGGAGTTGCAGATTACTTGGGCTCCCTCGAAGTAGGCAAGTACGCAGACATTGTGATGTATCCGATCTCTTTCTTCCCAGCAAAGCCGAAGATGGTCATCAAAGGCGGATTCGTCGCATGGTCCATAATGGGTGATCCCAACGCATCACTGCCGACGCCGGAACCAGTGTACTACAGACCCATGTTCGGAGCATTGGGCAAAGCGGTCCAGAGAACTTCGTACTCGTTCATGTCCAAGAGGGCCGTTGAGCTAGGAATCCCGCAGAAACTGGGCCTAGAAAAGGTCGTACTTCCTGTCAGGAACTGCAGAAACATCAGCAAGAAGAACATGATGTACAACGATGCGACGCCAAAGATAACCATTGATCCGGAGACGTACGAGGTCAAGCTGGACGACAAGATCGCCACAGTCGAACCAGCATCGGAGCTGTCCTTAGCACAGAGGTACTTCATGGCGTAGGTTTTCCAGACCTACCCACTTTTTTCATTTTTTTAATTTTAGAATCAGATTTTTCTTATCGGAAAATCGGGAAAATACGGCCAGCTCAATATCTTTATCTTCATCCGCGGCAAAGCGGTATCATGTCTTCATCTAATTTTGGAGTCTGGCGTCCGATAGCAGAAAATGTAGAATACAACGCGCTGGAGTCAAACTCAAACGCCGTAATGGCAGTCGCTGACACTGTCAGAACTACTTTGGGGCCAAAAGGTCTGGACAAATTGCTCATAGACCAGGCCATGAACAGGCACGTGTCAAATGACGGCGTAACCATCCTGCTTTCACTCAAGGCCATCCATCCAGTTGCAAGGATGATAGTGGAGATAGCCGAGAGACAGGAGCAGCTTGTAGGTGACGGCACGACCACGGCCGTGGTGATGTCCGCCGAGATGATCAAGGAGGGCAAGCGGCTCATCCGTGAGCTTGGAGTTCATCCCACCAAGGTTGTGGAAGGCATTGAAAACGGGGTAAGGCATGCCTGCCATCTTTTGGAAAACGAGGCCAAGTTAATTTCCATAAAAGATGTTGAACTTGAGCACGTGGTTAAAACCTCACTGGCGTCCAAACTGGACGGTGCGCGGCTGGCCGAGCTGGTCATCACGGCTCTGAGGATGGTTGGCGAGAACGCCAAGTACAACGGCGAGTACGACTTTAACAAGTCCATCATGGTCATCCGCAAGACCAGCATGGAAGACCAGATAGTCAACGGGATCGTGCTGGAGCGCAAGAGGCTGGATCCTGAACTCCCCCTTGAGGTCAATGGCGCAAGAATCCTGCTGACAAAGCTTGATCTAAAGCCGGTAAAGGAAGCCTGGATAAAGGAGAACAAGAACTACCAGGAGATCCTGCTGATGGAAAACGACAGGATGTCCAAGTCCCGGGAAATAGTAGATTCGATGGTAAAGACCGGCGCCAATGTGGTTCTGATAGCTTCGCCGGAGGTCGATCAGGCCGTCGAGGATATGCTCGTTGCAAGGGGGGTCTTTGCAGCAAGGGTCGCTACTGAAGAGATAGACCATCTGATCAGATACACTGGCGCCAAGCCCGTGAGGGTTTCAGATGACCTCAAAAAGCCGGACATTCTGGGCAAGGCCGACAGGATCCGAGAAGACGAAGACAACGGCCTGATTTACCTGGAAGGCGGCATTGGCCGCAACATGGTTACCATAATAGTCTCTGGAACCACAAAGGAGACGTCGCTTGAACGCTGGCGGGCCACCATAGACGGCGTCAACGCAGCAGAAGCAGCCCTAAACAAGGGCGTGGTCCCCGGTGGCGGCGCGGCAGAGTTGCACATCATTGACAAGGTAAAGGGCCTCAAATTGAAGGGACTTGAGCAGGTGGGGCTTGAAGTGGTGACATCGGCCCTTGAAAGCATTATGCGGCAAATACTGACTAATGCTGGTTTTAACGGCCTTGAAAAGGTAATGATGGCCAAAGTTTCCCCGCCGGGCTACGGAATCGACATCAATACCGGTGACCCGGTGGACATGTGGAAGATGGGCGTGGTGGACCCCCTGCTAGTCAAGACCATGGCGCTCAATGCGGCCGGCGAGATCGCCAAGTCTGTGCTGAGGATAGACAGGAACCTTGCGGCAGAAGACCTGAGCCAGCAGGCATTGTCTGAAACAAAAAGATGACCAGGTGACAGCCAATGAAGATCAGACACTGTGTAGAGGAATCCAACGTTGATGAGAACATGAAGGTTGTAGACCCGCTAAAGATCCGGCACGTGACCGTCTTTGCAGGCAAGATAGAGGACATGTCTGGCCTCATAGACCCGGCATCGCACCTTAACCTTGACTTTCCAGATCACAAAGTAGTGGAATGCGTCATTGCAGAAAAGTTCGAAAAGAACGCAAAAGTCAGAATGGACAACGATGGCCTGCTTTTTGCCACGGTCGACCGGTCGGCCTTTTCACATTACGGCCCGGTTGACTACACACAACGGTTAACCGACATGATAAAGCTGGTCAAGGAAGACGCCACAAAAAAGGGGACCACGTAGATTGATAACAGCAGACTCTATTCTGGGCAACATCAAAAACGATTCAATGAAAGAAAAGTACAGGGCGATGTCGTCCAAGTCTCTATGCGAAGTTGTCAGGATAAACCGGCTGGAATCCCAGCGGGTAAGAATGCGCAAGTCTTCCGACAAGGGGACAGATATCGCAATCACACTTCCAAGCGGGAGCCATCTGAGGCATGGAGACGTCATCCTGCTTACAGACAACAAGATGGTTGTAGTTGAGCTGGAACCGGAGAATGTGGCGGTAATAGAGATCACCCATCTCCATGACGATGATGCGATAGAAGTTCCAGTGAGGATAGGCCACACTATTGGGAATCTGCACCGGCCCATAAAACTGCAGGAAAACAAGATCATCTTTCCAATTCAGGCTGACTCTGAGATTGACATGTTTAAAAAATTGCTTGGATACATGATGCATCACGTGGAAATAAGGAGCGCCAAGATGGTGTTTGAGCCAGGGGAGGGCATGGACGTCCATGAGCACTGAAAAAATAGACGTGTCTGACATCAGCATCCTTCAGCTCTCAGATTCGTTCTTTCCCACGGGCATGTATACCATGTCCAACGGCCTTGAGCATCTGTTCTACAGTAAAAAAAAGATGAAGGTAGAGGAGCTCCGCGACCTTATCAAGGTGTACATCGAGTACCAGATCGGGCCGGCGGACTGCACTGCCCTTGGCAATTCCTACGAGTATGCATCAAAAGGCGACATCAAAAACATCATACTGACAGACAAAATACTGCATTCAATGAAGCTGGTCCAGGAGATCAGAAATGCCTCTGCAAGGTCGGGGACTCAGATGCTTCGCTGCGTGAATTCTTTTATCAACAATAACAAAACCCTAAACGAGTATGCGGCGGCCATAAAGAGCGGCGAGACACCCGGCTCGTACCCTGTTGCACTTGCAGTTTCCTCCAATGCCATGTCCATACCCAAAAGGCGGGCTGGCTTGGCCATGCTGTACTCTTTTTCCGTGGGAATGGTCGGAGCAGCCCTGCGGCTTGGAATGTTTCAGCATTTCGACGGGCAAAGGATAATCAATGAATTAAAACCGTTCATCGTCAAGGCTGTTGAAACCAATATTGACAGACCGTTGGAAAGCATGTGGCAGTTTGCTCCGCAGCTGGACATCGTGCAGATATCCCATGAAAAAATGACGTCTAAAATGTTTATTACTTGACTTTGAGGGATTACAATCATGTCTAGCTACAAACGCATACCCCGGGTTGGGGTTGGAGGCCCGGTGGGTTCGGGTAAAACGATTCTTATTGAAAGAGTAGTGCCGCAGCTTGCGACCAAAGGTTACAAGGTGGGAATAATCTCTAATGACGTTGTCTCCCGCGAAGACGCAGAAAGGATGAGGAAGAACCTAGCAAAAGAGCAGGGGCTTTTGCCGGAAGACCTGGTAGTCGGACTGGCCACTGGCGGCTGCCCGCACACCGCTGTAAGGGAAGACCCGTCCATGAACCTGGCTGTTGTGGAAGAGATGGAAAACAAACACCCGTACCTTGACCTCATACTCATTGAAAGCGGAGGAGACAACATCACCACCACGTTCAGCCCTGCTCTGGCTGACTACTTTATCTACATCATCGACGTGTCAAGTGGCGACAAATACCCCCGTAAAAGAGGTCTTGGTATAGAGACCGCCGACCTTCTTGTGATAAACAAGATTGACTTGGCGCCCTACATCGGAGCTGACCTGAAGATAATGGAAAGGGACGCAAAAATAGTCAGGCCGAACAAACCGTACGTGTTTGTAAACTGCAAGACAGGCCAAGGAATCGAGGAGGTAACAAATCACATTGTACGGGATGTACTGTTTGAGTCCCAGCCAAAGGCCGTTGCCAAAAGATGAACCAAGTCAACACCGCCGAACTGGATCACTACACCCCGGATCACATACCACCTGAAGTGCAGGTCTATGGCTCAAAGCTGGACCAGCTGGGAATCGGCCGGCCAGGAAAGCTTGGAGGGCTGATCCTCGGACTGGAACGAGATGAGCAGAACGGCAAGACGTCGGTAAAGGAGCAGTATTCCAGAGTGCCGCTGTACACCCAGCGCGCCTTGTATCTGGAGGAAGCGCTGCCTTCCATGGCGTACCTATACATCATATCGCCATCCGGCGGGATACTTCAGGGGGACCGTTATAGAATGGACATAACGTTGAGGAACAACGCGCTTGCCCACATCACCACACAGGGTGCAACCCGGGTCTACAGGATGGAAAAGAACTTTGCCACACAAATCGTCAACATCGACGTTGGCGAGGATTGCTACTTTGAGTACATACCTGACCAGATAATTCCTTACGTGGATTCTCGGTTCTACCAGATAGCCAACATCAAGGTGCACGACAACGCCACCATGCTGTATTCAGAGATAATGACGCCGGGAAGGGTCGCCAGAGGCGAGTTGTTCAACTACGATATCTGTTACATGAAGGCCATCGGCAAGAATCAGAAGGACGACTTGCGGTTCGTGGACGTTGCCATTCTTGAGCCTAAAAAGCGGAGCATGAAGGCTTTTGGAGTTATGGAGAATTACGATACGGTGGGAAGCATGTACGTATTGACGCCACGCAAGTATGTGCAGGAACTCAATGCAGAAATCAATTCCGCACTAAGCGGCTTTTCAGCCAACCTGTATGCAGGCGCTACCATACTTCCAAATGACTCCGGCGTAATCGTCAGGATGCTTGGTGACACATTTAGCACACTCCGGAATGCTGTATTTGAAGTTGTAAGGACCACGAGGAAAAAGATCCTCAACGCGCCGTTCAGCGGAATTAGAAAAGGGTAGCCTACCTTCTGCCGGTAACCACGAATTCCCTCACGTTTACTTTGTGGCCGGTCTCCTGGCGATGGGCTTCGACGTCCCACCGGTTGTCAAACACAGATTCGCATTCCTCGCACCAAGCCGTGATGCTCATGCGATGCTTGTCAAAGGCGTTCATGACAACCAATTGTCCTGCAGAATAGAAATATCTTTTGGTTATCTGATTATTATTGATGCATTGATGGGGTCTGCACCAAACTGGACTCTTATGAAATCCAGCAACTGACGGTAACAGTCGCCGCCCTCAAAGGTCTTTGTAACAAAAACGCCATCAAAAACCGAGGCGTGCACGGAAATCCTATCGTTTTCAAGAACCAGCTGCATAAGGACTTCACTCATAGATGCTATTAGAAGTAGATGGAATTTAACGTTAATTGGCGGTCTGCCGGTAGCAACTATTTGGAAAGGATCTGGAAGAATTAACAGCACTGTAAACAAGCACGATTTTTAGACATTACGCAACGATTACGAGTTGCAAATAGCGTTGCAAATTGCAACGGCTCATGTCATGGGTAACTTCATGGGTAACCGTTTTTCGATTTTATGGGTAACTGCAACGACAAATTTGGTAACCAATCATAGGTTGATAGTGGCATAATAAACACTTCTAGAAATATCACATCCATCGTGAAAACTGCATAATGCAACGAAAAACCGTTGAAAATAGGCCAAAGTTACCCATGAAAAAAATTCCTAGATATTGTCAATTTGCAACACAATAGATGCCCATGTAAAAGGGGTTAATTTCCTTTTATCAAAATGTTAATTAACACTAATTGTATTCGATTTGAATACATTATGTATACCATGATAGCAATGGTAGCCGTTCTAAAGGTTTCAGACGAAGCTTTCGCCAAAGTCGAACTTTTTGCCAAAGACAATGACGTAAGCAAATACGAAGCAGCAAGCAAAATCATCCTCCAAAACGCCGACCTTCTGGCAGCACAGGTAATCTTGGAAAACTCTAACTGCCATTGGGATTTGTTCAAGTTCCACGAACAGACAGGCGAGAAGGACTTTTCATGTCCTATCAAGCGCCAACGTCCCGATTTACGAGCAGCTGAAAAGATGGACACTCTAAACGAGAATTTCTGTGGCAAGTGTCCTATGATGAAGCTGGTAAAGGAGCAGTTCAAGTTTGAGGTTCACCTAAAAACCCTTGAAAGAAATCCCCTGCCAGTAATCAAGTCCGAAGCTCCGACGCAAATCAAAGAAGAGCTGGCAAAAGACACGGTTGAGCCAGAACCGCAAGAAAGGCCAAACCCGCTTTTGAAAACGCCGATGAAGGCCACCTATCGCATCCAGTGCGATTCCTGTAGCTTTGCAATTTACAACGATTCCAGTGCAGACGAAGCTGCAGACGAATTAACCGACCATGTCAAAAAGGAGCATGCAAGAGACCTGACACGTAACGAGCTCAACCAGCTCAAGATACTCAACCGCTCAATCCTGTCAAGTCTTGTAAAGGAGGGGGCAAATTGAAGCTCGCAGAGGCCGAAGCAATAGCCCAAGAATTCATGGACTATCTCAAGCCGTTCTGCTGTCGTATGATGGTCCTTGGCTCTATCAGGCGCAAAAAACCAGAAGTCCATGACATAGACATCATCGTGCAAGTTGCTCCTGCAATCGATTTGTCTTGCGTTGTCTTACATGCCTTTGATAAAGTCGAGGCCAACGGCAACAAGATAAAGCGGGGCACTTTCAGGGGCGCAAGCGTCGACCTTTACATTGCCGATGATGAGACCTTTGATACCCTCGTCCTGATACGCACGGGCTCAGTTGTGCACAACATCAAGCTGACCGCGCTGGCAAAGAGCAAAGGCTTGAAACTCCATGCAAGTGGAAAAGGCCTGACAGATGAAAAAGGACAAGTCATTGCAAGGACAGAACGGGAGATTTTCGCGGCTCTTGACCTGCCTTACTTCGAGCCAGAAGAGAGGAGTTGACCTTGAGAAGCAAACACGTCAAAGTGGCTCTCAAAAAGGTGCGGTTCCCTAACCTGCCACGCTGTAAGGCCTTCCATAACGGAAGGCTCTGCAACAGCATCGCTCAATTCCGTATCTTTGGCCTTGCAATCTGCAACCAGCAAGACTGCATCGACTACGCCATGAAGCAGCACCTTTCAGAATACGACACACTGAAGAGGGAGGCCAAGGCCTGATGTCAGAGGAAAGAGCGGACTACTACATCGTTGTCCCGCACATGGAGTTTGGTCTCGTCGTCGCCGAACTAGACAACCACACTGAAAGCGAGGCAAGGAAAATCTTAGAGCGCTTTGGCGATTCTGCGACTCTGGCCATGGTGGTTGCAAGGAAGTGAGCGATGCATTGTCTTACTGCATACGAGAACAAGAAGACGAAGAGCTGATAAAGTCCTACCTGCTCAAGCACCTTGACAACCACGGCGTAGACATCAACAATACCCTTGTTTCAGCCATGACAAGCAATGAGCTCCGTTCCTTGTTTGTCGATACAGTTACTTGCAAATTTCTGAGGGATTAGCATGGACTTTGACAGGCCTATCGACTACTCCAAACTTCCCTTTACAAACATCCAGTTCAAGACCGAGGCAGACAGGCAGGCCATCATTGCAATCCTCAACAAGCCTTATCTGTAGAGTAGCACAATTGACGTCCATCTTTGTTATCAGAGATCGTGTCCATCTTTTTATGCAATGATTTTCGCTCGCTTGTTGAAGTATC
>CAZKXR010000017.1:0-50112 GCA_964556935.1 uncultured Nitrososphaera sp.
TCCGTTTCCTGCGTCGACTATTACCATCTTGCCGGTGTTGGTATCTGTATTGACGACAAAGAACGTGTACACCAGGTATCCTTGAACCACGCCAAGGTGCCCACTTACTACCTTGCCGTCGGTTACCTGTTGCTGGGCAGTGTCCGCAGCCGCGGTAAAGGAGACCTTTAGATTTTCATCAATAAATTTGCCCATCTGTTCCCTTACGTTTACCGAGCCGTTGATCTGCGGCATCCCGTTTTGCATATCTTCTGCCTGCTGCGCGCTTGCCACTGATGCGACCGTGGCCAACGAAAGCAGGCCGGCTGCGATGATGGCAGCGGCTATCACCAGTCTTTTGTTGGTGAATTTTGGCTTTATCACAGGTATGATGACGATGCAAATTATATTAACCGTTGTTGACTATTGATAGGTAACAAAGTTACCTGATAATTTCTGGTTTAACTATTTCCCTGCAAGACTTTGCCAGTATCTCCAATTCTTTGGTACTTCGGTGAAGGTTCTAAAAATTGCCTGAAAATCTGCATCAATTTTCAGTCACTCTCCTATTTGGATCCAAAGAGCACCAAATACAATGATGCGAGTACAGATCTCCTGTTTGAACTCCAGATGTTATTTCATCACCATCATGGTTTGAGTGGCCTTGATCTTCTCAATTCTTCTTACGCGCCGGCTTATGATGTCCCTCAAACCAGCCTCTGTGTCGGCCTTGATCTTTATGATTATGTCAAACGTGGAGCCGTAGATCTGGCAGGCCTCCTGAATGCCAGACACGGTGAGAAGCTCATCGATGATGGCGTGCTCGCATCCCAGCTCGCAGCTGATAAGAACGTACGCGGTCGGCATTTACCGTTCATCCCCTCTCTTTAGGCTGGAACATTTTCTGCCACAAAGATTCTATTTCATTTGCCAACGCGAAATCGCGCTCTGTAATTCGCTGAACGTCAAAGGATATGGAGGATATCTTGACCGTCCTCCAGATTATGGTGATGACGGGGTGGTGGTCGCGTTCTTCTGCTATTTTTGCAACCTCGTTTACGAAATCTATGGCCTGTCTGAATGTGGAAAAGTTAAAAGTCTTGACTATCTTGCCGTCTTTTAGGCTCCACTGGCTGTCTAGCTGGCTTACCCTTTCTGCTACCTCTTCATCGGATAATAGCATCAGCCTATAATATGCATGGGGGATAATTAAGCAGTCCTTTTTTAGCTGTCGTACCTGGAAGACAGCAATTAAAATCCGAAATTCGACTAGCCGGTTTTCGCACCTTTTAAACAGCTACGAATTGGTTAAATATTAGAACGTGGATAATATGGCAGGGAAAAATCGCAACCCAGCACAGGTGGTGATTTTCCGATCAGCGTTGCAGATCAAGTAAAGGCTTGGTCTGTCAAAGAATCGGAAAACGTTGGCGCACCCATCAAGCAGAGTGACCTGCTAATAACAGATCACAAGTCATGGACGCGTCAATGCGGGCCAACTAAGATAGTGAAGGGCCTAACTGCTCGTGAACACTAGGCGAGAAAGCCACATCATCGCTGAAATGTTGCGATTTTCCTCTGTTTTCTAATCGCCTGAAGCAATAATCTCTTGCCAGCATGGCGGGCAGATGGATGTATCGTCAACCAGCTTTTGCTCAAAGGTGCGTTCCGATGGTCTGAAGGTGGCGGCGCATATGACACACGACATGACTGCGGCGGCCTTTTCTTCTGTCTTTGGCAGACTCTTGTCCCTCGCCTGATGCCGCCTCTTTAAATGCTGCCTGCTAGCCATTGACTGTATTTCTCAATCCGCCATTAAAAACTAGCTGGTCAGCGACATCAAAGTTTCTCCAGCCTTCTGTTGACCGAGTCGAGGTTCTGCTCTAGGAATTTCTTGTACGCAAGGAGAAGCTTTCTCTGCTCGGCCTTTGCCACGTCGTCTATCCTGTCAAGCATGTATTCCGTTTCCCGCGAAATGTTGCTGATGTGATCATCAAGGGCAATTCTCTCTTCAATTGCCCCCGGTATCGAATGTATCAGCTCCTTTACAGTCTCGGCCGCCTGCCTGGTCTTTGCAGAAATCTTTTCAAAGTCTTTTTTCTCGTCGGAATCCGTATCTTTCTTTCGCGCGGTCATGCAATAAAAATAGTTGGCGGTTGCTAATTAATTTTTGAGCCGGTAATTATGTAACATTGCTCCCTTCGAGCGTCCGATGTACCTGTTCCGGCACACTATGGCCCAATATTATCTGACCGCTACTAATTGGTCCCTTGCATACGTTGCAAGCTTGGGTGTATGGGAAAACACTGAAGTTCTGAACAAGTGCTATGGAGGAATCCCTGAGCATATAAAAGCACAGATAGCAAAGTCGATTCATATTAGATTTGATACATTAAATCTCAACAACACTCTGATGGCCGCAACACACTATTCGATGTTTAGTCCTAACACTTGATAGAATTCTATCAATAGTGACGAATGCTATCAACTCGACAGGTCTTTCAGGGAAACTTTTAGATCTGCCATGATTGTCTCGAGCTCAGGTATGGGTTCCGGGCTCAGTCTGGTAAGCCATGTGTCAAGGTACGGCTCCAGTTTCTTTACAATACCTGTTGGAAACATCTGTTCTATGCCATTAAAGGTAACTCCTTTTGACTTGCATTTCTGAAGGAACAGATCTCTCAACTCTTTATCGAATTTGCGAGTCTTTAGCAGCATCCATACGTCATAGTAATCTCTGATCTTTCCACGTTCGATGATTGCCCTCATCTTTTCTGCAAGCAGATTTTCAAGAGCATAGACTTTGACTACAAACTTCGGGTAATCATAGGTGTGAGGAACCGATTTTCTTACAACCTTGCCGACAAACGGTTCTCTGGAGATTTCGATTTTGATATTGTTCTTGCTCAGTGGTCCTGTGTACTTGATTTTACCTCGGAAAAATTCTGGATTAGCAAGTGGGTCTCCTTTCATCTCAATGTTTATGCCACTTGCCTTCTCTACAATTCCCGGTACCTCGTACATTACGCCTGTGCCCAGAACCAACAATTCACTCTCATCAATAGCAGTAAAGTCCAAGTCCTCTGAAAGACGCCATTTGCCGGGAAAGTACACCTTGGACAATGCAGTGCCGCCCTTGAATGCCAGTGAGTCTGAAGCAGGGCACGATGCTATTCCAAAAAGTATCCATCCAAGAACATAGTCTTTTTCCACCACATCCACAGGCAGATTTCTTTTTCTGGCCACGGCTCTGAGTTCCCGGTCTGTTATCATTCTAGTGTTCCATCCATTCTTTCAGCTCTTTTTTGGACCTGTTGATTATTAGACCATATTTCTTTGAGTATTCAAGTACTTTCCTTGGACCTAGGGGGTCAAGCCACATGAATCCTTTGAATCTGTTAGAGGCTATCTTGTCGGCCACTTCCTTTTCGATGTTGAGCATTTCAAGCACATAGCCTAGTCTCCTAGTCACAACGCTAATCCCGAGCTTTTTTGCATATTCTAAAAGTTTATCGAAGTTCAGCTCATTCTTTGCTTCCCATATGCCTTTTACAGCTTCGTCAAGCCCTCCGCAGTACCTGGGATACATCAAGCAGTCCAGCACTGTCTTTTCCCTAGATGATATCTTGAACTTGGAGCCTGCTATCTCTCCCTCTTCAAAGCCAAAGAACCTCTTTTTCGACAGCTTGATGAATTTGAAGGTATTCGGTCCGTATTCTAAGTCTCTCCTCCTCTTGGTTGTGGCAACAAACACTACACGCGGGACCTGCTCTGTCATCCCCCAGTAATTGAGAGCAGAGTAAAAGCCGACATAGTATTCATTCAGGATGTTGGGCAGTATCAGAAACGGAACCTCTGACCACAGTCCCTCGTATCCCGCCTTGGCAGGGATGAGTAGATACTTACCCCTCTCTATCTCCTCTATCCTCTTCTTTTTTTTGAGGCGATAGATAACGTTCCACACCGAGGCATCAGAAGTTTGAAGTATCTTCTTGGCATCCTTCATTGAGAAGACGCTCTTGTTTTCCTTCTCAAGAGTAAAGAGCAGCCTGAGCTCGTTTGCTCCCAAGTTTAAGTTTTGTGTGCTCATATTCTTGTATAACAAGAGTATAGCTGCACAAGTATTAATGGATGACTGTCGAAGGCTCTGCGATATGGCATCGGAATGAAGAAAAAACACGATAGTTCAATTAACTGGTTGCTCTCAGATCTTGCCGGCTTCCTTGAGCCGCAGCTCCATGCGTTTTTCTCCATCCCTGAAGCGAGCCTTTTCCTCCTCTGTCTGCACTAAAAGCGGCGGCACTTCCGTGGGCTTGCCGTACTTGTCCAGGGCAACCATGGTGACAAAGGCCGTCCCGGTCCTCACCCTAGTGCCATCATCGAGGTCTTCCGACTCGACGTCGACTTCGACTTCCATCGAAGATCGGCGGACATAGTTGAGTCTTGCCGACAGGACAAGGGCATTGCCGATAAAGACCGGCTTGAGAAATGTCATCCTGTCGATGCTGGCCGTAACTGCATTGGCGTGTCCGGCATGCCTCTTGGCCACCAGACCAGCTATGAGGTCCACGTGCTTGAGTATGACTCCGCCAAACACGTTGCCCTTGGGGTTGGCATCCGACGGAAGCATGATGACCGTCATCTCGGCCTTGGATTCCTCTGGACTTTTGGCCTTCTTCAACAACCTGAAGCCTGTTCCAGCTGTTATAAAGCGTTTACCAGCCGCGTCATTTTTTCAAGCGTGACTTCAAAGCCAAAGCGCTTCTCCTCCTTCTTCATGTTACGGTACATGCTGAGAAGCAGGTTGGCATGCCTTACCGTGCTCAGCTTGCCGTCCATCTTTAGCCTGACGATCCTGTAGACATCGTCGTAGTAGTTGAACCGGTCAAGTACCTTCTTTCGGTATTTCTTGAAATCAAACTTGCCCTGGTCCAGGGCCTCAAGGAAGATGTCGCAGCAAATCAGGGTGGGAATGATTCCTTCGCCAAGCATCGGAAAGACGCAGCCGATGGATTCGCCGACGCCAATTATGTTTCCATCGTAAAACGGCTCCATCTTTTTTGGCGGTGCAAGCCTTATGGGTCTGCCAATCTTTTTGACTATCTTGGCTTCGGGGTGGTTCTGGAAGAACTCGCTGATGCCCTGGTACTTTTTTTCGACATCGCCGGCGCCCATGTAGCCGCGGCCGTTGTCCAGCGGAAAGTACCAAAAGTATCCCTTTGCACCCTTGTAGCCAATAACGTAGAATTCGTCCATTCCCCGAACATTTTCAAGCAGGTACTCGTATGCAGGTATGATAAAGTCGTCCGCAGATTTTGGTAAAAGCGTGCGGTGAAGCCCCGTGCAGTCAAGCACGTAATCATAGCTGCCAAACGGGAACGATTCTTTTGTAACCTTGACGCCGTAGTTTATCTTGACGTCCTGCATCAGGTCGTGCTCCCACTTGTGTTTGTTGTACGTCACAAGCCCCACAAGGTCAAGGTATTCCACGTTGTCGTTTGGAAGGTCCATCTTGAGCCGCTGGCCCACATGAAAGATATAGTCTTCAAATTTCAAGCCAGCCTTTTCGGAAAACTTGGACAGCATGTGCCGCGAGGCGCCCCATGCGCATACCGGCCAGTGGTTCTCCGGCCTTGAAGCCTCGAAAATTTCAACGTCATGGCCCAGTTTTTGAAGCATGTTGCCCAGATAGCTACCTGCGACACCGGCGCCGGCGATGGCGAATTTCATGCTTCAATTCAAAGGTCGGTAAATTCCTTATTTATTTCCTATCGTGGCAGATTCAGGACGAGTACTGGTCCTCGCCTCCAAGGGATTCCATGTAAGCAGAATGACATTCCTTGCACTGGTTTCCCACAAAATTGCTTTCATCGTATTCTCGTTTGCATTCAACACATTTTTTCGCCATACAGTTCGAATTAGCATTGGCACTTTATTCATAAGTCTTTTGATTTCGTGTCAGTCCAAAATATGTAGTCGCATGCACGGATTCACAGCAAAAACCGGCCATGCGTCGATTTTTGTCTTGCACTGCAATGCGCATCGCTTATTATTTTCTTGTCTGACAGATTTTCTGAAACAGGTGGCTTGATTTGAAATACAAGATCAAGGGAAGGGTAAAGGACCAGCAGGGCAGTCCAGTTTCCGGTCTCTTTGTAGAGGCCTTTGATAGCGACTTGACGGCAGACGATTACCTTGGAAACACGCTAACAGATTCAGAAGGTGAATTTGAAATCGAGTTTGACGACAAAATATTTAGAGAAACCTTCGAGTTTCTGGAAAGAAGGCCAGATGTGTATGTCGTTGTAAGGGATGCCTATCGCGTGTTGCACAGGACCGATATTCGCAGTGAGGCAAAAGATGAAGAGTTTTTTGATATCGTGGTAAAGGATACAAGACCTTTCGATGACCCGTATGCCAATTCCTTCCAAAGAACAGTAGCTTCGTTTAATGAGGTAGGAGACACCGCCGACGTTTCCCAGGCTGATTTGCAGAGGCTCATCACACAAATGATAAGGGGCCTGGCCAGCTGGTCGTATTACACAAGACCCATGGTCATGCAATCGCTGGGATACCCCGGGCCGCAGGTGCCTCAGTATCCAAAGCGGATACCCCACGAGCATTCGCTTCCCTGGAATCCGCACGAACACGATCACGAGGAGTGATGGGTTGTGCCTGGAACAATTTTTGGTCTGGAAAACATCGAGAAGAGGAAGGAAAAGTACTCGCTGGTCACCCATGACATTGTTGAAAACGCGGATGTTTGTGTGATTGGCTCCGGGGCAGCCGGCGCCATCGTTGCCTGCAAGTTAGCCGAGCAGGGAAAATCCGTTGTTTTGCTGGAAAAAGGCGGCTACTATGATTCTGAAGACATGAATCAAAGGGAAGTCGACATGATCCCCCTTCTCTGGAAAAACGGAGGTGCCATCTTTTCTGACAATCTGAGGATGGTCATAGTTCAGGGCCAGTGCCTGGGCGGCACAACGGTGATCAACGACGCTGTCTGCTTCAAGACGCCACCCATAATCAGAGAGCAGTGGAGATCCATGGGAGTTAACATCCCAGAAGAACGGTGGGAGGCGGCCCTTGACGAGGTGTGGAAAGGGATCCGCGTAAACAAAGTCAGGCCAGAAGAATTGAACGAGAACAACCTGATGCTCAAAAAGGCATGCGCGATAAAAGGCTACAAGGCAAGCGAGAACGACAGAAACAGCGTAGACTGCATGAGGTGCGGCTTTTGTCACCTTGGATGCCATTACGAAACAAGGCAGGACATGCTGGTAACCTACATCCACAGGGCTTTGCAAAACTCGGACATCAAAATGTACTGCAACTGTGCGGTAGAAAGGATATCCTATTCCGGTGGCGTTGCTGATGGAGTTGAAGGCGATTTCATTGACAGTGCAGGATCAACAAAATTCAAGATCCGGGTAAACGCAAAGACAGTTGTGGTTTCGGCCGGCGCCATCGCGTCTTCGCTTCTGCTGATGAAAAACAAAATCGCGCTAGGCAAAGCTGGCAGGGGCTTGAGCTTTCATCCAGCAGTCCACCTGCTTGGAAGGTTCGACCAGGAGATCAATGCATACAACGGAATTCCCATGGCATACACCTGCCATGAGTTTGGAGTAACAAACGGTGTAAGGGATGGCAGCTTCCTTATCGAGAGCATATTCCTTCCAATATTCCAGTTCTCGATGGGACTTCCCTCGTTTCTTGCAGAGCATGCTGAACTGATGAAAGACTTTACCCATTATGCCATGGCCGGAGTGCTTGTAAAAGACGAGCCCAACGGCACCGTGACTATGACTGAAACCGGCCGGGCAAAAATTCACCACGCCTTGTCGCCAAATGACATCAAAACCGTTGCAAGGGGACTGGCCACCCTAGCGGAGCTGTGGTTTGCCGCCGGCGCAAACCAGGTCATAACCGAGCATGGCGACATCACGAGGCTAAAGAGCAAGGACGACATCCCAAAACTTGTGCACGCCATTGAAACAAACCCGGACGCATTTAACCTGGCATCGGCGCATCCTCAGGGCGGAAACAGGATGGGCGAGAACATAGATCAGTGTGTTGTGGACTCTAACTGCAAGGTTCATGGCTTTCAAAACCTCTTCGTGTGTGATGCAAGCGTATTTCCAACCTCAACCGGCGTCAACCCCCAGATCACGGTGATGGCAATTGCTACCATGGTCTCTGACCACATCAATTCTGTCTGGGACACAGAGTTTTCTGGCTTGGGTGTAAAGCCAGCCCTTGGCCAGACCTGCTCTATTGCCCAGCCCATGTTCTGCACGGCCGAGAGGCTGGATACGATGTTCCGGCAGTCGGAAAACAAATTGCCCGTAGAGACTCTGCTCAATGCAGACGAGAATTCACCTCCTGGAGAAAGGTGGAGCTTTGATAAAGAAAGGTTGATGATCTACAACAACAAATACTGGAAAGGCTTCTTCCCCATGGATCAGGACTTTACCCTTGTAAGATACCTGGGAGGCTTTTGGAAGCGTTTCTACCGGCAAGGAAACGAAATAAGAGGTATAACTCACCCCTTTGAAACCAACATAGATGCGCCCAACATAGCTGAGCTAAAAACATTCGAGGGTTTTGGCGAGCTTGTCCATCTCAAGTACACCAGTCCTGAATTCTCTATATTCTACGATCTTCTCAAAATAGTCGACAAAGACGTGGTACTTGGAAAGGCATTCTTTGGCCTGCCTCCCTTTGGCAATCACATACTTGACTTTTGCATGTCACGAAAATACTCTGTGGATTTCATGACAGAAGACGACCATGAAACAATCTATCGTCAGTACGCTCGTTCGCCGGCCGCCGGCGAGGTTCTGGGAATGTGGGATGGAAAGCTGGTCTCAGACAGCGCGCTGACGCCGGTAACACAGGTCTTTACATACACCCAGGACAACATTGGAAAATTGCAGATGGAGTACCTCTTTGGCGGATTGCTGAGGGGGATCTCAAGAATTACTTTGACCCCGCAACAGATGAACATGTATGACTTTACCAACTGGCACGATGAAGTAAAGATCGTTACCAGCGACTTTATGGTTGGCAAGTGGTGCTCACCATGGACAAAGATTCCGTTGAACTTTGGTCCCGGCTTCCTAAGCGTTGAAACAGGTCCAGAGGGGAGCAGGTTCTGCCTGCGATTTACATTGCGGCGTATCTAAATCCCAGGAAAAGGTTTTGTAGGCCCTGCCATTGCTCCCGTTATTTCTAATTGCGATGGGTTGGTGTATTCATCAAGCATCGCAAATAATACAGATTAATTCTCGTCGCTGGATTCGTACCTCTCGGCAAGGCGGTACCTGGCGTACTTGTCGTCTGGAGAGTATTTCGCAGGATGCGGGTCCATCGTAAAGCCGCCGCATTTGGGGCAGTCCTTTTTGAGTGTGTAGACTCCACAGGAAGAACACTTGCGTATAAGGTGCTTCATATGCTCTACCCTTGATGGGATTTCTTGGATTCTTCACGGGTGACAGAAAACGTGCCGTGCTGCTTTTCAATACCCGAGCGCACCTTTTCGATGACGTTGTTCATGGCCTTTTCAGCCACCTTAAAGTTCTCGGCTGTCACCACCACCCTGTATCGCGGCGCCCCGATGTACGTGACCTCGGTTTTGGTGCTGCCCTTGCTGCTTTCTACCCCTGACATGATGTTTTTTATCATCTCGATGCCGTCTGGCTTTTTGGACGTTATTTCCATGACGACTCGGACCTCGACGTGGGGGATCTGGATCTTGCTGCTCTCATCTTCAATGGCCTTTTTGATCTCGTCGGGGATCTCTATCTTTTGCAGGACATCCGGGCCCTTCCTGGCGACATCCTCAAAGATATCGTATACATAGTCGTACTTTTGCTGGATCTTGTCCTCTATCTCTGAGACCTGCTTGGGGTTCAAGCTCAGCTTGGTCTTGATGAGATCCATAAAGGCCGCTGCCTTTTCGTTCTTCTTTACCTCTATCAGCTTGGACTTGCGCTCCTCGCCGGAGACCTGTTTTAGAGAGCAGTCGACCTCGCCTCGGGCCTTGTTGACGCGGATGACTTTAAGCACAGCCTTCTGCTTGGGCTTGACGTACCGCTCGATGTTGCGGATCCAGCCGGTGGCAATCTCGGATATGTGCAGAAAGCCGGTCATGGCATTGTACTCGTCTAAAATGACGTACGCGCCGTGCCCGGTAACTTCCCTAACTGTGGCTATAACAATCTCGCCTTCTTCTGGAAGTTTCTGGGTTTCTTCGGCAGCGGACATTGCGGTAGGGTAGACGATGCAAATGGCATACTTTAAGGTTGCCTTTTGAACAGTCAGTAGTCTATGCCTTTTTTGGCCTTTATCCCCAGCTTGTAGGGGTGCTTGATCTCCTTCATCTCTGTAACCAAGTCGGCTGCCTCTATCACCCTGTCATCGGCATAGTTGCCGGTGAGTATGAGGGTGGTCTTGTCAGGCTTGGCTGCAATGATGTCCAGTATGTCCTGCACGGATATCAGTTTTAGTTTTGCAGCATAGTTGATCTCGTCAAGAACCATGACATCATACATTGCTGTGGCCAGCTTTTCTCTTGCCAGCAGGATGGCTTGCCTGGCAGCGTTTTGATGATCCTCTATTGGGTGGTCGTCGTCGATGATGCCCACAAAGCCCTTTCCTGCGGCAATCATCTCAAACTCGGGCTCAAGCCTCTTGGAGCTTGTCAGCTCACCGTAGTACCACTCGCCTTTGATGAACTGGATCATGCCCACCTTGTAGCCGTGGCCCACGGCTCGAAGCACCACTCCCAATGCCGCGGTGGTCTTGCCCTTTCCCTTGCCGGTGTAGACTATGACCAGCCCCCTGTCAGAAGGCATCATCTGCTATCAGCGGACGTTGGAATAAAAATCCATCTACAAGGTAAGTTAATAAAAAATGCCAAGACAGACAAGTGTGTTGTCTGGCATTCCAAGGGTCGTAATTGCAGGCGTGACCAGCGGCGTTGGCAAGACCACCGTCGCCACCGCCGTCATGCACGGCTTGCGCAAGAAAGGCTTGCGGGTGCAGCCCTTCAAGGTTGGTCCTGACTTTATCGACCCGTCATACCACACTTTTGTGACCGGCCGGCAGTCTCGGAACCTTGACGTCTGGTTGATGAAAAGACAAGGCGTGCTGGACTGCTTTTTGAATTCATGTGCAGACGCAGACGTTGCCGTCATCGAGGGCGTGATGGGGCTTTTTGACGGCATGTCCGGCAAGGACAACTATGCCAGCACGGCCCATGTGGCCAGGATCCTCGATGCCCCCGTAATGCTCGTGGTTGACGCCTCCAAGAGCGCGCGGTCCATAGCTGCAATAGTGCTTGGATTTCTCTGCTTTGACAGGAGCATCAGGATAGCCGGAATCATACTGAACAACGTGGCCGGCGACCGTCATGCCGGCTACATCACCGACGCCCTGAACGGCAGGATAAAGGTTCCAGTCGTCGGGGTAATCCGGCGAAACAAAGAGATCCGGATGGAAGAGCGGCACCTCGGTCTTGTGCCTGCGTCTGAACTGCAGCAGGAAAAACAGAAGGCAATAGTGGATGCTGCAAAAATAATCTCTGAGCAAATCGATATCGATGCGGTGCATGGGCTGTGCGGAAAAAACCCGCTGAAAGCAAAGCCTGCAAAAATCAGGCCAGCAAGGCTTGCTGCAAGGCTAGCCGTCGCCCTTGACGAATCCTTTAACTTTTACTATGTAGACAACCTGGATGCGCTGCGGGCCTGCGGCGCACAGCTGACGTTCTTTAGCCCGGTAAACGACAAACGCCTGCCGGAAAACATTGACGGCCTCGTCCTTGGAGGCGGCTTTCCAGAGGTCCTTGCCGACCGGCTTGAGAAGAACCGGACCATGATAAACTCGATTTCAAAGGCCGCGAACCTGGGCCTTCCAGTTTACGGCGAGTGTGGCGGGCTGATGTACCTGACGCGTTCAATAAGCGGATATCTTGGTGAGAAAAAAGCCAGAAGAATGGTCGGGGTGATAGACGCAGACACAAAGATGACTTCTCGACTGACTTTGAATTACACCGAGGCAGGCTGCGATGCCCCGATGTTTGGCCGAACAGCCCTGCACGGCCATGAATTCCATTATTCAGAAATTGAAAATATCGCCTCTGATAGCCGGTTTGCATACACGCTGAAAAAGGGTAATGGCATAACCGACGGCAAGGACGGCCTTTTGGTGGGAAACTGTCTTGCCGCATACATGCACCTGCACTTTGCCGACAGAAAACTTGCCCAGAGGCTGGTCGAGTTTTGCGCCAGGCAATCACGGAGCTGACCGGCTTTTGTACAGAAGCAGTATCGCGTTTATTATGGACGATGCCGCGGGACTGCCGCCCTTCCGCCCAACGTTTGTTATGAACGGCACGTCTGTCTTGGCCAGCTCTTCTTTTGACTCTGGCGCCGATACAAAGCCCACCGGTATTCCAACCACCAGGGCCGGTCTTGTCACGCCTTCCCTTACCATCTTGATCACTTCGTATAGTGCGGTGGGTGCGTTTCCGATGACCACTATGCCGCCATCCATCTCCTTGGCTGCATAGCGCATCGCCAGCTCTGAGCGGGTCATGTCTGTTTTTCTGGACTCCTCTGCAATCTTCGGGTCAGAGATGTGGCAAAAGACTTGAAGTTCGAGCTCCAAGAGCAGTTTTTTGTTTATGGCTGCGGCAACCATATCGACGTCGGTCACGATGTTGCATCGGTTCTTGATGGCGTTAAAGACCGATTCTATTGCCCGGTCATGGAACAGGATCTTGCCTGCCCCAGCAAAGTCAAAGTCTGCCGTTGCATGGATCACGCGGCGGACTATAGGCCACTGCATCTCGCTGTAGTTGTGCGGGCCGACCTCTGCGTCTATCATCTCAAAACTCTTCTTCTCGATGTCAAACGCCCGCACAGCCATGGACCGGCTTGCGGCAGTCCCGCTGCTGTCGTCCGGCCTTGTCCTTCCCTCGACTTCCCTGGCCCGCTGGACTATCAGATCGGCCAGTATCTCGTCAGCCCCAAGGTGCCGGGCCATGAAGGCGTTTTTGTATCCGTGCTTTTCCAAGGCGGCGCTGACTTCAATGGCGACGTCCTTTTTGATGTGCGCGCCCCTGTGCAAAAAGTAGGGCATCACAAGAAGCACCCTTGGATTCTGGGCAAGGGCCGCGCTTGTACCCTCCCCGATGCTTGGCCTGTCCAGCTCAAGGAAGCAATGTGTGACGTTTCTGTAAAACGGCCTGATGGTATCTGAGAGGTGCACAAAGGCGTCATGCGCGTTCTTGTCGCTGCTTCCATGCCCGATCACCAGGACATCGCACTGGCTGTCATGGTGCTGGATCCCGTTTTCCTTCTTTAGTAAAGTCAGCCGGTTGACCACAAGCCGCGTCAGGTCTGGATGGTAGCTGAGCGGCCTTGTTATCGCTATCTTCAGTTTCCTGTCCCGGCCTATTGCCGCACTCTTTTTCACCGTGTCTTTGAGCTTCATACCTGGGTACAGAAAGTACGGCATCACCGTTATCATATCCACGCCGCTGGATACGCAGCTGCTTATGCCGTCTTCGATATAAGGCGGCAGAACTTCTAAAAAGCAATAGTCAGCAAAATCGTAGCCGGCCTTTTGCCTGGCCATGGCGCAGAGCTGCTGCATCTCGTCTCGGACCTCCGGCTCTCTGCTGCCCCTGTCGATTATCAGTAACGCCCTTTTCAATCTCGCTTGAATCTGAGTGATGCGGGATAAAATATCTTTATTGATCCGGTCCAAAGGCGACTTTTAGTAAGAAAAAAGGTGGGAGATGATCAGGAGCTCTGATCAAACACTTCTGTAATGCAGGTCCCGCCATCTTGTTCTGACAGCTGGACGGTCATCACCCCATAGATGGATGTAGCCGACGTTTGGCTGAGGCGGACAACCTTGTTCTGGATGCCTGCTTCGCCGTCCGGTGTGATAGACGAGATGCAGCCGTCCTCCAGCGTTATCTTGTGCGAATGCCATTCATTGTATTCATGATCCTCGCCGGGAGTATCGTTGCCAAGATGCGCCGTTACAGCATACGTTCCTGCATCGGTGACAAACACGTACCCGTAGATATCTTGGCCTTCGGGGACCGTTGAACCTGCCTCCCCCTTTACGCTCAAAAACAGGTCTCCGTTGCTGTCGATCCCAAACCTCTTGATATCAAAACTGGGCTCACCGTTTGTTGTATCATTCAGGTCGTCTTTTGACACTTGCCTTGGATGGTATTCTCTGTCCCAGTACGGTGTGACGGTGGATTCTGTGGGCCTCTCTTCTTCTATGAATTCAATGGTTTCCTTTGCTACCTGCTTTGCCCAGTTCCGGAATTCCTTTTCGCCCAGCGGCAGCGGGTCTGGAGCCTCTACAAAGTCAATCCCTTCTTGTGTAAGGGCAGCGGCTACTTTGTCAAAGCCAGATGCACCGGTTGCCGGTACCAGAACAACTCTGGTGGCGCCAGTTTCTTCCAGCATTGATTTTACCTTGTCCACGGCTTCCTGAACTGCCGCCGGTGACAGGTTTGGCCAGTCTTCTCTTGCAGTTACCCCGATGGAATCGGCAAATCCCATCTTCATCTCCACAAACATGGCGGCGTTAGAAAGCTCCATATCCTGCGCCATGTCATTTGCATCCAACTTGGCGCCGTGTCCCACCAGAACAAGGACCTCGTTCTGTGGATCCTCGCTTACCTGTTTGGCCTGCTTTAAAAAGATCTTTTTGAGTATGGGATGGTCCGGTCTTGCCGGTTCTGCAAATACAAGAACCGTATCGCTTACCTTGGACGCTGGTTCGGTCAGCGCGCCCATGTACATACATCCGTCTCCCATGGGAACGCCGGGACAGGAATTGTATTCATCGATGCCGCCAAAGACCCCGCGCGTCAGGTTGTGGATGACCGTCGAGTCTGGTCCAAACATGTCTGTGTACATGAATATGGCATAGCTGACTTCCTTCTCGTCAAGTCTTACCAGTCCATCGTCCCAGTCGTAGGGCATGTGGAAGATTAACTCAGATGGTGTCTTGAAGTTGGTCTCCAGCATTCTGTCTATGGCCATCATCTTGCTCATGTTCGGCGTGCCTTCATGGTTCATCATGTCTCCGTGGGTGTATACCAGCACCCCGATCTCTCCGGTCAGGTCGCTTTCAGAACCTTCGTGGTCATGGTGGGCTGCAGCGAATTGTTGTATCGTCAGCAGCGACGACAACAATATGGTTGCAGTTACTATTGCTGAAATGCGTAGTATGTCTGCTTTCATTGCAGACTTGCGTTTGATTTAATTTTATTATGGTACAGGCGTTTTTCGTTCCATGGGCCTAGAACAGAGACTGAGAATTCCAGTACAGTTAAAATATCTAATTCAGTTCGGTCCAAAGTCTTTGTAAAACCATACTGCCTGAATGATAAACCTGAATTCTTCAGCGCGCCAGATTAGCCGTTCATCAGGAAACGGCCGCAATGCCTGTAACAACATTGAATTGCTGTCAGCCATGAGACCTACTGGACGTATTTGCTGGCCGAAATGGTTATTTTAAAGGGGAAGCTTAGTCGTGTCAAGTGACCAGTAACCTCATTAGCGGCATTTTGCTTTCAGCACTGATCTTATCTTTCATTCTGGTCAGCGTAGCGGCTCAGTCCTATGCTGCTTTAGGCGACGAAAAGCTTACCTTTGTAAGAGATACGGTTCAGGGAAAGGAAATCTATGTCATGAACGTGGATGGCTCTGACGTGGCCCGGCTTACAGAAAACAATACCGACGACTTGGATGTTGCCTGGTCTCCGGATGGCAGAAAGATAGCCTTTGCAAGCAACAGGGACGGCAACTATGAAATCTATGTCATCAATATCGACGGCACAAACCATGTCCGGCTGACAAGCGACAAGGCAGCCGATGTGCAGCCTGCCTGGTCTCCTGACGGTAGTAAAATAGCCTTTGTCAGCGACAGGGACGGCATACATACCATCTACATAATGAATGCAGATGGCGGAAGCGAGAAAAGAATACTGCACAATCCGGCAAGCGAGCAGCAGCCTAGCTGGTCTCCTGACGGCAAGAGGATCGCCTTTGCCGGTGACCGCGGGGACGGAAGCAGGGAGATCTATGCCGTCGATGTAGACGGAAGCAACTTGGCAAGGCTTACATACAGCGAATCGGCAAATGACCTTGACCCGTCCTGGTCTCCTGATGGCAGTAAAATAGCATTTGTCAGCGACGAGGGCGAAATCTATGTGATGGACGCCGACGGTGCCAACCTGACAAGGCTGACCAACAACCCGTACGAAGATGGTGAGCACACCTGGTCACCAGACGGCCAGAAGATAGCATTTGTCAGCGACAGGGACGGCAACCCGGAGATTTATGTGATGAATGCCGACGGCTCGGCACAGACAAGGATTACTGATACCGAGATCAGCGAATCGCAGCCCTCATGGTCGCCAGTTCTGGAAAGAAGCATCATCCCGCCGGTCATCACCGTGCCAGAGTACGTCCCAAAGAAAGCCCTGACTGCGGAGGGCGTGGTGGTGTACTTTACTGCAACTGCCACGGACAACCGTGACCACGATGTGAGTGTCAAGTGTACCCCGCCTTCCGGCTCGAAATTCCAGATAGGCGATACGACCGTTACCTGCACGGCAGTTGATTCTGACGGCAACCATGCCACGGCCAGCTTTGTCGTTTCCGTGGTTCTCTCAGAAGAAGATGTTTCGCCCCCGGTTATCACCGTGCCGCCAAGCCCCATGATCGTCAATACCGCCTCAAGCTCGGGGACGGTTGTCAATTATTCTGCGTCTGCAACGGACAAGTACGGCGCAGTCCCCATAGACTGCACCCCGCCTTCCGGCTCTGTCTTCAGGCTGGGCGGCACCGTTGTCAGCTGCACCGCCACAGATGTGGCCGGCAACACGGCTACCGCGTCGTTTCTGGTCATGGTCAGGACCGGGCCGGACATCATCAAGCCAACCCTCGTCGTTCCGCCTCCCCTGACGGTCAAGACCACCAGCCAGTCCGGCGAGCAAGTCAAGTATTCAGTGTCTGTCACCGACAACTTTAACGATCCTATCCAGCTGACGTGCACCCCGCCTTCCGGCTCTGTGTTTGCTGTCGGGGACACGACCGTTACCTGCACCGCCACCGATCTTGCCGGCAACGTTGCAACAAACTCGTTTGTAGTGTCCGTGGTATACGAGTCTGGTGCGGTAGAAGAGATTGTAGAGCCACCTGATGAACAGATTGATGAACCTGTAGCGGACGTTCAAGTCGAACAACCGGTATCGACTGTAACGGGAGCGCCAACTGCAGAGATCACGGTAGACGGCCCCACAGAGGTGCAGGTCGGCACAGAGGTGTTCTTTTCTGCTGAACTCTCAAGGGACGATGAAGGCATAGTGGAGTACAGCTGGTTCTTTGAAGACGACGGTGCGACTTCAAATGAAATGCAGGTTACCCACAGGTTTGACAAAGCTGGCTCCTTCAACGTGCAGCTGACTGTCACCGACAACGACGGGCAGCAAGGCAGAAAGGACCTGACAATAAGCGTGACAAGCCCTTCGGCTATTGATGCAAGTGCTGAAGAAAACATACCGTTTGGCGTTACATTGAGCAAGAGCTTTACTGAAGATCTGATTCTGCCGATAATAGGGGTGGCTGTGGCAATAGCCGCTGCCGTGGCAGTCTATGTCATCAGGCAGCGCAAAAAACCAGAAGAGTACCGCACGTTCTAGTAGTCTATCCGGCAGACAGCCACCGTCAGGTTGGGCGGGAACTTTTGCTTGGGCACTATCAGCTGACCCTTGGAGCTGAGAAGAGAAGCCGCCTCAGAAACGCTGGCCGTTCCCTCAAACTTTTGCACCGTCTCAGAGGGGTTTGGGACCTGCACCTTTGCCAGCTCGGGTTTGTCGTAAATCTCGACAGGTAGACTGTACTGTGCGGAGAATTCTTCAAGCCCCCTTACCCTGGCCTCGCGGTTGACGCTGGCAACGTTTCTTATGCTCTTTATGCTGAGGCCCTTTTCATCGAATACTGTTTTGACGCCAAACTCGATGGTCTCCTTGCTTGTGTCCCAGTGCAGGCCGATGCCGACTACTAGGCTTTTTGGTCTGTAAACTACCGACTTGGACAGAACCTCTGGATCAGAAACAATCCTGTCAGTTATAACCAGACCCGCCTTGAAATCTGTCGATTTGATATCGTCGATACTTTGTACCGGGACGACGTTTTTTGGAAGTGGAGCTGGCCACCAGTTCCTTTCGCCGGAATCCTGAAACAACGCAATCCTCTCTTCGTTGACCATGAACGCGCTAACCCTTGTCACGTTCTCAAAGTTGTCGACGGTCCAGCCAAACTCCCTGCCGACAAGGTCCACCGCGATGGTCTCGTTGACATCGGCAGCCGTGGTGATAACGGCTCTTGCGTTTAGAAATGAAGCCATGAGCCTGGCAAGGGCATTTGCCCCGCCAAGGTGGCCGGAGAGCGCGCTGATAACATGGTTTGCCCTGTCGTCGATGACTAGGACTGCCGGGTCGCTTTTCTTGTCCTTTAGGTGCGGCGCTATCATCCTGATGACGGCGCCAAGTGAAAAGATGCAGACCAGCGCGTCATGCGTCTTGAAAAGGTTGCCAACAAGGGCCGTCGCTTGATCGGAAAACCAGTTGATGTCAGTTCCAGAATCCCTGTGCTTTTCTGGAACAAATATCTCGACTTCGGGCATCTTGGATTTTATCGCCCTGGCAATTTCTATGCCATGCTTTGTGATTGCGACAACGGCTGTTCTTGGCAAGGAATAGTGGTTTGAAGGGAACGGAAAATAATCTTATCGCTTTGTTCTCAAGTGTCTCCTGATAACTGCCATAGAATACCTTTACACTCCAGGTTTAAAGTAGCTTCCAAATCTGTAGTAGAAATTGATACACCTTGGCGTAAAGAGCCGGTGAATCTATGAAAGCGTTGCAGTCAGTTGATCCACTAAAAAATCATGTTTGTTCCTCGGGGGACTGCCGGCCTTCTGCCTTTGCTGCAAGCTGGTCGAACAGGTCGACCCAGAACTGTGTAAGAATCTTGTCTCCTCCTCCAAGCAAGGCGCTCAGAAACCTGGCCCACCTGTTTCTTGGCGATACATCGGCATCCACATGAACAACGGTTCCTTCTTGCGTTGATTTCAGCGTCAGGATGATGCCTCCCACCACGTCTCCTTGAATTATTTCTTCTTCAAGACGTTCAGTCGGGTAGAGCGTGTAGCGATCCCTATGTCTGGTCCTTATGAAACCTGCCTGTTCATATTCATCACAAACGACGACGTTGCCTTCTCTGCTTACTACTGGATGAGAGATAACACGGTTCTTTGTATTTGGAGAAGCCCATCTGGGCCAGCCTTCCACATCAGCCAATAGGGCCCATACCCTGTCTTTTGGAGCATGAATTACTTTGGAGACGGAAGCCCTGGCCAAGGATCTTTATACGCAGCCCTGTGCATTAGGTTTTCTGATCAAATTCCGGCATCGGCGCTGCTTGGACTGTGCCGTTCTTGCCGGAGACCATCCGGCTACTGCGGATAGCTTGCCTGCACTTTTCCATCAAATTCAAACATGATGACTTGGATTTCAAGCTGACCGCCGGAATGCTGCCTCATCTGCTCGTACACGTTCTTGCAGATCAGGTCAAAAAACCCCGGAACGCTGTTTCTTGAGATTATCTCGCCAGCATGCCTTGCGGTGTTGGCCTGTTTTATTTCATCAACAACGCTCTGCGGCGCGCCGCACTGCGCTGCAAGCCGGGCCACGAATTCCATATCGACATGCGAGCCCTTGACGTGGGTCTGCTTGATACCCATGGCCATCTTGGTCAGCTTGCCAATAAAACCGGCGATGATGGCCCTGCGCATCTTTTTGTTGGCGCACTGCTTTATGGAGTAGCCGGCAAAGTCGCCCATCTGCACAAAGCAGTGGTCTGGCAAAGTCTTGAACAGTGCTCTGGCAAAATCCTCGCTTCGGCCGCCGGTGGTCAGCACGGCGGTATCAGCCCCCATGGCTATGGCAACATCAAGGCTCTGCCGGATGGCCGCAGCAAAGGAGGCAGTGGAGTATGGAAGCACGATCCCCGTGGTCCCAAGTATTGATATGCCGCCCAAAATGCCCAGGCGGGGGTTGTCTGTCTTTTTTGCAATCTCTTCGCCTTTTGGAACCGAGATTACGACATCAACTCCGCGGTCCTGCAGCTGTTTTTCTGCAACTTTTATGACTGCCTGCTGCAGCATCTTCATGGGCGTGCTATTGATGGCCGACCTTCCCATCTCAAGGCCAAGCCCGGGCTTTGTCACCCTGCCAACGCCCCTGCCGCCGTCGATGTTTATCCTGCCGGCACTTGCACTGAAGGAGACTGTGGAGCATATCTCGGCTCCGTTTGTGACGTCGGGATCGTCGCCACCATCCTTTATGGCGGCGCACGTCACACCACTGTTCTCGATCTTTGTCCATGCTATCTTTAGGGTTGCAGTCCTGTTCTTTGGCAGGCTTACCGTGACCTGTTCAACCGGGCTTCCGGTTATCAGGGCGTGCAGCGCAGCCTTTGTAGCTGCCGTGGCCGTTGTGCCGGTAGTATAGCCGGTCCGCAGGGCCCCCTTTTTCTTCTTCTCCTCGACTTCTGCAGGAAGATCCTGCTCTAGTTCTGCCAGCTCTAGATCCCTGTCTGCTTCGGACATGCCTAAAGAAGCACCGTCCCGCCGTCAACTATTATGGTGTTTCCCGTGACAAAGGAAAAGTCATCCGATGCCAGGCATGCTGCGACTTTGGCCACCTCTTCTGGCCTTCCCCACCTCTTCATGGCGTTTTCGTTTGCAGCCTTCTTTCTTTCAGCAGGAGTCATGGAATTGAAGGTGGCCTCGCTTGCTATGTTACCCAGAGCCAGAGTGTACGCCCTGATGTTTTTCTTTCCGTACTCTAGGGCAATGTGTTTTGTCATGGCTATCAACGCCGACTTGGCCATGGTGTACGGCGCGCCTTCTGTGTGGCCTGAGACTGCCGGCGTCGATGAGATGTTGATTATCACCCCTCCTTTCTTTATCATAAGCGGTATGACAGCTCGGGTTATCCTGAAACTGCCCCTCAGGTCGACTGCAAGAACATCCTTGAACTCCTGGTCGTCGACTTTGTGGAATTCCTTGTACCATATCTTTCTGTCAAAGGGGTAGCCGGCATTGTTGACAAGGATATCAAGGCTGCCGTAATCTGCAGACAGCTTGTTTGCGAGCCTTTCAACAGAGGAATCGTCGGTAATGTCCAATTCTGCGGCCTCCGCGTTGGGGATGCGAGCCGCTGCCACTTGTGCGTCCTTTAGCCTCCTAGAACAGATGATGACATTGGCTGCCCGAGAAGCAAACTCGCGGGCTATTTCAAAGCCGATCCCTTTTGCGGAGCCGGTCACCAGTGCAACTTTGCCTTTGAGCAATTGTTATGGGTAGCGATGCTACGGTATTTTATGTTATATCAGGATCTCAGAAGGTCTGCCTTGTCAGTCTTTTCCCAGCTAAAGCACGGCTCGTCCCTGCCAAAGTGGCCGTACGCCGCGGTCTTGCGGTATATGGGGCGTTTAAGATCCAGCGTCTTGATGATGCCAGCCGGCCGCATGTCAAAGACCTTCCTGACCCTGGCCTCGATCTCTTCTTCTGGGATCTTGCCAGTACCAAAGGTGTCTATCATGATTGAGACCGGCTCTGCGACTCCGATGGCGTAGGCGACCTGGACCTCGCACTTGTCGGCAAGTTCCGCGGCAACGATGTTCTTGGCCACGTACCTTGCCATGTAGCAGGCAGACCTGTCGACCTTGGACGGATCCTTGCCGGAAAATGCGCCGCCGCCGTGCCTTCCCATGCCGCCGTAGGTGTCGGCAATGATCTTCCTTCCAGTAAGGCCAGTATCGCCTGGCGGGCCGCCTATGACGAACCTGCCGGTGGGGTTGACCAGGTATCTTGTGCCGCCGTTAACCCAGTCGCCGCAGACCGGCTTGATTATCTTGTTTATCACTTCCTCGCGCAGCTGGCTCATGCTGATGTCCGGCGAGTGCTGCGTGGAAACTACGACCGTATCGATGCGTTTTGGAATGCCGTCCTCGTACACCACCGATACCTGGGACTTGCCGTCAGGCCTCAGCCAGTCCAGCTCTTTTCGCTTTCTGGCCTGCGCCAGCTTCATGGAGATCTGGTGGGCCATGGTTATGGGAAGCGGCATCAGTTGTGGAGTCTCTTTGGTTGCATAGCCGAACATCAGGCCTTGGTCGCCGGCTCCCTGCTCCTTGTTCTCGGTAGCCGTGACGCCCATCGATATGTCCGGGCTTTGTTCATGCAGTGCCGCAAGCACAGAGCAGGAATCGCAATCAAAGCCGTATTCCGGCCTGTCGTAGCCTATGTCCTTTATAGTATCTCGGACGACTTTCTGAACGTCCACATGACCCTTGGAGGTTACCTCGCCGGCAACAAACACTATTCCCGTGGTGGTCATCGATTCAGCCGCAACGCGGGAATCGGGATCCTGCCGCAGGAAGTCGTCCAGCAGAGCATCGGAGATCTGATCGCAAACCTTGTCGGGGTGACCTTCCGTCACGCTTTCAGATGTAAAAAGCCAACGTTTGACCATGTCGTTGCCGCCCAAGCTAAATGTCTTTTTCCAGTTTGATGAACAGGACGTTGTTGCCCCGGATGACTACCTTGCCGTAGTTGGCCAGAACGTCGTTTCCGTTGAATTCCTCCGCGTCGGTCAGTATCAGGTTCATGTACGAATCCACGTTGTTCATTCTTCCTTTGTATTCGATCTCACTTTTGAGCCTCACTGCAACCTTCTTGTTTATGGAACGTTGCAATATGGAAAGCGGTCGTTTCGGTTGTTGCTGAGACGGTGAAGACACGTTAACTAATCACTTTGCCAGTTGAAAAATCTTGGCTCGAATAAAAAGGTTGCCTTGGCAGCGGGGTTAACTCATAAAAAGTGGAAAAGGAATAGATCCCCGTCCTGTGATGCAGTCAACCATATCTACGGGTTCAAAGTCCATCGACGCGCTGCTTGGAGGCGGCATACGGACAGGCTTTGTCACCGACGTATACGGCCAAAGCGGCTCTGGAAAATCACAGCTTTGCTTCACCCTTGCAGTCAACTGCGTAAAGAGTGGCGGCCAGGCTGTCTTTGTGGACACGGCCGGAACTTTCAGGCCGGAGCGCATATCCGAGATAGCCGGGTCTGAAAGCGTGCTGGAAAAGATAGTGTTTATCCGCACCATGACTGTGCAGGACCAGCTGAGCGCGATAAAAAAGATGCAGGATATCGATGCGCGGCTTGTAGTGGTGGACAGCCTGACTTTTAATTTTTCAAACGAGTTTACCGGGCCGGCCCGGCATCTTGCGGTGATGAGCTATCTTCACGAACTGGCGCTTTTGGCCATAAATTCAGACTGCGCAGTGGTTGTAACCAACATGGTGCGCAGCATTCCTTCAGAACAGGAAACAAAACAACGCGAATACCTTGGAAATACTGTGTCCATCAACTCACACATAAAGCTAAGACTTGAAATACATGATCCGGCCGTCTCCAGTTTCCGCGCCTGGCTTGTAAAACCACCGGGCCAGATGACTGAATTTACCATCACCTCGCGTGGCATAGAAGACAAATCCTAATCGTTTTATACAACAGGTGATTACAAAAAGGGCAGTGGAAGCTCCAAAGCAGCAGGGGCTTATCAGGCCAAGCAGGTTTCCCCTCTCCGTGATCCTGCCGACCTATAACGAGTCCCAGAACATTATCGGTATGATCGATTCTATAGCTTACGCGCTTCCATACGGAACTACTGCCGAGATAGTTGTTGTGGACGATAATTCACCAGACGGGACAGCGGACATTGCCAGCGAGTACGGCAAAAAAATAGGAAACAAAAAAGTCCATATACAAGTTCTACGCCGGCAGGGAAAGCTGGGCCTTAGCTCTGCAATACTGGCAGGAGTCCAATCTGCGTCCGGCGAGATAGTGGTGGTAATGGACAGCGATCTTTCCCATCCTCCGCAGACAATACCAAGGATGATACATGAGCTGCGGAATTCTACCTGCGACATCGTGGTTGCCTCCCGATACATTAAAGGAGGATCCGTCACCGGCTGGCCGTTCAAGCGCAAGATGATCAGCAAGGGGGCCACAAAGATAGCCAAGTATGGCCTTGGCATAAGGCATGTCAAGGACCCCATGTCGGGATTTTTCGCGTTTTACCGCCACATAATAGACGGGATCAAGTTCGATCCTATAGGCTACAAGATGCTGCTAGAGATGCTGGTCAAAGTCAGGGGCGCCCGGGTCAAGGAGATCCCGTACACCTTTACGAACCGCAGGTCTGGCTCAAGCAAGCTGGACAGAACAGTGATGCTGGACTATGTCAAGGCAGTCTGGAGGCTTTACCGATACGGCAGGGCCAAGTCCAGCGAGAAGCGAACGTCTGTTCGATTCCTGTCCAAGGCCGGGCGGTTTTACACTGTGGGTGCCAGCGGTCTGCTTGTCAATTATCTTGCCTCTCTTTTCTTTACCCTGACGTTCACCGGTCTCTGGTACATCCATGCAACGATCATTGGCATAATGTTCTCCATAACCTCAAACTTTCTCCTCAACAAGCTGTGGACCTTTGAAGACCGGGATTTTAGCATCAGAAAAACGCTTGTGCAGTACGGGATGTTCACCGGCTTTAGCGGCTTTGGCGCATTGGTCCAGATATCAGTGCTTTATCTCCTTGTCGAGAACCAAGATTTGGACAAGACCATTGCCCTTGTGATTGCGGTGGCAGTTGCCTCCATAGGAAACTTCCTGCTCAATAAGAAATGGACGTTTAAGGAAAAAGTCTGGAGCTAGGTCAAACGTCTAAGGGAATCCCGTAGATTGGCTGATTATCTTATTTTTGTTGGATCAGCCTGACTTTCGTTTTCTTGGCTCGATGAGGCCCATCAGCTGGAAGCCATATTCCAGGTTATGCTTTACATGGTTTATGCCGTGCGTTCCATGGGGGACAAACTTGCCGTCCAGCAGGTTCTCCATGTAAATCTTGGTTTTCTTGATAGAATTGGACGCGTGCTGAAGCTGGTTGTCCGAAAGTTCGCGTCCAAGGTCTTTTTCAACCTCTTTCTTTAGATCTGCTGATGTAGTTGTCTTGCGGTATTTTTGCAACTTCTTGTAGTTGGACGATAGATCCGAGATCTTTTTGACATCCGGCGCTGCAAGGTCGGCAAGAGACCGTTCAAGGTCTTTTCTTGACCTTCCCGTCAGACTGATGAGGTTTTCCATCAGCTCGTCACTGAGGGAGGGCGGTATTTTTGGCTCATGCGGCTGCTTGCCTTCACGGACCGGCGCGGCAGCGTAGCCGGCGGCCGGATCCTCGGAGAGGGCCGTCGTCTTTCGTTTCTGGAAGTACCTCTCAATACCGTAAACGCCCACGGCCTCACCTTTTGTATCGACACCCTTGTCCAGAATGGATATTACGTCCGTTATTATTCTGGGGTAATGGACTTTTAGTTCGCCACTGGCCGCTTCGTAATTCTGCATTATGTCCATGTAAATGTAAAAAGTAGCATCATTGACCGGCTTTGTTCCGGCCTTCTTTGCATCTATGCCCTTGACGGCCACGGTAAGAAAATCGCACAGCTCTGACTGGGTGAACATGCGGTTTTCAGACGCAAAGGCGTCGGCGATGGCCTTTATGGAGACTATCCACTTGCCATGGGTGCCCGCAGTGGCTGCAGGAACGCTCTGGGCGAATTCCGCCATCTTTTTGCGGAGATCTGCATCCTCGATCTTTAGCATGTCTAGACAAGATGAAAGGATGTTTTCAAGGGGTTGATCCGAATCTGTAATTGGCGAGGAATGAGTGCCAGAAGCCATGTCTTTTCATTTCTTCGAATAGTCCATTAAAGCTTTCGAATTGTGGCCGTGTGAAACTTTTTACCAGAGGGCCGTTGACAGGAACAAGATGGACTCCCTTGAAACTATATTCTCAATGCAGAAAGGACTGGCCGATATGATGGACCTGTCCAGATACCCAAAGACCACAGAGGCCAGGATCTCGGCTCTATCAACGGCAATAATCCATGAGGCCGTCGAGCTTCAGAGGCTGACTGCCTGGAAATGGTGGAAAAAGCCCGTTGCCTTTGACGAGGCTGCCGCAAGAGAGGAGTTGATAGACATATGGCACTTCGTGGTGCAGGCCTCAATAGAACTGGGCATGGAGCCTCAAGACATACTGGCAGAATACAAGAAAAAGAACCAGGTCAACCAGGACCGGCAGAAGTCAGGATACTAGGGGCAGTATCTTGTCAAGATCCGTTACGCCTATCATGTTTGTGATCTCTACCTGCCTTCTAAAGCGGTCTACCTGAGCCTTTGTCGACTTGAGTATGGGATACGGACCAGCCGCGCCGATAATCCGGCCTGAATCGTCTATGCCATTTTCATGCACTGCCAAAAGCGCCTGACCTGCCTTGTGGCCCTTTACTTCCTTGCCACAAAGTATTATTTGCTTAAGGTCTGGATGGTTTAAGGAAAACTGGATTATGGTGTCTATGCCCTTGTTTTCTGAAAGAAGCCGCCCGGCAACGGCAATTTTCTCCATCATCTTGGATCTTGAAATCTCTTCTAAAAGTCCCATGCTTGAAAGCGTGCATACGGATAATTGTTTTCCCCCTCCAATGTAGTATTCCTGCTTGATGGGCAGAACCACCTTGCAGATCTCGCCGGCCACATCGTCCAGTTTCTTTCTTGCATTCATTTGATTCCCCAGCTGACCTTGTTGGTAGGAACAACCCGGATGAAGGGGGCCTCGCCTTCCTTCCACGGGTCTTGCCGGACCCATTCAAACTTTTTCTCAAAGATCTTGTACAGCCTGGCAAATTCCTTGCCGCCTTCTATTATCTGGGCCCTGCCTTGGATGCAGACGGCCTTGTTTCCAAGCGAGCTGTATTGGTCGATGGCCAGAGCCACCCGGCCGTTCTTTTTGATGTTCTCCAGCTTTCTGGTTTCAAGGTCGGTGGCAAAGTAGAACACGCCGTCCTCAAAGTAACAGGATACAGGCACAACATGGGGCATGTCATCGTGGCAGGTGGCCACCCTGCATGCCTCGTTTGCGGCCAAAAACTCTCTTTCTGCCTTGCTGAAAGATATCCTGCTCAATTCCGTGTTTGTCTGGGGCTGCTCCTGTATTTAAAGGCGGGCAGCTACGCTTTTTTGGTTTCCGCCCTTGCATCAAGCCACCGGCCAAGGCGTATGAGCAGCACTCCTGCAGCGATGGTGAGAAGTGATACGGCCAGAAACCACTGGGTTATGACAAAGTTGTACGGCTCCGGCGCCGTGGATGTATACGTGCAGCTGTTGTCCGCAGCGCATTCCTTTATGACTGGAAACATCAGCAGGATAACCACGAAGGCTGAGAACATGATGATGCCTGCCGTGGCCACAAATGCACCTGCTTCTGAAAACAAGCCTCCGGAAGTAGGCAACGATCCGGCTTATCTTTCTGCCCCAGATATTCTTTGCTCTACAGTTCTGTGGCATCCAGGGTAACAAAACGGTGCGTGCCGGCGATGTTGGTTCGCTTGAACTGGGAATCAAAATACAAAAACGGCTTTTTCTTCTCTGTATGCTGCCGCCACAGCTCGTGAACTTTTTCAAAATACTCTTTCTTCTTTTTGCCGTTCTGCCGCAGGATCTCGTGAGCAAGTATGTGCGATACCTTGGGGCAGTTCTCATCGGCAAAAAAGGTGTTTCTGGCAGTCTCCGAGACCTGCTCCTTTGGCCGCTTCCAATGGATCATGCCAAAATTGTCCGCGGCGTAACCGTCGGCTTGGCAGTCGGTCCAGAAGGGCTTGAAATTTGCCAGGTAAAAGTGGTACGTGTCCTTGCCGCGCTGCTCATGATCCCTCAGAAGGTAACCCAAAGACATCCTGTCAAAGAGCTTGCCGGGTATCACCGGAAGTATGTCTGCCTCCACCGAGATGTCGTAATCGAAGAACCGGCGGGCCCACCAGTGGTAGAAGCGGACCATGGACGAGACGTATTCCCAATCCTCCTGCTGCCTCTTTTGCCATTCATCGCTTTTTGCGATGTATATGAAGAAAAGTTTCTCCGGCTTTTCTGACAAGTCCCCTTCACTGCTCGCCGTGGTGCATGTGGCCGCCGCAGCTGCAGCTGTGCTCGTCTTCCCCTCCTACCCGGCCTTTCCTTTCTGCCATTGGATGGCTCTTGCTCATGTGCTTTACCAGCTTGTAGTCGGAGTCAAACGTCTCGCCGCATACCGTGCAGGTCAACAAGACTCGGAATTCCTTCAACGGCCCATGATTAATTAGGAAGAGATTAAAGTCTTACTCAGTTATGTGCACTCTGACGTCGTTGGAAGGGGATCCGCTTAGGATTTACTGCTCTGATTCTTGGATCCTTTACCATCCGCCACGACGGCCGCCGCCTCCACCACCGCCAGAACTGGTACATTTTTCCATAGACGTAAAACTGACAAATTCACAGAATTGTGTTGTATCCTGGGGATCCGGAATGGTATTTGGAATTTCGCCAGCAGAATTCGATCGCATTGCTTTATGGACGGTTCCGCTTACAGGACAGATATACTGACAGCACACTTCTATGTTGGGTGTAGTCGTGGGCAACTTATTTTAGATAAGATTTCTAGAATTTAACACTTTCTATATCTAAACTGGTAACTTGTATAGAATCTATGTAGCGTTGTCTCTTCAGTTAAAATTTTCACTTTATGGATTTTCAAATGTTAACCTGTTCTGAAAGTCCGCCAACTAGCCAATCCAACTATTTATCCAGATAATGATATTCCGTTCAAACTTTGATACATTGTATCCATGGCAGCGTAACAACGCAAAGGAATTAACAAGATTCTTACACATCTCTGTCGCCGAGTCGCCAAGCGTACTTGTTGCCAGCAGGTCTTCACACAGTTCTGTCTTGTCCCTCACTTTGCCGTCATTCTGCAACAGCGGGACGCCGTGTTCAAAGTGAAACTTTAACCAAACATAGCTCCACCGGTTTCTGTCAAGATCTTCAAAGACGTCTGACAGGTCATCGATAATCCATATTGCTTTTCCAAGGCCAACTATGGCATTTTTTAATTCAACGAAATTACATCTAGGTTCCCGTTTTAAGCACATAAAAGAAGTCAGAAAGATTGCCCAGGATGGAAGGGCGCTCTTGGTAAAAAGTATTCGATAAATATCTGCAGAATTTGCACCTGAAGTAAACGTGCATTGCAGGCTCTGCAATTCGCTCCTGTAAAGATCGAGAATCAGAGTCTGAAATTCTTCGTATGTCCTTTTGTTTACCTGTTTCTGAATTCGGCACTTGGCAAAATACTGGTTCATAAACAGACAAACGGTCCTAAGCAAAATGTCGTCTCGGTCAGAAACGGCCAGAGGAACACATGCATCTAATTTTCCGTCAGAGCCAATGGCTTTTGCAAGGGATTTGATATTCACTATTTCCATCAATCTGGAGACCAGGTGGGGGTAATTGTCGCAAATTTCATCAAACAATGAAGCATACATGTTGAAAAGGGCAGAGATGACGCCTGCTTCGTGATTTTCGCTGCCCTGGCCGCCAAGCATTTCGCTTATCTGGTAACCTAACGAATAACCGAAGCTAAACAATCTTGGAAATCTCTTCAAGTAAGATTGAGGTAAATCTCTGCTGCCAGAAATTTCTTGATACACCAGATTCCAATTTTCTGATAGTTCCTGTTTCTGCCGTTCCATCTCACGTTTCCATTCTTTTGGTTCAATTCTGAGATCGAAATCGTGCATTACCTCAAGTACTTGAGCTCGAACTGCCTGCCCAAAGTTTTCTTCAGACATGGTGTTCATCTTACTCTCGGTTTCAACAGTTTGGACATGGTCTCCAGGAATATCGCCGTCGTTAAATAAGATGACCCGTAATAGACGGGTGTGAAATCCTTAAAGAAGGCATGAGAAGGAAATCCTCCAGAAGGTTCTTGGTTCTCTAGCAAATATTCAATTGATTTGGCAATTTGATTACCTGTATATCTGGCGTTTGCCAGAGAGGCCAGGGCCAAGCCCGTGTCAAGGGGGTTTCCCCAGCTCCCATCAGATAGTTGATGTTTGATCAAATAATGCGTGATGTGGAACATTGCACGGTCAAGATCGGTTATTCCGCCGTCTCCAAAAGCTCTTGAAATAAGGTAGATTGACGAATATTCAGAAACAGAATAGATGCTAAAACGATAGAATTCATTTACGCGAGAGTAAAGGTCTATGAATTTGATAATCTCCGGCAGTTTCCTTTTAAAAACCGAGGCAAAATAAAGAATATTGGTATTTACGGCACCGTCGATGTGATATGAACTTTCTTTATTCATCCACTCATCAATCCATGTATAATACAAACCCGATTCTCCTCTAAACTTCGACAGCAGGCTCCACACATCGGTCTCTACCTCGATGTTATTTTCTCTCAATGCTGCCAGGACGCAGCACGTATCGTCGAAATCCGGTGGTGGAAATTTATTCTGTTTTCCAAAGAACCGCCAAGTCCCGTTGGTCTCCATCTGACTTTGCAAGTAACTCAGAATTTCTGATATCACTGTAGAAATATTTCCAGATGATTTTACAAAGCCTAAACTGTGCACTATGTAGCTTGGAATGTAGACAGATGAAACGTAAGAGGAATCATCACCAAAAGCAGTCTTTGGCGAGGTTTCAGTACGCAACAATTTCCTGTCTTCCAAACCTTGAATCATAAATGACGTGGCTTTATCCATGCTGCGCAGTATTTGTTGTTCTAAACTGCTGTCGATTTCCAACAGGCCAAATACAGCTAACTAACTTAAGTTAATATGCATTCTTTTACGGTGATTCTGATCTTTTCTGTCTCTCAAGATAGTCAGCACTGAAAGTGTCAGTGAAAATCCAAGGTACTTTGGTATGCAAATACAACATATAACGACAAGATTAATACATTATGACGTTCCTTGGCTACCTACGACCCTGTCAAGTACAAATGGAGTTCTAGGGATAACTGGAACCTGGTTGCCCCGGAATACCACAACGGCTGGGCCGGCGCAGGAAGGGGGCCCTTTAGGTCAACTGCGCAGCTGGTAAAATCAGCTCAAGTGGCAAGGGGGGACTCTGTCCTTGACATTGGATGCGGAACTGGCGCAGTCTCCATGCAGGTTGCCAGCATCCTTGGCTCTTCTGGACTGATTGTTGGCGTTGATTTTTCACGTGGGGCATTGAGGATTGCCAAGTCTGCCGTGCCCACCGGCAACTTTATTGAAATGGATGCAGAAAACGTCGGTCTACACAGCCGATTCGACAGGATTCTCTGCCAGTATGCCTTGATGTTCTTTCCAGACCCACCCGGGGTTCTAGGCAATTTGAAAACGCTGCTTAAAAACGATGGTGTGCTGGCAGTAGCCGTCCATGGCACAGCAAGGGGCGTGCCCTACTTTAGCACGATAATGGAGCAGGTCCTCCAGAGGATTCCGGGTATAAGGCCGGAAGGAACGCCCACAGTACACAGGTTTGGCGAGCCGGTGAGCCTGAAGAACGTGATCGAATCTGCCGGCTTTGCAGATGTCAGCGTTGAAAAGTTTGTCTACAATTACGACGCCGGAACCTTTGAGCAGTACTGGTCAGACTACCTGTCCACCACGGCTGCTTCCATACGCTCCAAGATAGAATCAGCCGGCGAAAAAACTGTCTTGGAAATCAAAGAGCAGGCCCGCGAGTCTGCAGGGCAGTTTGCCAGCAACGGCGTGATAAATTTCCCCTGGGACGTGCTGATAGCCACTGCCAGAACAAAGTAGTTTATAATCATGGGCGTTCTTTGATGCACTAAGCCTAGTTGGAAAGAATCCTGAAGGTCTTTGCGATAGTGGTTGGCACGGCGGCCCTGCTTGCCATCCTGACGGTGTTGTTAAGCAAAAACGTGGTCTCTGTCCAGCTCATACAGGTAATCGACGACCAGAGCCAGACCATAAGTGTGATGGAGACCAAGCTGGAGTACCTAGAAAAGCACCAGGATCAGCTGGACGACGCACAGGACAGGATAGAGCGCGTCAAGACATTGCTGGACCTGTACAAGAAGGCAAAAGAAAGTTACCTTGGCGGCAACTATCAAGACGCGATAAAATACGACAACGAGATCCTGAACATGGGCTGGAGCCACGCCGCATTTGAAAACAAGCTGAACTCGCTGATCCAGATGCAGAATTACGAGGTGGTGGCCCTGTTTTACAACAAGCACCTAGACGAAAACCCGGGCCTCGGAATCAGCAGCAACGTTGCAGCCGCCCTTGTATCCTCCGGAATTTACCAGCAAGACGGCGTCAGGATTCTGGACAGGGTACTGTCGATGGACAGCAACTATTTTCCGGCCCTCAACAGCGCAGGTCTAGTCAACATCCAGCAAAAGGACTACCAGAAAGCCGAGTCGTACTTTGATAGGGTGCTGCAGGTAAAACACGATAACGTGCCGGCCATGAACAACCTTGCCATCGCCAAGGCAGCGGCCGGCGATGTCCAAGGAGCGCTGGCGCTGGTGGATGGGGCGTTATCCCTTGAGCCGGACAACCAGGTTCTTGCAAAGAACAGATCCCTGTTTCAAGACATGCAAGGCAGATTCCTTGGTTCCGTGTCCCGCAAGGAGCTGGAGATCCGATTTACAGATGCCTACATAGCCAGGGAGCAAAGTCCTCCTTTAGAGCTGGGTGCAGACTATGTCGTTGCCAAGGCCGACGAGTTCTTTGAAAAAGAATACTACCATATGTCTTTGGAGTACTATGATTCTGCCCTTCAGCTGGATCCTGACAACGCAGGGGCCATGAACGGAAAAGGAAGCATCCTGACCACGACGGGTTATGCGGAACGGGCTTTACAGTACCACCAACAAGTTCTGGCCAAATATCCGGATGACCTAGATGCTTTGGTCGGTCTTGGAGACGCATACTATGAACTGGAGGACTACCAGACCGCCGGCCAACACTACAACCATGCACTGGTCTCGGACAAATCCAGCACCGATGCCATCAACGGGATAGGCAACGTCTACGTCAGGACAGGATTGCTTGCCGCCGGCGTATCACAGTACGAAAAGACTCTGTCCATCGACTCCGGCAACATGGACGCAATAAGGGGCCTTGGCTACGCCTACAGCATCGCCGGCGACCTGGAAAAGTCAAAAGAATACTACCGGCAGGTCCTTGCGGCAAGGCCGGAGGATCCGCATGCATTGCTTGGGGTCGGCTTTGTCCTCCACCTGCAGGGCAGAACAGACACACAGTACTTTGAGCAGGCCGGGCAAAAGATTGACCTGATAAAGGAATTGATCAGGACAGCCGACGAGCTTTACAAGTTTGACAGGCTGGACGAGGCTCTGACCACTTATGAACTGGTGCTGACCATGGACTCAGGTAATGCCAACGCCCTAAACGGGCTGGCCAACGTCTCCTTTCAAAGGGGCGACTATGAAAATGCCGCCAAGCTGTACAACGAGACACTGGCAGTCGATTCGGATAACGCCAATGCGCTGGTGGGCCTTGGAAACGTTTCGTACCGGCTTGGGGATTATGCCGCGGCTCAGGACTATTACAACAAGGCTCTGGATGCAAAACCCGGCCACAAGGGTGCGCTGATTGGCCTTGAGGCACTCAAAGCAAGGAACCTGGTCAAGTAAGTCTATTTATTCTAACGGCCGTTTCTCAACTGTGATTCCAGACTGTTAGAACAAGGACAGGAAAACGCTTCAACAGTATAAATCCAATTGTCCTTCTGCAATAACCTTCATGTTAGTATCTAGACCTTTAACAGCAACAAAAACAATATTGTTCCTGATTATAGGAATCACTACCGTCGTCTCCGTAGGCATGGTTGTCCTCGGACACCTTGTGGACAAAAAGATCGAGAGCGTCATGATCCTGCACGATTTCTTTACTGCCTTTGCCATCATGTCTGGAGCCGGAGTTATCGGTGTGCTGGTATTTAGCAGCCAAAGGCATCATGATGCCGTCAACGTCATAAGGATGCTTTCCATCGCGGCGGCAGTCTCTGTATTTATCATTTTGATAACCGGCACCATCGGATACATCGAATACAGGGTTTCCGACCCGGACAGCGCCAAGTCAAAGATAAAGTCGACATTCCCGTACGCCCATTCTCCCATGTTTGAGACCATGGAGTACATGGGCCTGCTTGGAACCATGTGGGCGGGCCTCATTGCATACCTGGCATGGCATTACAAGGAGCAGATGTTTACAAATCCGGCAATCAAGAACATGATGGTTGCGCTGATATCCTTGGCGATAATGTACGCCCTGTTCATATCGCTGATGGGGATCGTGCCTACCAAGATAGCCTCCGTGCAGGGGTGATAAGAAATGGAAAAAGCATATTCTGTCAAAACATCCGGCAAGGTGGCCGCCGTATTCATCGCGACGTCCGCGTCGATCCTGATGGTTGGCATTCTGACGCCGTTGTGGGTACACCTCCAGCAGAAATGGCTCGTGGTTTACGCCCCGGCAGCCGGTTACAGCGGGGTGTTCTTTTACCCCACCCTGGCCTGGGCCGTCTTGTGGGCCGGACTGTACTTTACCCTTGGGCGCAAAGAAAGCGTGGGCACTGCAAAGAGATGGATGGCCATGTTTCTGGCCTCGCTGATAGCGGCCACTGCAATCATCATGGCAAGCCTTCCATGGATGCCGTTCCCATGGTAGGAGGCCAGGATGGTGTGCGTGAGTTGGTCACTGGACAGCACGGGCTATGAATCATGAACCAAATGAAGGTGATAAGGATAGGATCAAACCAAAGCACGAAGAAATTATTTTTGTTCAAGCCGTTGAATCTTTGACACCGCATCTGGTTAACTTATGATCCTGTCTCTGAAAGATTGGTTGCAAAAAACCGTATCTACAGCTTGGTCTCTGATACCTTTTCTGGCAGCATGTTTCTGTTTATGAGGAAAAATATAGCCACATACGGTGCAAACACCACGATGTTGTAAACAAAGTGTAGCAGGACGGGATCAAAATAAACGCCCAGTATTCCTGGACACGATACGCATCCCTGAACAATGTGCTGCTCTAATTTTATCGAATGTTCTATGAAATGCCAGGATTCAGAGCCGATAGCGAATACAAACAACCCGGTGATGGTGCTGTTGTATTTTGTAATTTTGTTTCTGAAAAGCAGCCATGTTGCTACGATCAATCCCAGATATGCTGCATTGTAGACAAAATGCACCGGTTCTATATCCACTGCAGTACCCAAAAGCCCGTATGGCTTGGTCCACTGCATGGCGAATTTCTCGACAACCTGCGCAATATGTTCAAGCATGTGAAACGATTGCACGAAAAGGGCTCCAAACAGGAAGAGTGGATACCCGAAATTCAAGCAGTAGTAATTACTTGTAGTTGCTATTATCCTTTGCGAGTGTCAATAGGATGCGTGGCTACAGCTGAGCACGAGCATAAAGAGCCTTGTAGGGCGATGAAATGTGCCAAGGACGGGATTGCAGAGTCGATGTTTGCCTGGCACTACTTTCCAGCCAGACTTAGAATAGGGAAGCTCTGCACGCTAATGGTATGATCCGATTCGTCTTGGATCAATAGGACAAGATAGATTTGTGGGTTTGACGTAATAACAGACACAGGATGTTAGCTGCTATCCTATACTGCATGAACTGCGGTAAAAAGACGGCCGAGCAGGTATCCTGCAAGACTTTGTTTACCAGAAAGTGTAGGTATGTCTGCTCATCCTGCAAATATGAGTTTGTTGTGGAGGACTCTGACGATTATTATTAAGTCAACGAGAGACCGGCATACGCCTCCTCATTAGTTCAGACTCCTGATGCCGTGACCTTTGTGCACTGGGAAGTATATTGATTTTCTGATGACTAGTAAGCAGTTGCATCATGGTTGGACTAACAAATTCATCTTCAGAGCCGTGATAAAGTAACTTTGGTTAATTCATAGAGTTTTGGCAGTCCAAAATCACAAAGTTCACTGTCAAGTCTGAAACCATATACGAAGCTTGTTAGACAAAGCAACGGTCAATCTTTCTCTACTGTGGACTTGACTTTAACTGTGAATTTTTTTACCTTCACCTTACTTGTTATCCGATAAATTTGACTCCGTCAAGACCTCGAAACTGGGAATCACCGGTTAGAAACTTTAGTTTCAGTTTTTTTGCAAGGTAGTACCCTAAGGCATCTGTATAAGAGATATACAATTTCTTGTTCATCTTGAGTTTTGACCTAAGAAGCATCGATCGCTCAATATCATCTATGTCAAAATCGACAAGGAACTTTGAGAAAGAGTCTACAACTTGTTTTGCCATGTCGCTATTGCCGCTCTTGTGGTAATAGTATGCTATTTCCATCAGGTTAAGTTTTGTCAAGATTCCGTGGCTGTTGTTATCAAAGTATTCTGCAACGTCCGGATTTCCTACAAGGAATTCTAGGACTGCATATGTATCGTAAAAGTACCCTCCTTCTTCCTGCTTGGTGTCTTTGGCCGTCTCAGTCGTCCCATCCCTTTCTTAATTCGTCTTTTATCTTTTGTACTGTTTCTCCTGGCTTTAGCTTTAGGCTGCCATACAATTTCTTGACATCTTTGTATTTTCGTATCTCGATCTCGATTATGTCGCCTTCATGAATGTCTTCTTTTTTGATCAGTTCTGAAGGAATGATTACACCCAAGGAGTGACCCCATGTTCTGACCTTGCCCTTAAGATGCATAGATGGTAAGTTATACTTGGTATAACTACCTAATAAGAATTGTTATTCTTGTCCTACAAAAACAATATTAGAATCAAAAGTCACTTCTTGCAAGAACTCATCTCATAAACACCTCCCAAGCAAAGTTAGCATGTATCCAAGCTGGACAAAACCAAGAAATTCTGAGCATAATAGTCATAGCGTACCTGGATGCGGCGGAAATTCTGCAGCCATGCAAACAGACGCTCAACCTTCCAGCGACGCTTGTACCGGCATCATGATAAGAGATTTAGGAAGATACTGTATCAAGTGGCAGAAATCGTGGAGATAGACAAGAAAAATGTCGCTTCACAAAGTTCAATCTTGAAAGATCCTGATGATAACGTCATTGTTGAACTAGTGGGTAAAGCTGATTATATCATATCCGGAGACAAAGATCTACTGGATCTGATGGTATTTGAAAAGACGAAAATAGTGTCTGTTGACCAATTGCTAGAGATATTGAGTTAGGTTAGCTTGGAGCGTCCAAGAATCCAACAGCAACTTTGCCGTTGTTCAGCTTTCCCAACCTTTTCCTTTAACACGTGTACCGTGCTACTGTAGTTGTAGATGGACACGCTAACTATGTAATGGTTTGACTTCTTTTAAACCACCTGAACCTGCCTTTTTCTTATCTTGTTGATTTTGTGTATCGGGCACCGAAGTAAAAGAAATATGCTCCGGACGGGATTTGAACCCGTGATCTCCGCCTTGAGAGGGCGAAATGCTTAACCGGACTACACCACCGGAGCCCTGACAGTCTCCATAATTCACCAAATTTAAATGCAACTTTAGAACCCTCGTAAGTAGCCTTTAGCACCAAGGTCCTAAGTACAGTCAGAAAGACTACCAGAAGATAGTTAGTTACAGCATTTATCGTAAAAGACAAAGGATGAACAATTTGCCGGATCAGCATCTTGCAAGTTACATTTGAGATCTTGGACCGGCATAATTGTGTTAAGAACAAATCATCTTGAAATTCTGGGAAGAATCAGATTCTCTAATATGATTGGGCATGTGTTCTTGCACGATAGCAAGGATTTTTGAAATCTTGTCATAAGTAGCTCACACACTCCCACAAACCCTGAGCGCCCGGTGGCAGCTATATCTGGAGCTAGGGGCGCTCTTCAACAATCTAATAAAAACACTGACAAACGCCTTATTGCCAAGTACTGATTATAGAATAAACAAGGATCTGCTTGAAAAACGCCGATTCAAAAATCAACATCACTCTTTCTATAAATAAAAAAATAGTGGAAGAACTGAAAGGAGACGCTGAATCACGGAACACCAGTCTCAATTCACTTGTCAATGAGATATTATCTAGACATGTCACATTTTATAAAAAGATCGAAGAATTAGAGATGTTCATTGTTCCACCCAAGATCTTTTCAATGATGCTTTCCAAAATGGACGAAAGTGATGGAGTCGGTTGGCTCACGATGGCTATCAATGATATCTGGAACTCGCTTGTTTTGGAGTATAACATGCCAAATGATGTTGAAAGTTTTGCAAAATTTGCTGTTGGCAATATTGCGCGGAGAGCTGGGATATGTTCTTCCTCTAGGTATGAGTATGACGGATCCCACCGGATCGTTATCAGTCATAAATACGGCGCCAAATGGTCAAAGATTCTTGCAGGAGCCTTTAGTGCTAGCCTAGAATATTTTTTCAAAAAGGTTCCTCAATGCAAAATCGCTGATGAAGTGGTAGAACTAAAGTTTTCTTAAAGGTATGATAGATCGAGTGTATGTGCATTCCAGTGTAACTCTTTGTAACTCTGTGTATCCTCTTGAAGGAGTCTTATTAGCAGCCACTACCTATAGGTACGCGTGAGCAAAGAACCGCCGGATTACAACCCAGAAGAGAAGCAAGCAAAAGAGCATTTCCCAGAAGAACCAGCGGTCGAATATGAGCGGTCCGTCATCAGGATTCCTCTTCAGCTTGCTAATGAAAAAAGGCCGGTCGATGTCATGGCATTTGATGCTTATATGAGGCTGATTCGAGAGAGGCCGATTAGAAATGGCATTGGCTATCGACAATTCGAGTTCACAATAGATGCATGGGAACTAACCAATGTATACAGCAAAGGCTTGGAAGCAAACATCACCTTCACTCTTTCCAGAGCCACACAGCCAAAAAGCATCTGTATCGCCAGACAGAAGGAATCTGATTATCCTGCAATGATCGTATACAGCGCGATTTATGATGTTTACCTAGATAAAAAGCGCATAATCATTAACCAGCCGGGTGTAGCATTTGCTACTCCTGTCTGGGAAATCCCGCCGCGGAATGTGACCGTGGCTTTCGAAAAGCCTTACCACTCTCCTGATGGGAGATTTTCCTTTGCCTCTGGCACATGCGAAGGAATGAGAGCAATTACCAAAGAAGAGTTTGAAGCAGGAGCTCTGAAAGCAAGATCGTTTCGCGGTCAGGATTGAGCGGCGCCCATTGCATCCGCAGTTGCTATTTCTGGAAACGGTATTAAACTATCTAAATGGTAATCATATGTATTATTGTTGTGCCTACTGCAGGAAGGAGATAACCGTGTGCGGATTAGTTGGATTGTTGCACAATGACAAAAGGGGCTCCGAAGTTAAGTGTTGGAGCTCAGAACAAAGACTTTTCTATCTCGACAACACCTAATCACAACATCCTCGCATGTCTTTGCTAAATGGGATGGGAGATCATTACATATGACCTTGCGGCTGGGCATTGTCCAAATCAATGTCACGGACCTAGAGAAAGCCAGGGACTTTTATGTGAACATTCTTGGCATGAAGGCTAAAGAAAGTCTGGGTCCGAATCGCCCATTTGAATTAGAAATCGAGGGCAGTCCCACTGTATTGATCTATCCTGCTAAAAGGTTTGTTCCTTCCGACTATCCAAATCAGACCGGCGTTGTGCTTGTTTTCTACACAGATGACATTAAACGGACGATGAGAGAATGGGCTGATAAGGGAGTTTTCTTCGTCAAGATCGCATGGTCTAAAGATGAAAGCGGGATCGCCGAGAGTCCGTTCGGTCCTTTCATAGCTTTCCGCGATCCGTTTGGAAATGTACACGAATTGCTCCAACCTTGGCGGGTGGGAGCTTAAAAGAATTCTCTTAAGGTACTCTTCAAAAATCGGGCTATTTTCTACCGCTATCCAACCAAGGTTATGACGTGCGCAAGAGGTGGGCCACGTGAACAACTGCGAATGTAGAAGCAGCCTGTACCAGCTGTGACTGAAAAAATTCATGGGCTTCAACAGGCATTATTTACAGACGTAAGTAAAATCATTCCAGTTTATTCATGACGGCAGGAAGATGAGAGAGGAAAGATTATGCAGGTTCTTTGTAGAGGTCAGCTGAAAGATTCTCGAATAAGAGCGAACATCATGTTTCCAAAATCCTAAATTCTAACCTCGCCTTTAGTAAAGGACATGAAGGGCACGGAAGGCACGGAACTGTCCGAATACATTAGAGGCGTTGTTGATGCCATCAAGGAAGGCATGAAGGGCACCGGCTTTGTTGTGAACGGGGAGATCAAACTTGAACTGGCAGTGGTCAACACAAAGAAAGAAAAAGAAGGCTTCAAGGTATTCGTTGTAAACGCCAAGGGCAACAAGGCCGAGGAATTGTCAAAGATCAAGTTTTCCATCAAAGAAGACGAGGCGGTGGCCGGCGTCCTCATGCCGTCTGACTAGCGGTACTTTCTTCTGGCCTGCCTTTCTGAAAAGAATCCAAGCATGTAAAGGATGAGCGCCGTAACGCCTACTGAAAGCGTGATCACGGCCACAAGCCATGATAGATCGTCAAGGCCAAACGCCATCCATGATTATATCGCATTACATGCTGAAAAGGTTGTAGATTTTGTTACATGCATGTAGGCCACGTCAAGTTTCCTGCCAAATCCTGCTTCGGAGTTTATCTCCAATGCTGCCGCAGTCCATGATACGCAACCACGATTATTGTGGCTGCAATTTGCACAGATCTGCTTACCTGGGCCTGAAATCGCAGCAGCATGAGGGGTTGTTGCAGTAATAATCGGTGCCATCGATGCTGAGCTTTGCAGCAAAAGGCTTGCCGTACAAATCCATAGGTACCCCGCAGCACGGACAGGGCGGGTTTTCTTTGGCTGTCTGCTTAGACGATGTAGACGACAACCAGACCGCCGGCTGATCCTATATGCTCAAGGTACTATTTAGGCATCATGCCTGCAAACCAGAATAAATTTATCCCCATTCTGTCTAGCAATAACCGCTATCCATGGGGATTCCGGAAAAAATCAAGGCCATTCAGGACGAGATCCACAAGACCCAGATCAACAAGGCCACAGAGCACCACATTGGGCTTTTGAAGGCCAAGATAGCCAGGCTCAAGCGCGAGATGGAAGAAAACATCCACGGCCGGACCATGCATACCGGCGGCGAGAACGTCGGCTTTGATGTAAGAAAGGCCGGCGATGCCACGGTGGTTCTGATAGGCCTTCCAAGCGTGGGCAAGTCCACGCTGCTTAACCGGCTGACCAACGCAAAATCCCGCGTTGCTTCTTATCAGTTTACCACCCTGACGGCAGTGCCCGGCATGATGGACTACCGGGGCTCCAAGATCCAGGTCCTTGACCTGCCTGGAATCATTGAAGGCGCCGCATCCGGCAAGGGCTTTGGCCGACGCGTCATCTCTGTAGCCAGGGGGGCAGACCTTGTACTTCTTGTGCTTGACGTGTTCCAGCCGCAGCATGTCGGCCTGCTTAAAAGGGAGCTGGCAGAGGCCGGCATAAAGCTGGACGACCAGCCTCCAGACGTGGTCATTGAAAAGACGTCCACCGGCGGAATATCGGTCAACTGCCAGGTGCCCATCAAGATGTCGGAAAAAACCGTCAAGGAGATCCTGCGGGTTTACGGTGTTCACAACGGCAGGGTTATAATCCGCGAGCCGGGCCTGACCGATGACCAGCTGATAGACGTACTTGCCGAAAACCGAGTCTACATACCGTCGATTGCGGTGCTAAACAAGATAGACCTGGTAAACCAGGGATTCATAAAGGAGATCCAGTCCCAGATAGGGAATAACTTTATCCCCATTTCTGCTGACGCCTCTGTCAACGTCGACGCGCTGAAGGAGGCCATCTACCAGAAACTGGACTTTATCCGGATATACCTGCGGCCCAAGGGCGGCGAGACAGACTACCAGGAGCCGATGATAATAAAGAACGGTGCAACAGTTCTGGATGTCTGCAACAGGATTCACCGCAACATGTCTAGAAACTTCCGCTACGGCATGGTGTGGGGCAAAAGCGCCAAGTTTGCCGGCCAGAAGGTTGGCCTGGACCACCGACTTACTGACGAAGACGTGCTTACCATAGTCAAGGTGCCCGGCGCGCTCTAGGGCTCTGCTATTATCTTGCCGCGCATCGTATCTGGATGAAGCGAGCAATAGTACTCGTACACGCCTGGCTCTTCTGTGACAATGGCCGTCTTGAAATCCTGGCCACCGCGCAGATAAGCGGTGTTCAGGTTCAGCTCGTCAACTACCAGGTCGTGGCGGGAAAAATCGTTGTTGACCACCACCAGCTTCTTTGGGACGCCGACTTTGACATGGATATCCGGGTTGGTCCCGTTAAACAGGTTGTCCCTGGCCACCAGAATGACTCCTTCCACGTTTGGCAGTTCGGCTTCCTCCGGCGGGTTTAGAAGGTTTCCGATCCCCCACATGGTCCCAACGGCAATAAATGATATGGCGACTATGGCAATGATGTTGTTACGCAGCAACGATGCAGATTGTCAGAATACACCTAAATTCCTTTTCAGCTGGAACTTGTGTCTGCTGATCTATCAAGTGGAGGGATTCTTTTCAGGTTAAGCTGAGTTGAAACCCGGTATCAGTCTGTTATCGTCTTTGTGTGTGGCTATACTCTTTTCTTCCCGAATCTTTTGATGCTCATTCATAAGTTATCTTTTGGCATCTAACCAATTGCATATAAAATAGCAAGACCATAGAAATAATTCGTGTACACAATCGACGATATAATTGACGCCAACAAATTTGTCGTGGAGAAGCGCGGTGTGGAATTTGATGTCGATCTAGATATTCTTGTAAATATTGTATTCAAACTCAACAATGATTATAATCACATCTCCAACAAACAGGAACGTATCATGAAACAAACCGCTTACCTTATGGGCTCGATTACTTTCAAACAGCCATTCTTTGACGGCAACAAGACGACCAGTCTATTGCTTGGTATTAACTGGCTCAGGCAGAACGGCTATGACTTGCCTCTGGAAAGCGAAAAGCAAAGGACAGAGGTATTCGAGATTCTGACGGACATAATGTATGCAAAGAAGGGTTACAGCGACCTTGAAGTATTCATAAAGGAAAGGGTGGTTAGTCTTTCTTGATCTTGGTTACGTCTTCATTTGCAAGGGCGTCATACAGATCTGGGTGTTCTGCCATTATGGCCTCTAGTCTTTTTGTTAATTCCAGATCCTTCCGATGGACAGTCTTGGCGTCGGATACCATGTTTACAGATGTACATCCGTATGTAAACATATAAAGTTTGTCGGTATGATTCACGTCGATGTTACTGGCGCATAAATACTACTTTTAAAGCGGTTCAAACATGTGGTATCTGTTGTTCAGCTGTTATCCAATTAGTTTTCAAAAATCGAATTAGCCTAAAGAAAAAACAAAAAAAGAACCTCACTGCATTCGTCAGAACGCAGTAGTTTAGTTTGGTGCTGTATTGTCTGTCGCCGGGGTTGCCGAACCGTTGACTATCTCGGCAGTAGCGAACCTTGGTCCGATCTGGTTTATGCGGATCTTTGCGTTCTGACCTACCTTACCTTCCTTTACAAAGATTACAAATCCTTGAATCCTTGCAATTCCGTCTCCTTTGCGGCTGATTTCCGTGATCTGTACGTCGTATTCATTACCTTGTTCTACCGGCTTTGGGCCGAAGTTGTCTCTTCCGTAACTCATACCTTGTAAGAAAGGACAAGCTCAGACCATATATAAACCATGGAAAGCCAGTCAGGAGCCTATCCTCATGCCGCTGCCGGATATGGACCGGAGGCATTCTACAGCAGAAAGCACGGCCAGATAGCTGGTTTTTGGGTTTCCAGGGCTAGGCATATTGTTTACGGTTATGTTCATCTCGCCAAAACTCCCCCTTGCAGTTATTTCATGTCGGTTGGTGTTTGCCGCCGGGTCGGCAACTATCCTTACCATGGTCTTGTCGACTCCGATCCCTGCAAGGCTCAAAACTGCTGCAACGTTGACGTTTGCAGGAAATGCCTTGACGGCTTCTGAAGCAGGCCCCTCGTAAATGACGGTCTTTTGGGTTATCTGCTCCAGTTTTATCATGCTGGTCTCAAAAAATGGGGCTCCGGCAAGCGCCCTTGGGTGCTTTGTTGTAGTCAGCGTGACAGATTCAAGCAAATGCCTTACGGCTCGGATGGCGTCGATTCCGGCTATCGCGCCGGTGGGGATGTAGATCATGCAGGAATTCTTTGCCGCAGCCTGCAAAAGTTCTGAAAGAAACGCGCCGTCGGCCAGCGCGCCGACACTCATTACCATGAGGTCCTTTCCTGCGTCAAGCACGGTCCTAGCAAAATCCCTCACGGCCTGCTGCGACGCAGCCTCGACTACGATATCGATGTCGGTAGAGATGAACTTCTCAAAATCCGAGAATGCCTGCGGGCTTTGTCGCAGCCTCGACTTTAGCGTCTGCGCGCTGGACTCGATGACGTCGAAAACCGAAACCAGCGATGCATTTTGGACAGATCCGGAATCCATGGCCATGGCCAGCTGGCTTCCGATAGTCCCGCAGCCGATAATGCCTACTTTACGCATCAGCTAACAAATTGGAAAATGGGGGAATTATACCCTTGCCTTACCTTCGTCTGCGTTCCGGCTTCTTTTGGCCCGGCAGTCTCTTCTTTTCAAACCGCTTGACAAAGTTGTCCTTGTTGCGGATTCTTGCAATCGGGCTTGAGCGTGGTTTTGCCTGTATCTTTGGCGTCTGGCCCCTGACCTTGCCGGCCTTGGTCAACGATCCGTGTGTTGGCATCTATCTTCGACTGGAAATTCTTGCTTCAATACTTATATTTGTATGCATCGGCTTCTGTAACGCTCCTGTCGAACGCCATTTTATCTCGCGACTCTGACAACCGACGTAAATGGTACAGTAACAGTAATGACAAAAGAAATTAGTCACATGAGTATTGGCGACCAAAAACAGAATCACCAAGAGCTGGATCTATGTCCCTGCTTTGAGATAATGGTATTATTCCTAGAAGTTTTGTTTCAAAGGTTTCTTTGGCAGTCATGGCATTCTCGTCAAAACCAGATTGACCGCCGGAAAACCCCTCTGCAAGTGCGTTAAGAAACAATCCTGCCATCAGCTCGCCATTAAGATCCACTCGGCCATTCAATAATTCTGAGTCCCTCGGTTGAATAGTCTTACCGTAGAATGTTAGTGTTGCGAACTCGTTTCCCTTGTAAAATGTCGTTAAAGTGTATTTTTCGAAACTGACCGGTACTGAAGTTGGATTACAGGTGTCGACTATAATATTAGCGCTTAGTGTTGCAAAATCGATATTTTCTCCTCCTCCCCTTAATCTGAATTGCAGATTGCTAACCGCGTATTGGTTGAGAATAAATAGAGTAATAACAACCGCTACCACACTACCAGCGGCTGCGCCTATTTGTAATCCTCTTCCCAATCACTCTTGCTGGATCACTGGTATCTAGATAAAGTCTCCTGTATTAGGTTGCTTTGAACGATAGACATTAGACCAAAATTGTAAACTAGGAACGATCATTTTCATTTAAGGGTTGATTTTCTGCATCTTCAGAGTAGTCATAAAATTCTCCTTGAAGATAAGCTTCGTTGTTTTTCAAATCATAGCAAAACGAATAGCCATCCAATACGCCACCAATGCCTATGATGGGCTTCTCGATATTTTTGTCTGTCAAAAGGGCAGGAATCTTTAGAGGTTTGCTGCTTACATGTTTACGATTTAAAATCATACCATAAACATACGCGACTACGGTTTCAACTCCGCAATTTTCATCTGGATTTACGCCGTGCATTGTATATTTTCCAAGTGGTTCGACTACAGCGTTTTCCCACAAATCTTTGGGTATGATTGTTATTGGAGAACCGGTATCGATGATTGCTTGTATAACATCTGGAACTGTGTTATCTTTCTTTGCTATTGAAAATTGTGCTTCTATTCTGATATTTTCAAAACCAGAGATTGATTTTCCTAAACTGCCGCTTTCGTATCTTATTATATCTAAAGACAGCCTATCTACTGGCCTCAATCGACTAAACGGAGTTTTAAGTCTATTAATAAAGTTAGTTAACGATGATATACTGTGGATTGCATTCCACGCGGAACATGTATGGACGCCTTACACCTTTTACCTTCATCGCATCACGTCTGACTTCTTCTTTACTTTTCCCATGCGCGACTACTTTCTGGTTGAATATTGCTACCCACTGATCTGGATACCCATCAAGTTCGCGAATGTGAGTGATAGCCCAGTTAACATCGTCCCAGTATCTGCGGTCTTTGTGCAAAGCCTCTACGATGTTCATCGGTAGCGACAAATTAGAATTCACCTATTATAAATCGTCTGACGTGTTTCTCTTTTTAGAATCAAATCGAAAGTTTGACCAGAAATTCGGGCTGAATGGTATTTATGATTACGATGGGTCACATTATCAACAGGTAAGATTTCTAGCAACATTAACGACCTACCGACACTGAAGTACTTAAGCATGCTGTTGAGAGTTTATTTTTTATGACGGATTTATCCAGAGTTTATATAGTTCTACTTTTTGTTTGAAAAAATATTCAATAATTTGGATGTTGCTGATCACTTTCAAACTCTTTGATTAAGAAAAATCCAATAAAAGTACCAGACATTCCTATGTTTTCTCAACTTGTGTATCAATAACAATTGTCGAGGCCTGAATTCGTAGCGTTGATACGGTCCAGGATCTGCTGTGTTAGCGTCTGGCATGCCGCATAAAATTTATCAACCAACACGAATTATACAATACATCCTGCAGGTATCTTGCGGAATGTGGCAAGTATTGCCTGCAACCTGCATAATCCGGGCAGACATCTCCTCAATTGTGCTGATTTAAATGTAGAACCCATAGATCAGCATTCTGTATATAGATAGACATGACCATGCTTGCAACTGACTTCAAAAAGCAGGTCCTAGAACTGAAAAAGAACCGCAATGCGGTGATTCTAGCCCACAACTACCAGGTACCGGAGGTGCAGGACGTTGCCGACTTTATCGGCGACTCGCTGGCACTTTCCAGAAACGCGGCAACCACAAAAGCAGACTTGATTGTATTTTGCGGCGTGCACTTTATGGCTGAAACAGCGTCCATAATCTGTCCAGACAAAAAAGTTCTGATACCGGATCTGGATGCCGGATGCTCGCTTGCCTCGGCCATCAACGCCAAGGAGCTTTTGGCGTGGAAAGAAGAGCATCCCGACGCGGTTGTAGTCAGCTACGTCAACACCACCGCCGAGGTCAAGGCGCTCTCGGATTACTGCTGCACCTCGGCCAACGCGGTCAAGGTGGTATCAAGCATCCCTGCCGACAGGAAGGTCTTGTTCTTGCCAGACATGTTCCTTGGTGCGTACGTTGCGGAAGTAACAAAGCGCAAGAACATGTACGTCTGGCCCGGAGAATGCCACGTGCATGCCGGCATAAAGGCCGAGGACATCAACAAGATGCTGGCCACTTTCAAGAACGCCGACTTTTTGGTCCACCCGGAATGCAGCTGCACTTCGTCTACAATGTATCATATGGCCAAGGGCGACCTGGCCAAGACCGGCTACGTGCTTTCCACGGAAGGAATGATGAGGCATGCGCGGTCATCTGAAGCAAAGCAGTTCGTGGTGGCCACCGAGACCGGAATACTATACCGGATGCAGAAGGAAAACCCGGGCAAGGAGTTCGTGCCAGTCAAGGAAGACGCGGTCTGCAAGTACATGAAAAAGATCAGCCTTGAGAAGGTCTACAACTCGCTTGCGTACGACATCCACGAAGTCAGGGTGCCCAAGAACGTTGCCGACAGGGCGCGCCTTGCCATAGACAGGATGCTTGCCATATCCTAGAGGATCTCCAGGCTCAGGTCCACTGCCCTTGGCGAGTGGGTTATGTATCCCATCGAGATATAGTCGGCGCCGGCCCTTGCGTACTGTTTTATGTTCCTGTAGTTGACGCCGCCAGAGATCTCTATTTTGGCTTTTTTGCGCAGGCCAAGGCGCGTTATCTCTTTTATCGCGCTGGCAGCCTGCCCTGGCGTAAAGTTGTCCAGCATCACAACGTCTGCGCCGGCCTGTATGGCGGAGATGGCCTCCTTTCTGTTGCGGGCCTCGCATTCTACCTTGATGCCGGAGCCAACGTTCTGCCTGGCAAGCCGGACGCATTTTTCCGGCGATCCTGTCAGGACCAGGTGGTTGTCCTTTATCAGAACCATGTCGTCAAGCCGCATCCTGTGGGCAAGGCCTCCTCCCAGCACCACAGCTTTCTTGTCAAAGTAACGCAGGCCCGGCGCTGTCTTGCGGGTTGCCATTATCCTTGCAGGCCGGCCGGCCTCTGAGAGCCGGTGCGTCTCTGTGGCTATGCCGCTCATCCGCATCATCAGGTTGAGCGCGACGCGCTCGGACTTGAGTATGGACCTTGCCGGGCCGGCTACTGTCATAACCGGCTTGCCTTTCCTGACTTTGGAGCCGTCCTTGACCAGCGCCCGGCTTGTACAGCCGCATAAATCAAAGATGATGCCGGCTTCTTCTAGGCCGCAGACTATGGCGCCGTCAGTCTTGCATAATATCTTGGCCTTTACCTTCCTGTCTGCAGGGATGATGCTGTCGCTTGTAATGTCGCCTTGGCCAATGTCTTCCTGCAAGAAACCTGCAAGCATCTCTCTGACGTCAAGAAACGTTTGCAAGTCCATCGGTTTATGTAACCTTCAAGGCGTACTTGCTTGGCTTTTTGATCTCAAGCGTCCCGGCCACCAGGGATTTTTCTGGGTCAAATACAAGTATGATTCCAGACCAGTCCGGGCTCAGGTCAGATGACTTGCAGATGGGGCAGACCTTGCCGGTTGTAACGGCCTTGCATTTCCTGCACGCCCTTTCCTTGGCCATTTACTTGCCCCCCTTCTTTTCCTTGCCGGCTGGCGGCTGGCCTGCTGTCTGCGGCTGCTTGGCCTTCTTGAGCTCTTCTTGGATCCATTCCAGTGCGCCAAGGAACGGCTGCCTGCACGTGATGCCTATCTTGCCCATGCCGGCGCCCTTGCCCAGGCTGACTGCGGTAACCCGTGCGCGGATCTTGGATCCTATCTTTAGGCTCCTTGCTGACTGGTTTGCCACGATAACGCCCTGCTTGACGTCGCTTTTCAGGTAATCGTCGGTTATCTGCGACAGGTGCAGCAGCGCGTCTGTTGGGCCTATCCTTACAAATGCTCCAAAATCGGTTATCTCGACAATCTCGCCTTCCACGATCTCCTGAAGCTTGGGGTAGAATGTAAGCGCCTTGAACGTGACTTTGTGGTGCGTGGCTCCGTCACCGGCCACCAGCTTGCCCACAGAGCTGACCTCCGCGTCGGTGATCATGACTACGTAGCCGACCTCCGGAGAGAGCATGCTTTCGTACTTTTCCTTCAGTATCTGGATAGCAGCATCCTTCAGGGAGCCCGTCAGCCTGCTTGGAGGAATCCTGACAACGTCGCTCATGTGCACTATGGCAAACATAATATCGTACACGATACGGTCGCTAAAATCAATTTATGAACCTTTGGGTTGTACAAGTCCGAATTTTCTACAACAGTCATGCATCATTGGCATGCACTTTTGCAACCTTTTACGCACTCTGGCGCTTTCATGAAAGACCTGGACCAGGATGCCAGTTATTTTCCGCCATGTCATCGATGGGTGGTTAAGTTAAAAAGCCTGGCGGCATATCAAGGCATGTGGAAATAAGATGTGCTGATTGCGGTTGTTTGCCTTCAGAATGCATGAACAGCCCCTCGCCCAAGGAATGTCCAAACTGTACCTACGAGGAGTGCTGTTGCTGGTCTGCTATTCATAGTTAGACTAAACCTCTGAACCCCGTCCCATACACGAAACTCTCTTCAAATGGTTCTATGGCGTCGGTAGTCTTAGACACAGTCCAAGAAAATACAGCTTCGGATGCCAAAGGGTTGATGAGTTTACGGTGCGATATAAGTATCAGGAAAGCCGTCATGGCTCAGTAGAAACCATTCCCAAACAGGGCAAAAGCTATCTAGTCCAGCCATA
>CAZKXR010000018.1:0-7411 GCA_964556935.1 uncultured Nitrososphaera sp.
CTAAGGCGGCGTAGCCATGCTAGCACGTCTACGTGGTGGATCTTGCAGGGCTTGAGATGGGGTCTTTTGCCAACGGTGGTACTGGTGGGCTGCCTCCACCTTTCGGATGATTTAAATTAAATTGAGAACAATTTTTTTGAGTTTGTCTATAGACCCCGACTTTCAGATGCACAGGCAGGTAGCGCTTGTCTACGAAAATCTGAAAGTATGGCAAGATACCAAAAGCAAGTTTGGCATCTACGGTACAGATGTTGCAGTGGATTTTGACCTCTGCATAGGAGATGGCGCCTGCATGGATGTCTGCCCGGTCAACGTTTTTGAATGGCATTATGAAGGTGAGGACAAAAAAGCCATGCCCACCAGGGAGCGGGATTGCATTTACTGCTTTGGCTGCGAGGCTGTCTGCCCCAAGTTTGCGATTCGGGTTACGCCGCCGGTGAGAAAAGCATGATCAGGATAGACGAGAAAAGGATCTTTGAGGTAATAGAGCAGCGCAAGCTTAGATCTGTTGCCCTAAACGGGGCGGAGGCGCTGATACCAAGGCTTCAGGATGTTGCAGACCACATCACTGAAAGGTTTGGCATACAGGCCTACGTCATCGGCGATACATGCTGGGGATCCTGCGACCTGAACACCCATGCGGCAGACATGCTATGTGCAGACATTCTTTTCAGCATTGGTCACACCGTGGCAATGGAAACCTTTGGCGAAAAGGTGGTCATGATAAACGCCTTTGACGATGTCTCTTTTGATGCGGTAGCACACAAGTGTGCAAAGGAGCTTCAGGGCAAGTACAGGGCAATATCCCTGCTCACAGACAGCCAGCACCTTGAACAGGTTGAAGGTGTGAAAAAGATCTTTGAAGAGCACGGCTACCAGGTCATCATCGGCAGGGGCAAGGGTCAGCTGCTGGACGCCCAAGTATTTGGCTGTGAATTCTATCCTGCATGGAACGTGCAAAGGCAAGTCGATGCCTACATTTTCCTGGGCCAGAGCATGTTTCATTCCGCAAGCGTGGCCATGGCAACAGAGAAGCCGACCTTCATGCTGGATCCGTACTTTGAGGAATATTCTCAGGTCAATGAATTTGCCCAGGGGCTCCAAAAACGCGCCATACTTGCAATTTACAAGGCCCTTGACGCGGAAAGGATCGGCCTCATAATTGGCCTGAAGGAGGGGCAGTTTGCGCATGTCCGCGCGCTGGAGTTGAAAAAGGAATTCGAGAGATTGGGCAAAAAAGTGCAGTTGATAGCCCTGACAGAGATCACCGACGACAGAGTCCAGATTTTCAAGGGCATAGACGCGTTTGTACAGGTTGCATGTCCCAGGATAGCCACCGACAACCATTTCAAAAAACCCATGCTCTCCGTTCCGCAAGCTTTGGCGTTGATAAAACTGCTGAAAAAGGAGCCAATAGAAGACTTTTTAAGGATTCAGCACTGGTTATAGGAAATAGCTTGTCGTTTTTGCTAGGATTGACTCTAATAAGCCTTTGCGCAAAGAAATAAATAGCAGCATGAAATTTGCTATTTTTCGTAAAGAATTCCTACTTTATACAATTGTCGATTAGCGGTGTTAAATGAATTAGAACATTATTTGCTATTATATGTAAAATATTACACATATTACTGTTATTTTCTAACGATTTATTTGCAACATTTGCAAGAAACCCCGGTCCCAAACTATATCAATTTTGACAAAATGTCCGTTTTGATAATAAAAAATTTGTATAAATCTTATATAGATATTGTGTTATATATAGAGCAAGGGGGAATGAACTAAGGTAAGGTGGTTGTCCACCTGAACTAGTGTTTTCCTGGTGAAAAAAAGATGACTTGCAAGGGTATATGCATACGTCACAAGGCTCAAAAGCCAGTTGGCTCTGGAAGGTACGCCAGTGGACAGAAACGCTGCCAGATATGTGAGATCTTTATCAAGTGGGATGGTCTGTGGTGCCCATGCTGCGGCTATCGTCTTCGGACAAAGCCAAGGAACCTGAAGTACAAGGCAAAGCTCAGGGCGCGCACAAAGAAGCAGATCGTCACAAATCCAATATCTGTTCGCACAAGGTAAAAGACTTTCAGATGTCAAATCTGACTGGTGATGCAGAGAGCAGGAGCATCAGCTCCGACAGTGGAAGAAATTTCCTGCTCGAAACTCTTTTTTACAATAACGGCTGTTTCATTTCTATCTCAGAAAATGATCGCAAATTAGGAGCGATTTCTGTCTCCATCGGCTCTGCAAACATGGCAAACGTTGCAAGGGTCATACCAAGCAAAACAGACCAGATATTTCTGAACACTGTTGCAGAAAAGATATCTTTGCTGATAAACGGGATATGCATTGTTTCCCTCCACTCCAAAAATCAGATGAACCTGCAGGATATGAAAGCAATTATGGGGGAGATTATGAATATCGTAGAATCAAGGAAGAACAAAAATGACAAAGGAAACTAGTCTGGATCTTCGCAGCTTTTTGTCGTCTCTTCAGGATGATGGCGAGTTGATGACCGTAAAAAAGGAAGTCAATCCAGAATTTGAATTGGCCGCCGTTGTCTCCAAGCTGGACGGAAAGCAGGCCGTTATCTTTGAAAGAGTAAGGGGCAGCAAGATATCTGTCGCAAGCAACGTTTGTGGCACGCCAAGACGGTTTTACCGGGCCATCGGTTCCAACCCGGTTTCTGCACAGAATAATGCCATCAAGGCGGCGATACACAGCCGCGTCGGTGACGCGCTTGCAAATCTGTCTGAACCAGCAAAAGGAACAGAAGAGGCGCCTTTTTACCAGAACTCGTCGACAAACCTTAAAGATCTACCCATAGTTACTCATTTTGAAAAGGATGCCGGTCCGTTTATCACGGCATCCATAGTTTTTGCAAAGGATCAGGAAAGAGGCAACCAGAACTCTTCGACCCACCGCCTCCTGCTGCTTGACGAAAAGAACATGGCCATACGCATGGTAGAAGGAAGGCATCTTCACAAATGCTACACCTATGCCAAGGACCATGGCGAGGACCTAAAAGTTGCCATTGCCATAGGAGTGCACCCGGCCGTCAGCATCGCCGCCGCGTACCAGGCTGCCTACGGCGTCGACGAGATGCTCATCGCCAATTCATTTCTTGGAGGAAAACTCGCACTTACCAAGGCAGGATATTCGCAGCTGTATGTGCCAAGCCACGCAGAGATCATTTTGGAAGGCAGGATACTCAAAGACAGAACGCATGAAGAATGGATGGTAGAAATGCTGCGTACATATGATCATAAACGCAAGCAGCCTGTGTTCGAGCTTGACAGGATCCATTTCAGGGACGGTGCAATCTACCACGACATACTGCCCGGTTATGCGGAGCACAGGCTGCTGATGGGGCTCCCTGTTGAGGCAAAGATGTACGACCAGATCAAAAGCGTCGTTGCCTCCACGCAGGCCGTGCACCTGACCGACGGCGGGAGCAACTGGCTGGCCGCAGTTATTCAGATAAAAAAACGCCTAGAAGGCGAGCCCAAGAACGCGCTTCTGGCTGCTTTTGCAGCGCATCCGTCTCTTAAGATGGCCACTGTTGTGGACGACGACATCGATCCGACAGACCCGGTGGCAGTAGAGTACGCCGTCACCACCAGATGTCAGGCGGACAGAGACTTTATCATAATACCCAACGCCAAGGGCTCAAGCCTTGACCCTTCAAGCGACCAGACAAACCTTCTGACTACAAAGGTTGGCATCGACGCCACGGCCACTCTGTTAAAACCAAAGGAGAGGTTTGAGATTGCCAGGATTCCCGGTGAGGACAAGACCCGGTTGGACGATTACGTGTGATGTATTGCACAATGAATTAAATATCCTTGTCTGGTAAGGTGTGTGAGTAATGAAGGCCAACAATTATGCCCTGAAGGATTGGCACCTTGAACATGTCGAAAAAGTCATCATCCGTTATATCAAGGGGGTCTCGCCGGACGCCTCTTCATTTGAGAAACGCAATTACAAAAAGTACAGCACCGTGGCCAGCTGTGCCAAGCAGATCGAATACGATATCAAACACGGTGTTACCCATGATGAGGTTGCTGCGGTAGTCAGAAAGGTAAGGCATGACAAGCAGTACAGGGAACTGCAAAAGAACGCGGACGCCATACAGCGCCTTGACGAGCTTGAAAGACAGCTGGCGGCGCCAAGAAAGGTAGTCGCATCTTTCTTTTAGTAGAAAAGTTATATTTGGAAACAGCAGGCGGACATTTGCCGAATGTCAGAGTATCGTTTCACTGATGGCAACCTTCTAGTCCTTTACGCCATTCACAGGGCATCTAGCGAGGACGGTCTTCCTGAATACATCAAAGAACGCGTCAAGCTGGGTCTTGAAACATACAGCATGATTATGAGGTCCAAACCGGACAAGCACAAGACCATGGTCATGATAATCGGCAGGCAAGGCCCAGCAGAACAGGTAAAAAAGATGCTGATGGAAGGCGGCGTAAAGCAGGATATCATTGCCATCGATTCTGACTCGCAGAACATGGGTCAGACATTTGACAGGATTTATGACCAGCTCAAAAGCAAGCCCAACCCGCCGTTCATTTACTTTATCGGTTCTGTGTGGCTGCATGACATATTTAACGCGACCGTTGTTTCCAAGATGAAGAATTGGCGCGTCCAGTTTTACGGGGCTTTGGATCACCGACCCGTTGCCGAGGTGGATGCTGAAAGGGCACTTGACGCCCCCAAGAAAGGCTCGGAATACTACAAGCAGAAGATAAAGAACAAAGCAGTCGACACGCTTTTGAACTTAATTTTCCCCGACTGATAAGATTTAATAACCTTCTTTCATTCGGCTTAGATTGTGCGGTCATCGTCTAGTTTGGTCTAGGACACTGGCCTTCCATGCAATTGCGTGCGAAGTCAGCCCGTAACCCGGGACTCGATCCTTGAATAAGGGTCGGGCGGGAATTCGAATCCCGGTGACCGCACCATTATTTGAACTCTGGTGTGCCCGTTTTTTTGTCATAGTGGTATTATGATAGGTTATGTACTGTTTCTTCTTACCGTACAAAATAGCAGTCGTCAATCTTTACCGTAAACTTGTTTGTGGTCACCAACTCTAAGAAATTCGATTGTTGCGTTGGTAAAATCCACTCGATAAAGAAGTCTAATAGACTTTGAAATATTGTAGGAATAACAATCAACTAATTCTCCCTGTTTTTTGAGTCCAATTTTGTCGGATCCGTTGATGTCTCAAGCTCTCCCATTGCCTTTACAAGCAATTTATGACGAGGAGTTTTTTCCATTGCCTTTGCTTGCTTGATAAACTTGGGCGAATATGTAGAGCGCCACAATTAATATTCATCGGGTAATGATTTTAGATATTTGAAAAAGTCTTTGCTGCTCTTGAAAGTTTTCCCTTTGCCTTCTTTTAATTCCTGCAATGATTGTTTAACGTCTTCAATTTCCTGCTGGGTAAGCGGTTCATCTTTTGTGGATTTCTTGGACTTTTTTGTAGTGGCAGCCATGGGTTTGCTCCCTATTTTTCATAAGGTAAATGGCTATAAAAACAGAGCGACCCATTATAGCAGCAAGAAATGCTGACTCTTGCGCCTCAAGAAGCCGTGATTACCTAGGCAGAAGCAAATGAAAAGGGTACTCGTGTGACTTACAAATTCAAAGCCAAACACATCCTACTGTGTTACTAGGACTGACATTCACAAATTTTTCAAACATTGGATAGCAGTTTTTGGGAACCAAACGGCCAATCCTTAGATCCCGTCCACCGACCCGTTGTGAGCGTCTCGGTGTTTCTACCCTTCGCTGCTATCCGACAATTATACGGACTTGTAAAATATAAGTATTTCCGCCATTTGAAATGGAGTCTATGTTAGCAATGAAGTCGATTTAATAAATTTTTATCAATATTTGTTGTATATGATTAATTTTTGCACGCTACTTGATAGGCAGGAAACGCAATCATTTCAAACAGAAATAACGAACTACCATGAAGCCTGTTGAGGATTTTAACCAGACTTGCAAAATCAGATGCCGGGCTGGCCCGCCCAATACATGTAATGCGGGCCAGTGCACCCTATCTATTCTGTAATTGTTCCTTTTGTAGTCCTTGTATCCTGCTATCAGCAGCACGACGGAAAGTTGTTTTTCGTAGCCACAAGAGCAAGTTTTCAGCCGTTATCGCGAGTCGCAGCTTGTCTACTTTGCTTTTGCATAGCCGGACCATTCCTTTGTCTTTCTGCTCTTTTTCAGCGATTTTCCTCTTATGATTTTGTCTATTTCCTTGCTTTACGTCCATCTTCCAGTTGCTGGTCCCAAGCTTTCCTTTTCGCATTCTATCGTATGACAATAGTTTATTGAATAAAAGAGTCAAAACAAGGGACGCTTTCAATGACTTTATTTTAACTTACCACAGCATTGGTTGATCGCTGCTTTAACCAGATGCATCATGGAAAAAGGTTCAGAATTTCTCGTAATCTAGGTTCTTTATGTTGACCGTAAGCATGGGACTTTTACCCTGATCCAGATTGTCCAATATCTTGCTTACCGCAGGTGCAGGGATATCTGTGATCTTTAGCTGGTAATTCATTTCCATCGTCCTGCTCTGGCCGTCATCCAATCTGCCGATCTCCTTGGCGACCTTCTTTACTACCACATCATCGACTAAAAAGACCACATCAAACTTGACGAATTTTGTATAGTCGTCACCTTCATTTTTGACCACCAGTTTCAGGGTAACGTCAGCGGCCACGTCGCTTTCATTGCCTGCTTCCGGCGAGGCAATTGCCGCATAGTCTTCGTGTATCACGATGTCTGACGTCATTACCTTTACCCTTGCAGAATTCTTTATGAGAGGTTGCCGGTCTTCTGAATCCTCATACCGGTCATTATCAATGTTGATTCTGACAGAAATGCCATTGTTAGAATCGCTCTCGCCGGCTGTCCCACTTGCATAATCCTGGGCAACCTCTTTTCCTGCGTCTGCGGCTTTACTTACCAGTTCTGCGCCTGTCTGGCCGACATTCTTTCCAAACGCGACCACATCTTTGCCAATAGTTGAATCGTTCGCATTGACGCCGCTTTCAAGTGTTGATGCGGCTGCCCTGCCACCAAAAAGGATGGACTGGTCGTAAAGGCCGATTGCTATCACTATCAAGGCCAGAAATATTGCTGCAGCAAGAGCCACTGTTGTAGCTGAAACCATACGTGCCCTGTATGATACCTCTTTTCAAGTCCTTTAAGGGCCCGTGTCAATCCAATTGCAGCAGATAACAAAACAGTTAGACTCTAGCAAGTCAGCGGTACTCATCGCCGCAGTCCCCGATGGCCTCAAACAGATCCCGGGATTTTGCCGTAATGCTGTGGATCCTTTCATAGTCAGCTTTTTCCAACCTAAGGTCAAAGGTGCGCATGTTTTGCTGACGGT
>CAZKXR010000018.1:7421-48772 GCA_964556935.1 uncultured Nitrososphaera sp.
CGCAATGCCAAGGCGTGCGCCAACTATGACGCCGGCCACCGCCGGCTTGTCCAGAACATATCTCGTGGCAACGTTTGGAATCCCGACCTTGTACTTGTCGGCGATCCCCTTTAGAACCAAGAGAAGCTCTTGGAACAGCTTCCAGCCACCCCAGACATCCACCATCTTTTTGTACTTGCGCAGGCTCATGGTATCCAGTTCCAAAAGCGACGGTTCAGGCCGCCCCAGGTACCGTTCGGACCGCAGCCCTCCGCAAAGCGTGCCGTAGGTAAACAGAACGATGTTGTGCTTGCGACAGAATTCAGCCATCTTTACCTCCGGCCGCCGGTCGATTATGGAGTACTGGACCTGGTTTGAGGCTATCTTTAAACTGGCATCAGCCATGTCCTGCATATGGTCAGTATCAAAGTTGGTAAGGCCGACGTGTCTTATCTTGCCCCTGTCACGGAGTTCCGACAGGTGGATCAGGGCATCAAGCCAGCCCATGTTGTTGTACTCCCACCAATGGAACTGGACTAGGTCAAGGCGATCGACGTTCATGCGCCGGATTGACCGGTCTATGCTTTGTTCAACCAGAGGCAGCGTGACTTTCCTTGGCTCCGGGACCCACTTTGTAAAGGCTTGGCTTTTTTCCAGCTCCTTTTGCCCGCTACGGGAAGCCAGCTGGCGCCGGAACTCGCCGATAAAATCCTCTGCTGGCCCGTATATGTCTGCCAGATCCCAGCTGGTAAAGCCGGCATCGTGGTATTTCATCATGTCAGCTATGGCAAGATCCTGGTTGATGTAGCCATGGCCGCCAGCTACCTGCCACATCCCATTTAGTATGCGGCAGACACTGAGATCAGGGGCAAGTTGAAAAGTCTCCATCGCTACCTATTTGTCTGGATAGTTTATGTGCGATTCGTTCTTTTTACTGGATCTGCCTAGGGCTGCGTAAGTCGTCGAATGAAGCCGCGTCAGCTGATTTGCGGCTCTCTTCCCTTGAAATGAAGGTAGACTGGCTCTATTATCCTGTTGACGTACGTTGCCGTTGCGTTCTTTAGGTCCATGGGATGTATCTTTTTGTCAGCAAAATCGCGTTCAACATCTCTGTAACTGGCATACGTGACGTTTCCGCCATACTTGGCTGGCCGCTCAATGACAAATTCCTGAAATTCGTGGAACACAACGTAGCGGACAAGCTCCAGCACCGGGTTTCCTTCCACGATGCCAACAGGGCAGAAGGCCTTGCCTATCTTGTCTCTGATGGTCTTTTCATCGTCGTGGATGAGTATTCCGCTTCCCGGCTTGCTCTTGCTCATCTTGTTGGATATCTTGGCGTCTTCTGCAGCATTTTCATCAAGGCCAAGCCTCACCGGTTCTGCAAGACCCGGAAGCAGGTGATGGTGAACGCAGACCGGGACTTTCCAGCCCATCTTTGGAAAGACCTCGCGCACAAGCATGTGGATCTTGCGCTGATCCATGCCGGAATGAACGATATCTAGGTCCAGGGCGTTGATGTCCACCGACTGCATGGGCGGATACAGCAGCTGCGACAGGTCAAGTGCCTCGCTCTCTTTGCGGCCCATTATTGTCAGCGAGCGCATAGTCCGGGCAAGGGTCATATTCTTGCTAAAGCGGACAAAGTTCTCCCAGTATCCCGATGTGTTCTTGTAAAGGTCGCTTCCCGTCACTATGTTGACACCGGGGCAGAAGAACCTGAAAGCATCGGCGTAGTATTCCGATACTTGCTTTATCTTGTTCCAGTCGCCACCCAGCTTGTCGTTGATGTAGGTATGCCAGTCCGCAAGAAAGACCGTGCAGTTGACGCCGGCCTTGATAAAGTCGTTTATCTTAAAACCTGTGAGAATCAGGCTTCCAAGGTGCAGGATGCCAGAGATCTCTAGGCCAATGTAATGTCTTGGATGGTTGTTGGTTTCAAGTAGCGTTTTTAGTTCTTCATAGGTGATGACCTCTTCCGTAGGCTCCCGCATGACAAGCGCGATGCGCTCTGCAGCATCCATTTTACGTGTCAAGTCCGACTCATGCAGCCTATAAATCTTGTACCCCTATCACTGGGGCATGGTCTTCAAGCCAAACCTTGTGGTTCCTATAGTCAGGGTCAAAGGTTGCCACAAGATCCCAGAATTTCTTTGAGTGATCCATGACAACAAGGTGCGCCAGTTCGTGGATTATTACATAATCGATGACTTGTTGTGGGGCGGCCGCAAGAAGCAGGTTAAAGTTCAGGTTTTTCTTCTTTGAGCAGCTGGCCCACCTGGACCTTTGTTTCTTTATGGAAAACTTGTTGTAGTCAAGACCCAGCCGCTGGCTTATAGGCGGCAGACGTTCCGCAATTATCTGGCCTGTTTGTCGTCTGTACCATTCCTGAATATGATGTTTGTACCTGCGCCTGTCTCCAACGTGAAATGTGATGGTCCTCAGGTTTTCAGAGACCGTTGTAAAATGGAGCCGGTCCTTTACAACTTTGAATTGAAACTTTTTCCCCAGGTAGTACAGGATATCACGTTCTGATTCTATATGGCCGGCCTTTTGTCTTATCTTTCCGTAATAATCCGACGTTTTGCTGATCCAGCCTTTCTTGCTTTTGATAAATTCCTGCAACTCGGCCATGTTGTAATTGACCGGAGCAACGGCCTCCACTCCCTGGAGGCTTGATACCAGGCGCAGTCTTTTTGCCCTGCTGCTTGTCCTGATACGCACGTCCAGCGTATGGCCATCGTCCAGCGGAAGGGAAAGGATCAAGCTGGACCGGATTTTATCGCGCTCACTAAAGAGTATTATGCATGATGCTGGTATTGCCTGCCAGGCTTTGCCCATAGCAAGCAGAATCAGGATGGATCAGCTTGTAAAAAAGCTGGATTCGCTGGACATTGATGAAGGGATCAGGATTGAATCTGGAAGCAAAAAGATGTTTATCAGCAGGAGCCTTTCAGGGACGTTTCTTGTCCAGCTCGATTCAAAGGAATTGCGCTATCTTGATTCTGCTCAGCAGGTTTTCAAACTTGCAAAGAATCTTGGCACAAAATTGGATGTTTGGACGTACTAGATCACGCCGGCTTGGCGCAGCTTTTGCGGCAGGTAGACTTCTGCCAGGTATTTGAATCCGTGCTTGAAGAATGCGTCCAGCTCACATTTTTCCTTCCGCTTGAGGAAAAGATCCAGTTCTTTCTGCCACTGCTTGTCCTGGAACCAGGGCTTCTTTTTCATGTCCAAAGCCCTGTTGATGTCCTCTTCAGATGCGGCTAGCCTTGCAACCTCGGGTATCTGGTACTGGTAGATGTCGGAAAACATCATGCCCAGAACCATGGCGTTTGGAGTGACCAGCCTGTCGCTATCGTAGCTTAGAGACTCGCTACCGATCTTGTAGCGCAGCGCGATTCCAAGCCCCCAGGGGTCGGCATCGGCAAACACAACGACAGGCTTTTTCCATTCCTCGTTAAGCGTCCTTACCATCATTCTTGTGGCCCTGTCTGGCTCTCCTGAACCCGTCATCAGAATAGCGTTGTATTTTTGGATAAAGCCGGACTTGCGTATGTTGTTAAGTACCGTGTCTTTCTCCACAACCATGACAAAGTCTGCGTTCACGTTGACGATTTCAACGTCGCGTATGTTAGTCGGAATCAGTTGAGAAGTGGCCCTGCTGCCAAGGTTGCAGTCAATGATGTCGCCTCCAACCCGCAGGGTTATGGGACCGGATATCATCCCCTTGGGCTTTGAAGTAACGGAGAATTCTTCTCTTGGGACGCCGGTCAAAAGTTCTATGGCTTTGATTGCGTCATCAGAATCATCTTGGCCCCTCCAGAATTTCTGCTTGTTCTTTTCATCGCCGACGGTACTCAACGTTGCATAGTACATTCCTCTGATGGTACTTTCCATCTCCTCGTCCAAAAGCCGCCTTACCGCGTTGGCCATTACCAGGTATTGCGTAAAGGTTGGGATCTTTTTCGTGCTGTCCGGGCTTATCTTGACAACCTTGTCGCCTATCGTGAGCATTTTTTTCTCTTCCGACCAGACGGTGTTGTCGTAACCGACCTTTGGCACGTCAAGTACTGGCATGGTCCTTTCAAGCATCAGGTCGGTGCTTACGTCCTTCATGATCTGCTTGATCTTTTTGACCACTTCTTGATGACGCTTGTCCGTGACTGGCAACTACTTCACCTTCTTTTTCTGTATCACCGCATCAAGGGTGGTCTGCACGCTTTTGTTCTTTGGTTTTGATTTTGCGCCTTTCCTTCTTGCCGCGTTTATTGCTATCTGGTTTTTGTCCCGCTTGATAACCTCGCCGTCGATCTCTACTTCTTTTTCCAGCCGCTGGCCGGTGATCTCGTCTTCCTTTTCCTTCAACGGCTGGCCGGTGATTTCGCCGGCTACATGCTTTTCAGCAAGCTCTGTAAACGTCTGTTCCAGTTTTTTGGGGTCTACAATGATGGATTCGGATATGGCGCTGACTATCAGAGGTATGTAGTATTTGTACAGATTCAATCGGCTTTGTGCCTCCTTCATTCTAAGCTCCTTGCGTATCTGCGCGCTGACTTTGCGGTAGAGGTCTGAGAGGCAGGCTTTCATGTAACGTTTGAGCTCGCCTTCTGAAGCGATGCTTTCCTTTCCTGCAGTCTTGTACGGGATCTTGGTCGAACAGATGTGGAAGAATATGTGCAACGGCAGCAGCTCAACGGCACGGTCGGATTTGGCATCCGGGTTTGCAAACTGCTCTTTGACCTCCTTTTTCGAGATGCCCATCTTGTTTATCTCGACCTCTGAAACCACTTCCCTTGCCACGTCGGAGCCTTCGTCATAAAGCAGGGGGATCTTGTTTGCAAATCGATATAGCTTGAAAGAAGATATGTCGCCTCCATAGGCGATGCCGCATTCCACGATGGTGGGCCTGTTGTTGATAACGCAGGTTCTTGACGAGTAGCCCGTCAGGGAAGGTTTTAGAACCTTGACGGATATTTGCGGCTGGCTGGATTCTCCGTTTCCTCCAGATATTTCAGACCTGCTTGTAATTATTGTGTACACCGATGTCATGCCAGCGGTGAGAATTTCCTCGCCTATCGGACTTAGATGGTCCGTGTTGGGCATGTGGAACTTGGTCTGCTTGCAAACGTTGACTACCTTGATAAGCTCGTGTTCGTTGTACTTGTCGGCAAGCTTGTTTTCAAGCCCGGCATTTGCGATTATCTCTTTGGCCTTTTCACCGGACATCTTTTGGAAAGACTCTGAAAGCACACCCTGAAGTGTGGTCTTTTGATTCATGAAATTCATGATGGCTTTTTTGAGCGTCTTTAAGTCCATGTCGGCCGGGTGCGGCAGCACTTCCTTTGCCGGCTCTGACATTACAGATGTCCTGCGCTCAAAGACAACCTTACCTTCATCGGTCTCAAATTCCAGAACGGCGTAGGGGTTGACCACGCTGGTCTGGCTGATATAGTCGTAGATCTTGCCCTTGGTGATGGGGGACAGCCGTGCACGCAGTATGACCTCGATCCTAAAGCCTGATTCGCCGGATATTTTGCCCTCGCTTTCCTTCAACTGCTTTTTGACAAGCACTATGGGCCGGTTGGTGCTGATGTCTGTCCTAAGCTCAAAGTAATGCTCCGAACCGTCTTCAGCAGACTTGGACCAGACTTTGAGGGGATGATCGGTATCCTTGGTGGAAAAGGCGGCTATCATCTTCAGGCCGACGCCGAAAAGCCCGCGCTGCTGCTTTTCCACGTACTTGCCAGAAGTAAGGAACGAACATACAGCAACAGGCAGCTTGTCAGCAGGTATGCCTATTCCGTTGTCCTCGCAGGTTATCGTCCAGAGATCGTTGGCTGCTTCCAACGTCTTTAGCGAAAGCGATATCCTTGGAAGTATGTGGCTGCTCTCGCACGAATCAAGGGAGTTTTCTATAAGCTCCCGGACTGCCATGTACAGGATCCTTTCGCCGGTGAAGCCGGCAAGGGCAGAGTTGTCTACAAAGAACTCTGATTCGGCCTTTTTCTCGTACTTTACCTTGCCACGATGAACCGCCTGAGATTGGGATGGGGGGACATTCTGTGATTTTTGATTAGCGATAACCTCGGCGGTAGCCTTTTGTTTCAAACATGAAAGCTACGCCCGGTAACTCAATTTAACTTTTTATGGAAATTTTCTTGACCTGCGAGGTACAAAATGTTGATTATCACACTTCTGACCCGTACGGGGTGCCGTGGCTCTTGAGCTCCTGTATCTTGAAGCCGGTGAATTCAACAAGCAGGCGTTTTTTGCCCTTCTGGACGACTATAAAGTCCTGACCGGACCCGACCACGCTTCCGTCCATCAGATCTTTCAGCTGGGCCATGTCTTGTAATTCTGGGAAATCTGTTATTATAACCATCCTGAATCAAAGCTAATTTTTAATAACCAGCCAAGCCAAGTTAGGCGGTGCCCTCCCTACAATGGAATGTAGCAGTCATGCAGGCCTTCCCAGACCTGACGATATCCATCGTGGGGGTGATAGCGGCAACCCTGACTACCTCTAGCTTTCTTCCACAGATGATCAAGGCCTACAGGACGAAACGCATGCAGGACGTTTCGCCATACCTCATGGGATTGTTTGCATCAGGAACGACCTTGTGGCTTGCCTACGGCATATTCAGAAACGACCCGGTAATAATCGGGGCCAACGTCTTTGGAACTGCGTTCAACGTGATCCTTCTTTTCATGAAGCGTTCCTACATCCGGTCGTCATCGTAGCCTGCCTGTGTAAACTGGTACGGGTTGTTGCGTTCACCTGCATTGACCAGCGCCACGGTGTTTCTTACCAGCTGGTACATGCTGTCATGGCATGGGCACATGCAGACTCGGGTCACCGGTCTTGACTCGAAAGTCTCCTTGTAGAACCCCTTACACAGACCGTGGTTATTCTCTAGGCAGTCAGACGACTTGGCCATTCCCGTAAGATATGCACATTCGCACTTTAAACCCTATCCCTTAGGGAATTATTGATATATTTCCAGACCAGAAGGTGATCAGATTGGCCAAGAAAAGAGCCGAGCAGGCAACGATCAAGAAAACTGACAACGGTTTGACGATTTCAGCTGGCAAGAAATCAATATCCATAGGCGACGAAGGCGGGCCATTGTTGCAAATGACAAACGAATACGGCAACACGATAAGCTACAAGATTGAAGCCAGCAGTTTTGAGGGGCTGTGGGATCACCTGTGGCAGTTCGTCAAGGACAGCCAGCACTAGCCATATATTTCAGGGATTGGCGATTCAAGGCTGGTTAGTGAGCTTTACAGGGTGTTTGTAGACACTTTCAAGGCCAGCTTGGATCCGTCGCTTTACAGGCTTTATAGAAAATATCTGTATTCCAGGTACAAGACCACCGAAGAACTGTCGCAGGGAGAAGTGGTTCACGAGGAGGCAAAGAAGCGCCTGCTCAAGATGGCAGGCAAATTCCGCCAGAATGCGTCATACTTTGACCCCGGCGAGCAGCTGGCCATAAGGGTAAACGGGGTGGAATTGAAAAGCCCCGTCGGTGTTGCAGCTGGCTTTGACAAGAACTGCGACCTTTTGGAACCCATGTCTTATGTTTTTGGATACCTGAATCCAGGCAGTGTTCTTTTGGCCCCAAGGAAGGGAAACCCGCAGAAACCCAAGCAGGGCACCGTCAGACTGGCAATAGATGAAGAAAGGGAGGCCATAATAAACGCACAGGGGTATCCTCAGAAAGGCCTTGAATATTCTGTAAACAACCTAAAGAAATTTGTGTCCGGCCAGAGAGGCCCTGCAAAGATCCTGCTCAACTTTTCTGGTATCACGGATGTGTATTCTGAAGATGCCGTGCTTGATGCCTGCAAGGAGATCATTGTCCAGACTTTACCCTACGTCGACTTGGGGTTTGAAGAAAACCGGACATCTCCCAACACGGACTTTAACAAGATACTTCAGACTCCGGAATTCACGAAAAAAATCATCGACCTCATGAACACGCATGCTCCAGGCAAGCTCAAGGCATCCAAGATTGCACCATACGGCAGCCTCCCGCCATCGGAAGGGGAGAGGCAGGACCGCATGGAACTTGTCAAGGCATTTTATGAAAATGGTGGACAGGCCGTCGTGATTGGAAATACCAGGCCCATAGACACCAAAGGAAATCCGCTTACCAGGAACTTTTCTCGTCCGGTAGCTGGCGAAAGCGGCAGGCCACTTTTCCCCTACATGCTAAAAATGGTAGAAGACACCCACAAGGCCTTTCCTGACCTTACCATAGTTGCCTGTGGCGGCATTTCCAGCGGCCAGGATGCATGGCAGGCTTATGAGAAGGGGGCAACCCTCGTGCAGCTGTACACTGCCCTTACCTTCCACGGGTTTGGCCTGGTCAGGGAGATCCAAGACACACTAAAGAGAATGCTTGGCAGTGAAACCCTGGAAGGGTACATCGACAGACGGAATTCAAAGCTCCGCTAGCATTACTATGATATACCCGCACAAATTGTTGGAAAACTTTTAATTTGTCTTTAATTATTTTCTTTAAAAAGGGATTCAGGACATTGTCAAAGTATCCTAAGGTAGTTCTCTCTGCCGACCGAACATTAATGTCCCCATACAGGGGAATCTCGCTTGCCTCTTTCTTTGGCTGCGCTCCAGCTGTGGACATGCGCAGGAGTCACGACTCTTTTTGGTATCACGTTCTTGGAAACCAAGTAACGCCAAGGGTCTTGTTTGATTTTATTTGCAACCCCATAGAGCACACAAACGGGTATGCTAACTATGCGCCGTACGGCTTAAGAAAGGTCGAAGCAGCCCTTCTGCGCGACGGTTACAGGCGCGAAGACGTGGTTGTGGCGCATCCAGACCACATCGAGCAATTTATTGGCCCGGAAACCGAGGTCGTCGGAACATACGAGATGGACCCGCTTGGAATGGGGCCAGTAACCATGACTTTTACTTACGGCCGCAAGCAGACATCATATGACGAGTTCTATAGTCGAGATCTTCACCAGAAGATAATTGCGGCCAAAAAAAGGACAGGAAGCAAAGCAAAGGTAATAGTGGGTGCTTCTGGAACATGGCAGTACAACTATGACCCGGCCAAGATCGAAGAGTACGACCTGTACGGCATCGTGGAAGGCGAACTAGGAGGCATAGGACCGGAGATAGACGGTGCTGCCGGCCCGTTCTTTGATGCGCTTATTTCTGGTGAGTTTGACATGGCCAACCCCTTCAAGAAGAGCCAGTTCAAGGTCGAGATCAAAGAGTTTGTCAGAGGCGATAAAACCCATCACGGCAGGTTCATCCACTACTGGAACGAACCCTCTGTGGACGAGATCCCCAATATCGTCAACCCAAGCATGCACGGCATGATCGAGGTCATGAGAGGCTGCGGAAGGGGCTGCAAGTTCTGCGATGTTACCCTAAGGCCGCTGAGGTACTATCCAGTAGAGAAGGTCCAGCAAGAGATCGCTATCAACATGAAATACGGAGGCCTCAAGAACGCATGGGTACACAGTGATGACATATTTGTTTATGGCCTGAACCCCAGAACAACAAAGAACATGCAGCCAAACAGGGAGGCAATTGAGGAGCTGTTCAAGGGCATCATGGCCACGGGCATAGAACACACCAACCCGACCCACGGAACCCTTGCCGGGGCCATAGCCGATGAGCGACTGTTGCCCAACGTATCGCAGATAATCAAGTCAGGACCTGACAACCATATCGGCATCCAGTGTGGCTTTGAGACTGGAAGCACGAGGCTTATTGGCAAGTACGCCGACAGAAAGCTTTCCCCCTACAAGCCGGATGAATGGCACTGGGTGGTCAAGACAGGCGTCAAGACCCTGAACGAGTATTACTGGGTGCCTGCATTTACTCTCATCATGGGCCTTGATAACGACGAAACACCGGAAGACAGCTGGGAGACCATCAGGCTTATCCACGAGCTTGAAACAGAACAGCCTGATTCCAAGTTCACAGTAACGCCGCTGACCTTCGTGCCCATAGGCCTGCTGGAAAAGTCTGACTTTTTCGACATTGGAAACACCATGGACCCGGCCAAGCTGGGAGTAATGTACAAAACCTGGCAGCACAACTTCAAGTACGGAATCCAGAAGTTCATGTCCAAGGTAGGGCATGACAATCCCATAAAGAACTGGTTCTTTACCACGCTTGCAAGCAGCCTTGGCGGAGTGCCACTGACTGCGATGGAAAAGTACGCAAGAAGGAAGGGCCCCGAACACGAGCGTGTGATAGAAAAGATCAAAGCAGGTTACTGGTAAGCTTCATTTAGATCAGCTTTACCAGTATCTGTAACCACATGGTGGATTATTTCGAGGTCGACAGGCTGGTAGAGGAGCTTGCCAAGCTCTACTCGACTGCTTGCACTACAGCGTGGTTCAGGATAGAGAACAAAAAACCTACCATCGAGGAATACCGCTCCAAAGTCGTGGAATTCATGAAGCATTTTGAATACACCTTGTCTGTCTTTCCCAAAAACCCTGCAGCTGAGGGGTTTAAGCAGCATGCAAGCAAGAAACTACAGGAAGAGATTTCCGACGTCCTTGCAGGAAGAAACAAAGAGGTAGAAAAACGGTACAAGTACTTTGTGGACTATAGCTAGATTTCCTTTCCAAGCTGGTCCAGAAAAGCTTCCATAAAGCGCGTTCGATCTTTTGCCAGTTTTCTTGCGGTCTTGGTGTGCATGGCGCTTTCCAGCTTTAACAGCTTCTTGTGGAAATGGTCCAGTGTCCACAAAAGATCGTCTGGCTCCCTGCCGTTCTTGCAGAATGGGTCTGACGGATTGTAGAACTTTCTGTTTTCAGAGCCGCCGACACTGAATGTCCTTGCAATGCCGATGGCGCCCAAGGCATCTAGCCTGTCTGCATCCTGCAATATCTTGGCCTCCAGCGTATCGGGAACGAGGTTCTTGGAATAGCTGTGAAGTCTTATACAATAGCAGACTTGATCAATTTTCTCTCGGGACCAGCCCTTCCTTTCCAGCATTTTCTCTGCAAGGTCTGCACTTTCATCTGCAGATTTCGACCTTTTGGAGCTGCCCTTCGGATAGACAACCAGGTCATGCAAAAGCACGGCAGTCAAAAGGACGCCCATATCGGCACCCTCTTGTCTGCCAATAAGTTCTGCGTTTCGATAAACCCGCATTATATGCTCAAAGTCATGGGCAGGGTCGCCGTCGTAGAATGTGTCTTGGACTTCTTTACAGAGGGCATCCAGCATTATTGAAAAATCTCCGAACCCATGGTATTAAGCAGTTTGCTTCTAGAATATGTAGAAAAATAATTAAAAGGAAAAAGGGGAGAGTGGATGCTCTTTTAGATTACTTGCCACGGTCTTGTCGCGAATGTCACTCCAAGGCCAGCACCGATAAGGATACATTGATAGACAATGCTTCCCATTGGAATTGGCTTCAGAAGTGCGTCACCACTGACGTTCACCGTCTGACCTCTGCCGAGACCTGGACCAATGTGTTCTACGTTAAGCTGTGTGTGTACATGGTATGTTCCTGGCTCAAGTGCCTTTACAGTGACTGCATACGGGATGGTTGCACCTGCTGGAATATCGAAGATGTTGCCAGGTGGGTCTCTAGACAAGAACTCCCATCTGTTACCAGCGTTTTCAGACTCGCTGAACAGGGAGAGCCATGCTCTAAGGTCTCTGTTGACTAAGCTTTTGAGATCACCGGAGACGGTCAGTGTTTCGCCTGTCTGGAGGGTGTTGTCAGAGAACTGCTCGTTTTCGATTCTTACGAATCTGCTCTGCAACTGTGCCTGCACACCGTGCGCATCAGCAGACGGCATAAAGGCAACTACAGACAGCACCATGACTGCCGCAAGAGCCGTCACGACCAACGTCTTGCTTTCCATCATATCCCTCTACTTAGCCTTAGCAGAATGAACAAAGATATATACTTTTTTGCTCCAGAGCGATGTCTTATTAATGGATGACGCACAAATGTATCAAAAGGAATGGAGGATATCTCTAGGCTTGCGCTTGCCAACATTGAAGAAATAGGCCCGGCCACGGAAAAGCGCCTCAAAGAAGCTGGTTTTTACTCGATAAAGGACCTTCTGGTCAGGGGGGCGGCGGATGTGGCCGAGGCCACGGGTATGGATATGGATGTATCTGTCAGGATTTGCAACAAGGCCCGTGTGATCCTAGAAGAACTTGGAATCATAGACAAGAGTTTTGTGACAGCCACCAGCATTTACGAAAAGAGAAAGCTAAGCTCCAGGATATCTACGGGTGCAAGGAATTTCGATGATCTGCTGGGGGGCGGCGTGGAGACAAGGGCCGTCACGGAGGTTTACGGCGAATTTGGCACTGGAAAGACTCAGCTGTGCCACACATTATGCGTAACTGTGCAGCAGCCCAAGCAGTCAGGCGGGCTTGATGGCCGGGCCATCTATATAGACACGGAAAACACTTTCAGGCCAGAAAGGATCGTTTCCATTGCCAAGTCCAGATTATTAGACCCCAACAGGGCCCTTGAAAACATCATCGTGGCCAAGGCCTACAATAGTGCCCATCAGGAGTTAATCATAGAAGAAACCGGGCCGGTAATAGAAGGAAACAAGATCAAGCTTGTCGTCGTGGATTCTGCAGTTGCGCATTACCGGGCTGAATTTCTGGGCCGGGCAACGCTTTCGGAGCGTCAGCAACGGCTCAACAAGTTCATGCACATGCTTGTCAGGCTTGCAGACACCTACGAGGTGGCAGTCGTCGTGACAAACCAGATACAATCGTCTCCAGACGGATACTTTGATGCGGCAAAACCCACCGGCGGGAATGTTGTGGCGCATACCAGCACGTACCGCATTTTCCTGAAACGCTCATCGGGGAAAAACAGGATAGCAAGGATGGTTGATAGCCCCTACCATGCAGAACGGGAGGCATTGTTTGCCCTCACTGAAGGCGGCATATCCGACGTGGAAGACAGGATAACTTGATATTAAGGCTCACCCCGTGTCGTATTGAATATGCCAAGATCACATGGCACCAGGAGAAAGGCTCGCTCTATACTGACGAAGGACAATGTCGTCAGGGGCATATCATACCTGCTTCATGATTACAAAGTTGGAGACAAGGTCATAATTGATATTGACCCCAGAGAACAAACCACCACGCCGCACAGACGCTTCCATGGCCGGATCGGCGTTGTCAAAGAAGTAGGAAGGCGTACCCTCAGGGTCTCCGTCATGTTTGGAGACAAAGAGAAGATCCTCCAGACCTTCCTTAACCACGTCAGACCTCTTGCTGTGGAGGCCTAGAAAGTGACAGTGACCATCAAAAAAGAGATAATCACCATTGCCCAGGTAAAGGAGATCCTCGATTCAGTCAAGCAGGACGACATGGATCAAATACAGCGCTGGACGGCCGATTACGTAGGCAAGTTTGCCAAAGTCGACTCAAAGAAGGCTCAGGAAATGGTAAAACAGCTTGTCGAGCAATGCGACCTGACAGCCGAGGAGGCCGTGGAAATAGTCAATGTGCTGCCCACCAGCATGGAAGAGTTGAGAGCCTTTACCTTTGGTTGGAAAAAGCTCATACTTACCGAAACTTTGGAAAGGATGCTAAACATTCTCAAGGGCGATAGTCAAGGCTAAATAATAAACAGTTCCAAGTATAGGGCGGATATATAGAAATTGTCTGGAACAAACGATACGGCATCGTCAGGCCATCAGCAGCCTGCAAGGATGGAGAGCCATGAACACGGCCAGAGAAAGTACGAGGAGTACGCCTATGTCTTGGACTTTACTCCACGTGGTAAATCCATGACCGTCAGAGGCCGGGAGGGCGTCATCATTCAGGCCATAGGCGAGGAGCGACTCACCATTCTTGAACTGCTGGGAGCGCAGAACTCCGCATTTGACGTGGGCGAACGTCTGTACATAGGCCGGGAGGGCAGGAACAAAGTAACAAGCGTTCTTGGCAGGCTAGAGTACCACGACATTTCGCAGTCGGCAAAAAACGAGCTTTCGGCCATAGTAGAAAAGATAGTGCTTGCAAACGAAAAACGTTTTGTGGATTACATTAACGTGTCGCAGCCGATTACTCCCAGAATCCATGCACTGGAGCTTATTCCGGGCATCGGCAAGACATACATGATGACCATAATAAAGGAAAGAGAAAAGAAAAAGTTCGAGAGCTTTTCCGACCTGCAAAGCCGTGTCGGTCTAAGAGAACCAGCCAAGTTGCTGACCAAAAGGATAATTGAAGAGATAATGGGTCAGGCACGCATGAACCTGTTTGTCAGAAAATAGGATTTGAGGCTAACAAAAACCAGGGCACTTGGCCAGCATTTTCTTGCTGACAGAACAGTCCTAGTCAGAATCATTGACGCGGCTGCCATCAAGATTGACGAAATTGTCTGCGAGGCAGGCACCGGCAACGGCATCCTGACAAAGGAGCTGTGCAAGACAGCAGGAAAAGTGATCAGCTTCGAAGTAGACAGGGCGCTGTTCAGAAAAGTGCAAGAGACCCTTGTCTTTCCAAACCTGGAAATCAAAAACATGGATCTTTTCAGGATCGACAGCCTCCAATTTGATGTCTTTGTATCCAATCTGCCGTATTCTCGAAGCAGGGACGCCTTTCGGTGGTTGGCAACGAAGAATTTCAAGAGGGCTGTGGTAATGTTACAGAAGGAATTTGTAGACAAGATTATGGCAACCCCCAGCGACAAAGATTACAGGGCCATAACAGTCATCTCATCCCACTGTTTTAGGATCGAGCGACTGTTTAACGTGGACAGGAAATCATTTGAGCCGCCGCCTTCCGTAGACTCGGAGGTGATCAGGTTTTATCCGGTGCACAGGATTTCCGCGGACATGATAAGGAAGATCAACCTGTTGTTCTCGCAACGCAACAAAAAAGCCTCTTCGGTGGCCGCAAAGTACGGCATAAGCAATGCAGGATTTGGCGAAAGAAGGATTGACCAGCTTGCTCCAGATGAGATAATATCGCTCATGGAATCAGCAAAGGGTTGACAGATGTACATTCCAGCTGAAGATTCCTATCTTCTCTTGGATTGCGCCAAAAACTACAGCGGAGGATGGGCCCTAGAGATAGGAGTAGGCTCCGGGTTGATTGCCGACGCGCTTTGTGAAAATTTTGACTTTGTGGCAGGCTCGGACATAGACTACAGGTCTCTGGCATACTGCCATGCCAGAAATAACAGGATAATGCTCGTATGCTGTGATGCCGCCTCTGCATTTGGCGGCGGGGCAAAGTTCGACCTCGTTGTCAGCAATCCACCGTATCTTCCTGACGACAGGCAAAAAGACGCCACAGTGCACGGTGGCCCTGCCGGTATTGAGACCACCCTTCGTTTTATAATGTCAGCACTCCCATTGCTCAAGCCGGAAGGCAAGATGCTGTTTGTTGTCTCTTCTCTTGCCGATTCGTCAGCGCTGGACCGGTTAACAAAGGACCAGAGATTAACGAAAAGGATTGTAAAAGAAAAAGACCTGTTTTTTGAGCGACTTGCTGTAGTCGAACTAAGCAGGATTGTCTAGGCAGGTTGGCAGTCTACACTCATAGAGAAGATGTGTTTCTAAGAGATACAGTATTACTTGTGTGTCAGCTCTACACGTACAGCCATTTCTTTTGTGAACGGAGGCACATCTTTGGCCTCCGGGACATAGGTAAACTCGTTCTGTTCCGAGAAATAGGAGTACTTGATGTCATAGTCTTCTAAGTTGATGACCTGCTCTACGTTTGTGCCAGTAGAGTTGTCTATCACAGTTACGGTCTTGTTGTCATACGCGTAGATCGTCATAAAGTCAGCCATTGAAAGCCGAACCGGCCTGATGTACTCGATGTGGACATCATTGCCCACCTTGTCTGTGTGGATTGGACGCAGACATTCCTGACCGTCTTCATTTGGTTGCTTGCCCACATTGTCAGGAAGCATCTTTGGTTGGCCGTCCACAAACACCTCGATCCTTGGAAATATCTGGAACGTCTCAACGTTGTGGGCCTTGAGGCAGACAACAGTAGGATTTGGAGGTGGTGCAAAAGTTGGAACGATGACCAGCGCAATTAGTGTCGCAGCTCCCATCACTATAGGAACTATCAGCATTTCCTTTTTCCCAAGTCTTTTACCTGGTTTTTCCTCCTTTATCTTGCGCTTCGGCACTGCTTTACTAACAAAAGTAGGTGTTAATATAACATTGCTTTTTGCACAACGTTATATAGCAGTCAGCAAAAGACGAATTAAGTTTATGCGGATCGTTCAGCTTTCTGACATCCATGTGGGTAGCCTTTTCATCCAGCAGGCCTTTGACTCTGTGGTAGACGAAGTCAACAAACTGCAGCCTGACGCCATCATACTCACTGGAGACCTTACAGATGAAGGGATCCTGCCGCAGTTTGAAAAGGCGAGGAAGGAGATAGGCAGGTTTGACTGCAAAGATATCATAGTGCTGGCCGGCAACCATGATTACCGTCATACGGGATATCTGTTGTTCAAAAAGTTCTTCCCCTCAAAATCTGTTTACGAATTTGGCGACACGGTCATACTGACACTGGGCACTGCAAGACCCGACAGGGACGAAGGTGAGGTTGGATACCGGCAGAACCAGTGGATGGAAAAAACCCTTGCCAGATACACCGACAAAATAAAGATAGTGGCAATGCACCACCATCTGATTGGAATACCGGACACCGGTACGGACAAGATCATCATCTTGGACGCCGGAGACACGCTGCGAACCTGCCTTCAGTCGAAGGTGGATCTGGTACTTTGCGGTCACAAGCACAGGCCCTGGATTTGGAACCTTGGTTCGCTGGAGATTGCCTATGCCGGTACTGCGTCCTCTTCCAGATTCCGCGGGTTCTTTGAAAACTCGTACAACATTATCGACGTTGAAAACGGCAAGGCCAGTGTAGACATCAAGATAGTGGGCAAGAAACGCTTCCCGCTGGTAGATCTGGTTAACAGTTACAAGCCGTTCCTTGAGACATAGATACCAATAATTAATCCTGATGTGAATAGTGATCAGGCAGCTGTGAAGATTCAGAGTTAATACTGAGATGTGAAGAGAAGGCATTTGACTGAGCTGCCGCCTGATTTCTTTAGACTTTTATCGGTCATGACGGCCCTGAACGACAGTTGTGTATTGCTTACTCCCGTGGTCTTGCTGGAATCCGCACAAAAGCTGCCTTGATGGAGCAAAGTCAAAATACTAGTTAAGGTAATTAGTAACGTTGAGGCGACTGATCTAAGTTTTAAGCCGAAAAACGTCAAGATTAGCATGAATGATTATCAAAGATGCTTATCATTCTACCAGTATTATAATTATAAACTATTGAGTTAAACATTGAACAAATATTGTATTTCTTTCCCAGATTATGTAAAGATGATACTTTCGACATGGCTTTTCTGAAGTAGAGGTTAATATATTCCTCTGTTACATGGATAACACATGGCGCAGATGCCAGCACTGATCCCGAAGGAAGTCGAAATCCAAAGACTGAAGAAGATCTACATAATGGTGATCATGCTCGGTTCAATTGCAGCCTCCGTCGAAGTGGACAACTTCGTCGATGGCTCGCTGCACCAGACCGCAATTAGAGACAGTGCTTTCACACCAGCACACTGGTGGCTCTACAGCCACTTCGTGGCACTCCCGCTGGGCTGGGGCTTTGTAGCTGTCTATGACAGGAAGGTCCCGATCCTCAGGGGTCCAGGAAACACCATGAACACTGGTCTAAAGATAACCATCATCGGCTATCTGGCCACCATGTTCACGATCGGTGTCAACGAGATGTGGCACTTCTGGTTCGTGGAAGAGATCTTTGCGGTCCCCAACCACTGGATGTTCAACATGGGTGTCGTCGTGGCATTCATGGGCGCTCTGGCCTACGTAGTCAGAGTGTACGCAAGACTGGTGGAACTGGGTGCAGAAACACCGGCAAAGAACCCGTATGTAGCAGAGATGTACAAGCTGGCCCTCGAAGGCAAGCTGTACAGCAGGTCCATCCCGTAAAAGGGAAAGGATTTCGGCCATGTCTGGATCGCAAGATCCGGACTCTGTTTTTTTCTTTATTTTTGCAAAACTTAATTCCAAGATTGCCGAATAGTCATCATGGACATGTCAGCAACCTGCGGAGGATGCGGCAAGAAGACACAGGACTATCCGTTGTTCTGCTACATGTGCGATGACTACTTTTGCTCTGAAACCTGCCATCTTTTAAAGCACAAAAAGCCGTGGCAGAAATACTGACTACTCTCGCCGGAGAGCCACTATCGGCGGCAGCCTTGATGCCTTCCAGGCAGGATACATTCCCGCAAGCACCGCAAGCCCTACTGAAAGCCCCCATACCGTGGCCATGTCCCTGGCCTCAAATACAGGAGTCAACCCGGAAGACTGGGAGTCCTGGGATGCAAAGCCAGCAACAAGGACGTAACCGCCGGCCACTCCAAGCCCCAGGCCGGCAGTCGCGCCGATTATTCCTATGGTCAGCGCTTCCGATAAGAACAATACAAGAATAAAGCTGTTCTGCGCGCCTATGGCTTTCATGGTGCCTATCTCCCGGATGCGCTCGGTTACCGAAGTGTAAAGCGTCGTGATTATTCCCACTGCGCCCACCAGAAGGGCCACGAGCGCTATACTAAGTATGAAAGCGGTGAAGCCTTGCGTGAACTGCTGTATGGTCTGAAGTATTGCCTTTGGTGTCGTGATCCCGATATCGTCACCGTAGAGTCGCCTTATCTCCTGCTCAACGGCATCAACAAATTCGCTTGATTCTGCGGCCACCAGAAGGGAATCGTACTTGCCAGCCTTGTGGAGCAGCGAGTTGCCGGCAATCCTGTTGAACACCACCGACGAATCAACTGTAGGGTTTCCAGACGGCTTGAGGATCCCGCTGACCACAAAGCTTTTTGTCTCTTCATCCTGCTTGCCTGTCTCCGGGTCGACAAAGGAGTACCTGACTCTTACTGTCTGGCCCACCACGGCAAAGGGGTTTGGATCGCCAGGCGGGTTGGCCACTTCGTCGGACAGCAGTATGGCAGAGGGGTCGTTCTGCCTTATGGAGGAGCCCTCAACCAGCTCGATGGTTGGAGCTATTACGTACAGCTTTTGCGGATCGATTGAAAATACTGTGGTGTCTATCTTCTTTCCTCCAGATTCCAGAGTTACCTGGGCCTGGTAAGACGGTATCACCTCATCTACAAAGGGAAGGGAGCGGATCTTGCCTACCACTGCCTCGTTTAGGGTTATCTTTGGTGCCGGCGGCGGACCTCCGCTGCCAAACCCGCCAGACTGTTGGGTCTGGGCGCTTGTAATGAACAGTATGTTGGGCGCAAGTTTGCTGAACTGGTCGTTGATGAAATTCCCAAAGCCGGCAGACAGGCCGTTTAATGCCACCATCAGGCTGCTGCCGACTACGACCATCAGCACGGTCAGGGCGGACCTTGCCTTTCGCTCCCGCAGGGCATCAAAAGAAAGCGAAAAGATCTGGGCGATGTTCATTTGCGATCTTTGGATTTCTCTAGTTGGCTGTCAAGGACCGATTCGATGTCATCGCCGTTTTCCAGCTTGCTTCCAGCAATAGTGCGTTTGAGGGCAGACCTTCTTCTCCTCCTGATGATAATGACGGCTGCGGCTACTGCTGCGGCGGCTATACCGATCATCAATACTATGCCGGTCATCGGAAAAGCGTTGGCTTGTGCCCCGATATTGGCCTGCGAGTTTTCAGGCATAAAGTTGACCTGCGTGTTGATCTCAAAGGCGTGCAGCTGGCGTAGGTTGTCTTTGTACTCTACCTTCAACGAAACAGGGTAGGTTCCTTCTCTAACGCCGTCCTTCAAGCTTATTGGTATACTGAATGGAAGTGGCGAATTTTCTGACAGGTCCCCAAGGTACTGCTGGGGCGGCAAGACCGACACCAGGTCTGGCGCGCTGACCAGTTCAATGGTAGTAAAGAGCGCCAGAATATTTCCTTCATTTAGCAGGTTTCCGGTGATGTTGGGCCTTCCGCCGATATAGGTGACCTCTATCTCATAAGCGCGAACAGTAATCTCGCCATCGACGTATGCGCCCAGATTCAGAGTTTCTGTCTTTGCTTCGCCGGAGGACAGGTAATCAACGACCACATTAAAGGAGGTCGGTTTTGCAATCATGTCTTTTGCCGCAAAGACCTGGGTTGTATACTGCTGTCTAAAGTCCGTGGCCATCTCCTTGACGACCCATTTGGATTCTCCCAGAATCTGGACGGACTCGGATTCTGGCTCAAGGGAGATGATGACGTCAGACAGCGGCTTTCCGCCGATATTGGAAAGCACGAAGTTAAGGTCGACTATTTTGCCGGCCAATATGGTAGACGAATTGCCGACTGGAGCCACGCTCAGCACTGATTCTGGCGGCTTGGGAAGGACCACCATCCCCACGGGTATGGTGGATGTCTTTTTGACGCCGTAAGCGTTTCCATACGTGATGTCCAGCGATATTGTCTGTAGGGTTTCGCTGGCAGAGTTGCTTACATATATCACTGGCTGTATGCTGGCAGACTGGCCGGGTAGTATGACACCAAGCTCAAAGGTCTTGGCGCCGGTGCTTACGGCAGAAGCATTGGTAGTATCTCCATTGACGCCGGTAGAACCAGCTACCGTGACAACCACGCCGGTGGCCGGCGCGCTTCCCCTGTTGGTTATGGTCATGGTGATCGTGTTGGATTCGCCGGGAATAAGACGATCATCGGTGGATGCGTCAAGTATCACCTTGCCGGTCAGCTTGAATGGGACGTTCATCTCTGCATTCCTGTACTGCCCGACCTCGACGATTCTTGAATAATCTACTTTGAGGGAAGCTAGGTATTCTTTGACGGAGGTTCTTTCGTTTACATCTACCTGAAAGAAGAGGACGAATGTGTCTCCTGCCGGTATGATCTCGTTGTTGGTGGCAATGGCCTGCTCTGCATCTGTTCCAGAAGCCTTGAAGCCAGAAGGCAGCGAGAGATATCCTGTGACGGAGGTTATGTCCGACAGTCCGCGGTTTACAAGCGTCACAGCCAACACAGAAGCGCCGTCACCGGGGCCCACCTCCACCTTTTCAAGAGAAGTTCCTTCTGGAGGAGGAGTTGTCCTGTCTGTCCAGAATGCATCCAGAAATACAGGGCCGCTGTAATTGACGTTGAGCAGGTCCTGGTAGCTGACTCCCTGGGCGTATGCGTTGATGGGGACTGCCAGCATCAGGATAGCGGCCAGAATTGTGAAAAGGGTCTTCAATTTACTACCTCCTTTTCCACCCGCCCGTCGCGTATATGAATGGCCCTATCGGTGGCTTCTGCCAACTCGGGGTTGTGGGTAACCATCACAACTGTCCGTCGGAACTTGCTTGAAAGCATCCTGAGCAACTCAAAAACCTCGTTTCCAGTCTTTGTATCAAGGTTGCCGGTGGGCTCATCGGCAAGAATGATGGCCGGATCGTTCATCAGGGCCCGCGCAATCGCAACCCTCTGCTGCTGGCCCCCGCTGAGGTTTGCAGGCTTGTGGCCGGCCTTATCGCCGATGCCAAGAACTTCAAGCAACTTCTGGGCACGCCTCTGCCGTTCTTGGCCACCCATGCCAGAGATAATGCCGGGCAATTCCACGTTCTTTTGAACGGTGGTTCTGTTTATCAGATTGTAAGACTGAAAGATGAACCCTATCAGATGATTCCTCATCGTTGCGATGTCAGAATCGTGCAACGAGAAAATGTCGATGCCGTTGATAAAGACCTTGCCAGAAGTAGGCTTGTCCAGCACCCCGATGATGTTTAGCAGCGTTGATTTGCCGCTTCCGGACGGACCGACGATTGAAACAAACTCCCCCCTTCTTATCGCGATGTCGATGCTGCGGAGCGCTGTCACGCTGCCGGCAGCGGAATCAAAGACCTTGGTCACCCTGTCCACTTTAAGAACTACCTGACCGTTGTTGTTATCTTGCAAGCAGTCTCCTCACTTTCTAAATGCCTATATGGAAGACGGCGTAATTAATAAAGATAACTGACCAGTCAGTCAGTTTTTTCTTACTGTGAACCTCGGTAAAAGATAAATACACTTCAGACCTGCAAACTGCTACATGCCTGTTGACCCTGTTTGCGGCATAGAGATGGACCAGGAACTTGCTGTATCTCATGAACATAACGGCAAGACATACTACTTTTGCTGCGAGGGTTGCAAGAGAATTTTTCTAAAAAAGCCAGGCAAATACTCAAAATGACTTGACAGGAAAGGAGCCACAGGTCCTGCAGAACCGTGTGTCAGAATCCACGCAGGACATGCAATCCAAGCAGTGAAGTTCACAGTTTTTTGATTCTTCTTTTGGCGGCGGAAAGTAGCTGCGGAAAATGGCGTAGTAATTGAGATGCTCCTTGCTTCTTAGCCTGACACCCTCTGAAAGGGCGATCTTTTTCTTGTTTGCAAAAGTCGAGTCGTCGATCATTTTGTCGATGTATTTTTCGAATCGATCTGTGCCTGCCCCCTGCTCCTGCGCCATTTTTTTCCTCCATACCAGCGGTCCAAGCTCTGGCTCAAAGCATCTCCGCAGAACAAACTTGCCCCAGATTTGACCGTTGTATTCGGCTATCTTTTCGCTTGCATCGATGGACTTTGCAAACGCCGCAAATTGCTCATCAAGAAAAGGCGTCTTGACCTCCATGGCAAGGTGCGCCGCTAATTTTTGTGAAGAAAAGTGCATTATCTTCCAGAGCCGGCGCAGTTCCTGGTCAAGTCTTTGTATATCTCCATGGTACCTGGACAGAAAGTTGTAGCCGGCAAATAGCTCATCGCCCCCGTCGCCGGTCATCACTTTATTGTGGCCGTCGTTCTTTGCCCGCTGCAATCCTGCCAACGCCACGCAGGAATTTCTTATCTCTATTGGATCAAATGTTTTGAAGACCTGTACCACTGTATCGACAAGATCGATCATCGAAGCCTCATCAAAGACGACCTCGGCATGGGTTTTGGAGTATTTCTGCGCCACCTGTCTTGCGTACGGTATGTCCGGCGCGTCGCTTCCAAGGGCAGCCGTGACGGAGTATTGCGGGCGCAGAATGCTTGCCAGAATCGTGCTGTCAAGTCCACCGGAAAGCAGCAGCGCATCTGTGCGGTTTCTGTTAACGCTTTCCGTCAGCAAACCAACAAGTTGCTGGCAGGTAGGCTTCAATGGAAAATACCGGGGTAAAAAGGGATAATAGGTGTTTTGTTATTCGGCCTTTGCTTCCTTGGGCGGCGCCTCGCAGAACTCGGTCAGCACGCCGTTGAGGGATTTTGGATGTATGAACGTTATACGCCGGCCGTATGAACCGGTGCGCAGACCTCCAAGCATGCGCATCCCGTTTGCAGAAGCCCGCGCTACATCCTTTTCAATATCGTCTGCGGTGATGGCTATGTGGTGTATGCCCTCGCCGCGCTCTACAAGGAATTTCTTTATCGGGCTGTCGTCTGCCGTTGGCTCCATCAGTTCGATCCGCGTGTCTTCCAGCTCCAGCATTGCAACCTTGACCTTTTCGTGCGGCACTACTTCGATCTCCAGATGATTTACATTTAGAATCTTTTGGTAATTCTTTAGCGCTTCATCCACGTTGTTTACCGCTATGGCTATGTGGTCGACTCTCATGGCACACTTCTATCCTTGTTTCAGTTTATTTAAAGTATATCTCAGAAGGAGATCTTGGGCTCGTATCTTCCAAAGACATCGCGCAGTGTGCTGCTGATCTCTCCAAGCGTGGTGTAGGACTTGACGCAGCTGATCATATGCGGCATCAGGTTCTCGTCTGTTTCTGCGGCCTTTTGCAGCGCAGACAGGACATGTTGCACCTTTGTCGTGTCGCGGCTGGACTTGAACTCTTTTAGCCTTGCCAGCTGCTTCTTTTCTATTTCGATGTCTATCTTGTTGAGGGTCGGTTCAACATCATGGGCGTCCTGGTACTTGTTTACGCCAACGATGACACGCTTGTTTTCGTCGATCTCTTTTTTCAGCCTGTATGAATTGTTTCTGATCTCTTCTTGGAAGAAGCCCTTCTCTATGGCAGCCATGGCGCCACCCATCCTGTCGATCCTTTTCAGATACTTCATGACTTCTTCTTCTATTTTGTCGGTCAGGCTTTCAACGTAATACGAACCGGCTATCGGGTCAACCGTTTTTGTAACACCCGTCTCGCTGGCGATTATCTGCTGTGTTCTGAGGGCAACCTTGGCGGACTGTTCCGTTGGAAGCGCAAGGGCTTCGTCACGGGAGTTGGTATGCAGCGACTGGCAACCGCCCAGAACAGCGGCTAGGGCCTCTGTCGCCACTCTGACGATGTTGTTGTCCACCTGCTGCGCGGTGAGTGATTCGCCGCTGGTCTGCACGTGGAAGCGCAGATGCGTGGATTTTGGATCCCGGGCGTGGAATCGCCCCTTCATTATCTTGGAGTATATGCGTCTTGCAGCCCTGAACTTGGCGATCTCTTCAAAGAACTCCATGGTGCAGCAGAAGAAGAACGAAAGTCTAGGGGCAAAGTCATCCACCTTGAGACCCTTGGCGGTGCATGTTTCAATGTATTCGATGGCGTTGGCAAAGGTAAACGCCAGCTCTTGGACAGCGTTGCTTCCAGCCTCGCGCATGTGGTAGCCAGAAATGCTGATCGGATACCATTGTGGGACGTTTTTTGAGCAGTACTCGATCATGTCGCCTATCAGCCGCATCGACGGCTTGGGCGGGTAGATGTACGTGTTCCTGGCCACATATTCTTTGAGAATGTCGTTCTGGGTCGTGCCCCTTAACTGGGCCGGCGAAACCCCCTGCGATTCGGCGACGGTGATGTAAAGCGACAGCAGCGTCGAGGCTGTCGAGTTAATCGTCATCGAGCTGCTGACCTTGTCCAGTGGGATTCCCCCAAAGCAGGTCATCATGTCCTTTATCGAGCTGATGGCCACACCGGTCCGGCCCACCTCACCTTCAGACTGCGGGTCATCGGAATCCCTTCCAGTCTGGGTTGGAAGGTCAAAAGCAAGCGAAAGCCCCGTCTGTCCATGGTCTAGCAGGAACTTGAAGCGCTTGTTGGTCTCTTCGGCGCTTCCAAAGCCGCTGTACTGGCGCATGGTCCAAAGGCGCTCGCGGTACATGTTTGGATAAAGCCCGCGGGTATACGGGAACTTGCCGGCGGATTCTTCAACGCGACGCTTGACGTCTGCCCGTTTGTATTCTCGCTTGACTGGGATGTTGGAGTCAGTCTTGATGGTCTCGACCATTTTTCCTCAAACCTCACTTGAACAGGCTTGCAGCCACCTGCTCTGCAGCCATATACGGGTCGATCTCCTTCCTTGCGAGTTTGTCTACAAAAGCCGAGTACTTTTTGTTCTCCGACAGCATGACGGCAACTTTTTGTTCCACTATATCTGAAACCATGACCTTTAGCTCTTCCTCCAGCATCTTTCTCTCGCGTTCTTTATAATTAATGCTTTTTTCCTTTAGTAACTTATCAATAGTCTGCGCTAGTTCCTTGATGCCCCTGCCTGTTTTTACCGATGTCTTGAGAACAGATGGCTTTCTTTCCGTGTCCCCGATGAGGTCAACTATCGTGTTGTACAACGGGCCGGCGCCGTCAATATCGGCCTTGTTAACGACGTAGATGTCGCCAACTTCGGTAAGCCCGGCCTTGACGGCCTGCACGTTATCACCGGTATTTGGTGTGAACAGGACCACTGTCAGGTCCACAACCTTGGTTATCTCGATCTCCAGCTGTCCGGCGCCAACGCTTTCTACCAGAATCAGGTTGTAGCCGGCTGCATCAAGCACCCTTATGGCGTTTCGCAACGACTTAGATACGCCGCCTACCGCGCCCCTTGACGCCATGCTTCGCATGAACACCTTTTCATCATCCAAGTTGCTCAGCATCCTGATCCTGTCGCCAAGGATCGCACCGCCGGTTATCGGGCTGGTGGGATCAACTGCAAGGACAGCCACCTTGTAGCCAAGGGTCTGACATTCAGGGATAAGCCGGCCAACAAGCGAGCTCTTGCCCGCCCCGCCAGGGCCTGTAAAGCCAACGGTCTTGGCCTTTCCCGTCTTGGCAAATATCTCGCGTATTATCTCGCGAGATTCTGGCTCTCGATTGTCAACGATCGAGATAGCTTTGGCCAGGGAACGCCGGTCACCTTCAATGAGCCCCTTTACTATCGGAATCACGACAGGTTGTAGATGGCAATATAATAAATCCTTTACACGCCGCTAAACACCGCTGGCCAGTCTTCTAGTTTATTATTGAATTCTGCAGTAGCACATTTCTCACCAGAGTCTGCCAATCAATTGAAAGCCTGCCGACTTTGACGGCGAAAGAACAACGCCATATTCAATCGGTTCTACACGGTCTATTCTGGTCGAACTTGCAAGGTAAATGATTTGGTTGGACGTCCAACAAAGTTAATAAAGCCGGCAGCGGCAGTATATACCAGATTGGCAGCACCAAAAATGAAGGGATCGATGTTCAATAGCTCCGTATACGGGCGTCTTGTAGACAGGTACCTTTTCAATTTCCGGGCGGACCCCAATGTCCTTGAAAATCATCTTCCGCCGGTCAGATGGCTAAAGCCCCGAATCATAAACGGCTCCGGCGTGGTATCGTTCTGCCTGCTCAGGCTTGAAGGCGTCACGTTCTGGCCGCTACCAACGTTCTTGGGCTTTGATACCACTTCCTGTGCATATCGTTGTGCCGTCATCGACACCTCTGGGGCAAGCCCTGAACCATCCGTCTATGTCCTAGGAAGGAACACGGACCTTCGCATTGTCAATCGTCTAGGGCCTGTCTTGTTTTCCGGGCCTATGCAGATGATCCACATCTCCTTCGTGCAAACGCCACCCTCTGTTGATATTCGTGCCAGCTACCTCGATGGGCAAGACTTGTTCTCAGCCAAAGTAAGGCCATCTAAAACCCGCAAGTTAGAATCGCAGCTGTTTGACTCACTTGATGCTTTTGTGAGTTTTATCAAGGGCGGGGCCTCAAGCTACACACCATCAACTCAGGCCAACCATTATTCGAGGGTCGATCTTGAAGAGGATTCAAACTACTACGAACCAGTTGACGCAACGGTCGACTACAATTGGCTTGACACAGCGTGGCAGGATGCTGGACTGGTTTTTGACAGCGCTTTTCGGGCTGGGGGCGGACGCTACAAGTTGAAATATCTGGGGTCGATGCCAGCATATCTGCAGAAAGAACAGTTTTCCGCTCAAAACACTGAAAAGGCAGTCCCGACCTGAGACGCTGACTGAAAGTTGCATTCACTAATACAGATTAAACTGCAGACGATAGACCTCAGGCATGGAATTCAGGAGGAGTTGTAACGGGGTATCCATTGATCTTGATTATTCAGGGTCTTATTTTAGTCTGAGCTGTTAAACATCATTAAATATTTTAAGCGGAAAAATATGATCTTTGGTAATGTCAGCAACTATGCAGCAACAAAAACCAATAAGGATATTGGTATCCAAGCTTGGTCTTGACGGCCACGACAGAGGCGCCCTTGTGCTCTGCAGGGCATTCAGAGACGCCGGTATGGAAGTCATTTACTCTGGCCTGTTTTGTACACCAGAACAGGTAGCCAGCATGGCCGTCGACGAGGATGTTGACGTTGTAGCCATGAGCCTGCTTAACGGAGCCCACCTGACGCTGTTTCCAAAGGTTGCAAGGTTGCTCAAGGAAAAGGGTGCCGGCGACATCCTGGTTGTAGGAGGCGGCATCATTCCGGAGGCTGACAGAAAAGAGCTTGAAAGGCAGGGCGTTACCGGAAACTTTGGTCCAGGAACACCGCTTCCAGCCATCATCAAGCACATTACAGAAAACGTGAAAAAAGGGAAATCCTAATCAGACTTCCTGATTAGGCCACATCATTTTGCGAAGGTCTTTGCCTACCTTTTCTACCTGATGGTTTTCAATGTCCTTCATGTAGCGGGCAAAGGAATTCTTGCCTTCTTTTTTGTAGATGCTGACCCATTCCTCGGCAAACTGCCCTGACTGGATCTCCTGCAGAACTTCTTTCATCTTCTTCTTGGCATCCTTGTCCACAACCCGCGGTCCGCGGGTAAGGCCGCCGTATCTTGCCGTCTCGCTTACGCGGTTGTACATGCCGGTGATCCCGTATTTCTGGATCAGGTCCGTGATAAGCTTCAGTTCGTGCAGGCATTCAAAGTATGCCACTTCTGGCTGGTATCCTGCCTCGACAAGGGTCTCAAAGGCGTTCATTATAAGCGCGTGGGCGCCGCCGCACAGGTCAACCTGCTCGCCAAACCAGTCGGTCTCTACCTCCTCTTTAAAGTTGGTCTGGATGACGCCGGGCCTTGTACTGCCTATGCCCTTGGCCATTGCAAGCACACGATCCCAGGCCTTGCCGGTATGGTCCTGCTGGACGGCCACAAGGGAGGGTATGCCAAACCCATCCAGGTACAGTTCACGCACCCTCTGCCCCGGCCCCTTTGGTGCCACCATGATCACGTCGACGTTCTTTGGCGGCACTATCCACTTCCAGTGGATGGCCGCACCATGGGAGAAGCTGAGCGCCTTTCCTTCCGTGACGTGGGGGGCTATCTCTTTTGAATACGTCTCGGCCTGCTCCATGTCAGGAATAAGGATGTGGATAACGTCGGCAATCTTAGCTGCATCGGCTACTTCCATGACCTTGTGGCCTTCTTCCTCTGCTGTCTTCCAGGTCTTGCCGCCCTTTCTCAGGCCCACCACCACGTTGAGGCCAGAATCCTTCATGTTGGAAGCCTGGGCCCTGCCCTGTATTCCATAACCAATGACTGCTATTGTCTGATTCTTTATCGGATCAATCGATACTTCATTATCAAGCCACTTCTTGACCGGCATGCCGCTGAAATGTCTTGCACGTGTATATTATCGTATGCTGTGACAGATACAGAAATTAGTCGGATTGACCACGATAGGACAGATGGAACGGGACGGCTACTGCATCCAAGTTTCAGATCTGCGCAAGCAGTACGACCAGCTGTACGCCGTTGACAACATTTCATTTAACGTAGAGTATGGCAGGGTCTTTGGGTTTCTGGGCCCAAACGGCGCCGGCAAGACCACGACCATCAGGATCCTTACAACATTGATCCACCCATCATCCGGCGAAGTCAGGATCTTTGGCAAGGACATCGTCAAGCATGCCCGCGAGATCAAAAAGCGGATCGGTGTGGTGCTGCAGGAGCCCAGTTTTGAGGCCAACCTTACCGTGGAAAAGGCGCTGGATCTCTACGGTATGTTGTGGGGTGTTCCCGGCGAGCGCCGCCGCGACAGGACAAGGGAGCTTTTGGAGGCGTTCGATCTTCAGGATTTCAAGGGCAGAAAGAACGACGAGCTTTCCATCGGCCAGCGCCGGCGCGTGCAGGTGGCAAGGGAGTTCATGCATGACATGGACCTGCTGTTCCTTGACGAGCCCACCGTTGGCCTTGATCCGGCTGCAAGAAGGCAGCTGCTGGACTATGTCAAAAAGCAGGTGCACGGCGGCCTTACCGTTTTTTTCACCACCCACATAATGGATGAGGCAGAATACCTCTGCGACGAGATAGCGATAATAAACAAGGGCCGGCTGATGGCCATGGACACTCCGGCCGGTCTGAAGCAGAAGTATGGCAGAATCAAGGCAGTGGAGATAAAGATGAAGGACTCGCCGGCGCAGTCAGTCATGCACATCATCAGGCCCATAGCAGCCGGCGGACTTGTAGAAACTCTGGCAGAAGATACCATACGAATAAGCTCGACAGACGCGCAGGATATGCTTGTCAGGATAATAGAATCCTTTGCTAGGAATTCTGTTCAGATCGAAAGCGTGTCGGTCAGCCCGCCGACACTGGAAGAGGTATTTTTGACCGTCGTGGGCAATGATTAGATCCTCATGCGCATCATGGACAGGGTAGCAAGGAAGAATGCTCCTGCAGCCACTGCAGTGATGACTCCTACCTCTATGTTTGTGAATACGGTTATCTGGTTGAAAATCCCCGCCCGCGTTACATCAACGATATAGGTCAGCGGGTTTAAGTAAAACGCGGTTCCAAGCGCGCCGGGCACTCCCTGCGAGGGATAAAAGGCCGAGCTGACAAAGGAGAAGAAAAGAAAAACGCTGTTGACTATGATGTTGAACCCCTCGCTTGTTTTCAGCCGAGTCGATATGATTATGGTTATCGAGCCGAAAAATATCGCGCCTACCAAAAGCGCGTACAAAACATACAGTGAGCCTAGCAGGGTCACCTGCGCGTTTCCCACAAGGGTGGGAGACCCTGCAAGCAGTATCAGACCGGCGCTGGCAAGTCCCATCAGCATTATGGTCATGATGTTGCCAACTATGTACTCCATCCTGGCAAAGGGCATTACCAGTATCTGCTGGAACATGCCGTGTTTTTTGTCGTTCCAGATGATGCTTCCAGCAACGGTGCTGCTGTTCATAACGTTAAAACCGATCATGCCGGCTGCCAGGTATGCCGGGTACGGTACGTCGGTGTTTCCAACGCCTACACCCCTGTCGCCGATAAGCGCGGAATACGAGTACCCTGCAATAAAGATGTAGATAACCGGGAATACCACCTGCCAGATGAGAAAGACCTTGTCTATGGACGCCACAAGGTTCCTGTAAAGCAGGAGTAAAACGGAGTTCACTGCTTCTTCTGATATTCTGATGGCCAAATTAGTATATTAATCAGAGTTCGAGGCTGACGGACCATTTATTTTGTGTTTCGTGAGGCGTTGAAAAGAGTTCTATTTTTCAATACCTGCAGATCTGGCTGGCAGATTCAAGCTGTTTGTAACCTAGCACGATTTAAATAACTAGCAGTGGCGACAGACAGCCATGATGTCAGAAGACATGGCCGAAAAAAAGTTGCGCGGCTCCGGCGGTTTTGCTATTGCAACGATAACCGACCAGGAACAAAAGATGGCCAACCTTGGCGGGCCAGAGCTGTTCCTCGCAGGTATCGGCAGACTTTCCCAAGATAGGTTTATCAAATATCACTGCAACAAGTGCGAAAGAGAATTTGAAGGGTCGCCCACCCTTACTTATGAGAATCCAAACGAGGATCTGGGTGAAGGTGTAACGTTAGTGGAAAAAGGCGAGTACAAATGCAGGGCCTGCAACGCCACCATCGCGCAGTACCGCAAGTTTGAAGCGCCGTCCCAGCTACCGCCGCCCTCCCTGCAAAAGACAGCAAGCCAGCCAATGGTTGAAGCACCAGCTCCCGTTGCTGTCGAGGGGTTTGTATCCATCCAGTCCCTTGTGGGAATGGCCGCTTACGACGGCGAGGCCATGCTGGTGGGCAGGGTCCAAGAAGTAGGGCTCCGCAAGGCTGGCGGAAAGGCTCAGATCTCTATCAAGATCGCCTCAGCTTCAGGTGAAAGTAAAGAGTACCAGTGGGAGGGCATCTCCAAGATAGGAGACATCATACTCTTGCAGTCAGCTGCTGCAAAGACAGGCAAGTGCGCCTCCTGCGGCGCGCAGAACGAATCTGACGCGCAGTTCTGCGAAGAGTGCGGCGCCAAACTGTCCTGATTATTTCAGAATTATTCTAGCGTCGACCACCCTGGCGCCCTTTCCTTCTTCCAGAACCAGTAGCGGGTTGATGTCAAACTCCTTAATCTCCGGAAAGTCGGTTACCAGCTGCGACAGGCGCTGGAGCGAATCAGCTATGGCCGGCAGGTCTGAAGGTCTTTCTCCTCTGACGCCCTTGAGCAGTTTTATTGTCTTTATGGACTCGACCATCTTTACAGCCTCGCGCTCATCGATGGGCGCGACTCTGAATACCACATCCTTGAGCACCTCGACGTATATGCCGCCCAGCCCGAACATGATGACAGGTCCAAACGTGGGATCCTGGCTTGCACCAAGGATGGTCTCCTTGGCAGACTTGACCATCTCTTGCACCAGCACGCCCTTTATCTTGGCGTCGGCCTTGTACTTTTTCGCATTATCCATAATGGCCCTGAAGGCTGCGCGCAGCTCGTCGTCGCTTTTGATTCCCACCTTGACGCCGCCGGCATCGGACTTGTGAATGATGTCCGGCGAAGCTATCTTCATGACAACAGGATATCCTATTTCCTTGGCAGCGCTGACGCATTCTTCCTCCGTTGAGCCAAGTATGCTCTTTGGAGTGGGAAATCCGTACGCCTTGAGCACTTCGTAGCCTTCCTCTTCAAGCAGGTTCTTGCGGCCCTGCTGCTTTACTGTTTCAAAGATCGACTGGACTTTTTCTTTGTCCTTGGCAAACTCTAGCGTTCTGGCCTTGGTTGCGGCACTGTCAACCCAGTTCTTGAATTCGTACATCGCCTTGAGGGTTCTTATCGCCGGCTCCGCATAAAGGTAGTAGGGGACACCGCCTTCTGACATTATCCTCCTGTTTTCAATTCCTTCGGCAAGGCCCATCAGCGATGCAAGTATCGTCTTGTTTGGAAACTGGCTTGACTTCGTGACCAGAACCCTTGCAAGGTCATCGTAGTTCAGCGTGGCTGACGGCGTGCACATGGTCACCACCGAGCCCACGTTTGGCTGCGACAAAACCAGCTGCAGCACTTTTTCAAACCTACCAAAATCGGCGTCACCGACGATGTCCACAGGGTTTCGGGGCGATCCGTATGCAGGTATGACCTTTTGAATATCTTCCCGTATCGGCGAGACATCGGCCATCTTTAGTCCGTACTTTGAGCAGGCATCAGTCGAGATTATGGCCGGACCGCCGGCGTTAGAAACGATCACCACGCCGCCATCTGGAAGCGGCTGCTTTGAGAACGCGGTGGCCAGGTCGAACAGCTCGCCCATGGTATCAACGCGAATCACGCCGCACTGTGCAAAGGCTGCCTCGTAGTTCACATCCGAGCCGCCAAGCGCGCCGGTATGTGAAGCGGCTGCCTTGGCTCCTTCTTCTGTCCTGCCGGACTTGAGGACAAGGATGGGTTTTCTCTTTTCAGTTGTTATACGCTTTGAAATCTCCATAAAGCGCCTTGCATCGCGGATGTCTTCAAGGTACATCACGATAACTCTGGTGTCATCATCCTCGGCCAAAAGCTCAAGGACATCGCTTTCATCCAGGTCCACCTTGTTTCCCATGCTTATGACTTTGGAGAACCCGATGTTCTGGGCCTCGGCATCCTCCACCGTTGCGGCGCAGATGGCCCCGCTCTGCGAGACCAGCGCAACGCCGCCGTGCTTTGGAGTTACCTTGAGGAAGGTGGAATTCATCATGTTGTTTGGTGAAAGGCTCATTATGCCAAGGCAGTTTGGACCTATGACCCTTATGCCGTACTTTTTGGATATTTCGGCGACTTCTTTTTCAAGCTGAGCGCCCACCTCGTCCACTTCTTTAAATCCAGCAGAAACAATGATCGCGCCTTTGATGTTCTTCTTGCCCACTTCTTCCATGACGGCAGGGGTAAACCTGCTTGGCGTGGCCACGACTGCAAGGTCCACTGAATCAGGGATGTCCATCACGCTCTTGTACGCCGTGATGCCGCCAACAGTCGGGTTTGACGGGGTTACGGGGTAAATCTTGCCCTTGTAGTACTGTGCAATATTGGCAAAGATGGTCTTGCCGATGCCCGGTTTTTCAGATGCGCCGATAACGGCTATTGACTTGGGTGAGAAGAAAATAGAGTCAGACATGTTGTGAAAGGGTTCGTGTTATGACCATTATAAATATTCAGACAGGCAATCATGGCCCTGTTGCCCGCTGCTTTCGCCAGATCCCGACCCAGAGAAACGTCAGCAGCGCAAATGCAAATATGGTGATCCCGGTAGAAAGGTGGCTGGCAACTACCAGCGGCTGCAGCGAAGTAAGCACCGTAAGCAACCCTATGACAAGCTGAACTGAGACTAGGGCGGCTGCTACTAATGCTGCCTTTTTGGCCCTCCTTACGCTGGATGGCACAATGATTGCAGTTGCATAGATAAAGGCCGCGGTTATGGCAGCAACCAGCCGGTGGGCATACTCTACAAGGTACTTTTCTTCTGGCGGCCCAAACAGACCGTTTGGACAGAGGGGCCATTCAGTGCATGCAACACCCCGTTCCAGCGAACTAAAGTAAACACCGACTAGCATGGTGGTGTAAACCAGGCCAAGGGAGATGAAGGCGATAACGATAACTGATCTCTTTAGCTTTGGTTCTCCGGTCTCCCCTTTCTGCGATGTCACTGCTAAAACAGCACTTTTGTCTGCGTTTAAAACCAATTATTAATCTTGCCAAAGCTTCGGTTTGTCGGCTTGCATGGCGAAATTCAAGTGCATTCTCTATGCATCTATCTTAAGGAAACGAAGCAATGCGAATTACTGAAATAAGAGTATTTTATTATTCGTCTCGTATAATGTCAGGCAAGGGTCCATTCAGACATGTAGGAAAGAAATCTGCTGGACAGGTCGACATTGAGACACTTTTCAGGGATCTTAAAAGCAGGTCTCCAAAGATTCAGGCATTATTCGCTCATCAAGCAGATATCCTCAGAGACTACCAGGAAAATCATATTTCCTCCCCTGATGTGAGTCTAGAGCTACCTACAGGATCTGGAAAAACATTGGTAGGTCTGCTTATTGCGGATTGGAGGCGCAAAACACGTCATGAGAGAGTTGTCTATCTCTGTCCCACTAAACAACTTGCAAATCAGGTTGCAAAGCATGCCCAAGAATACGGAATAGCTGCGCGGGTATTCACAGGCTCAAAAAAGACGTATGATCGTCAGGATCTTGTGCTGTATCAAAAAGCAGAAGTAGTTGCGATTACCACTTACAGCGGACTCTTCAATATTAATCCAGGGATAGATGATCCGCAAGTCATAATTCTTGATGATGCTCATAGCTCTGAAGCATATATCGCTTCGATGTGGTCCGTTCTTATACAGAGGGATAGCGATCCCGAATTATATTCAAAGGTTTTATCGATCTTTGAGAAGGACATGCCCACCCAATTAGTGTCAACTTTGTATTCAGAGGAGAGACCTCAGATGATACCTAAGCCAGAAGCTGTACCTTTTGGTTCACTACACAAGAATCTAGATGCACTTCGAATTACACTGAACTCAGCTATAGTATCTCACGAGGATCCGGGATTCTTTGCATGGACAATGATCCGGGATTCCTTAAAGGCTTGCCATGTTTACTTTACATGGGATGAGATTCTCATACGACCATATATCCCACCTACACTTACCCACAGGCCTTTTGCAGGTGCTAACCAACGCATTTACATGTCAGCAACCCTTGGTCACAGTGGAGAACTAGAGCGCATAACCGGCGTTAGGTCGATTGAGCGAATACCTACTCCAAAGACGTACAGATCGCGTGGAATAGGCAGAAGACTGTTCTTGTTCCCAGACTTGGTAGCAGATTCTGAGGAATATATGCGGTGGATCGCAGATCTTGTTGCAAAAACACCTCGCACTTTAGTTCTTTGTCCTACGAATAAGATCAGTGAGTATTCCAAGCGAGTACTAGCAGAGTATTCACCATCAATAAAGCTCTTGAGCGCCTTCGATATTGAAGACTCAACTGATGTATTTCTGAATAGCGAACCTTCTGCGCTCATCTTAGCTAATCGATATGATGGGTTAGATTTACCTGACGGAATATGCCGTTTACTGATCTTAAATGGTCTTCCCACCGGCACTAATATACAGGAGGCCTTTTTGGAACAGAGGATTGGATTAGATGTTCTTCTAAGAGAGAGAATTAAGACCCGAATAAGTCAGGCAGTAGGTCGCTGTACTAGAAGCGATACCGATTATGTGGCAGTTATTATGACAGGTAAGACCCTTCTGGATTTCTGCGTAAAACATGAAAACCGTAGGATCTTCCATCCGGAGCTTCGATCGGAGCTTGATTTTTCGCTGGATCAAGATGCAACGGCGCTTTCGCATCTAGAAGAAATGGTGAAAGTGTTCCTAGCACATGGCAAAGATTGGAATGAATTTGAGCAAGACATTATTCAAAATACAGTTGAGGGATCAGCCAGCACACAGATTTCAGAAATTTTATCAAAAGTAGCCCACGACGAAGTGGACTTCTCGTACACGATGTGGTCAGGTGACTTTGCCAAGGCTGTAGAAATTGGCAGAAGAGTAGTAGATCAGCTTTCTGGTCCAAATCTCTCGGTGTACAGGGCGCTCTGGTATTATTTTGTAGCCACAGCAGCCTATTCTGCAAGCAAAACTAACCCAGAACAAAACGCAGTTGTGTTAGACTTTATTAAAAGAGCAGCTAATACATGCAAAACCGTCTCTTGGTTTCCTAACGCGCTCAAATCGATGCAACCACAATCTGATTTGACTCACTTTGCTGACGACCAAGATACTTTGGCTATAGAACATCTAGTAGATGTGCTAACAGAGTTGGGAGCTGTGGGACCGAAGTTCTCCCGAAAAGTAGAAGAAGTAAGTAAGTTAGTGACTTCTGTGGAATTTAAAAAATTTGATAGCGGAATGGAGGAGTTGGGACAGTTACTAGGATTCGAATCATGGAGGCCCTCTGAGGAGGCTGCTCCTGACTGTGTTTGGCAATTGGACGGCAAGATAGCATTCTTGTTGGAAGGAAAGTCAGAAGAATCTCCCAACGATCCTATTTCTGTCGATGATTGCAGGCAAGCCTCGGGGCATCTGAATTGGGCGAAGACTCACGCGAGGCTCAAGGAATGCGAAGAAGTTTGGAGCATACTTGTAACACCCCGTGTAAAAATTGACAATAACGCATTACCTCACGCCGAGAAAATTTTTACATTTAAAACAACGCAGATGAAGGAGTTATTCGAACGTGCGGTTACAATGCTGAGTACTGTTCGCAGTTCAATGGCTACTGTGGCTAGTGAAGAGCTGCGTGATTCCATTTTACAGGAGATTATAAGCAAGAATTTAGCGCCACAATCCATCCGCTCCATTCTGCTATCCAAACCCGCATCAAAACTCCCCAAAGTCTAGATTTGATAGCTTACGAGATTTCGATGTGGTGTTGTAAACATACCCAAAGGATATTTAACATAGAACCGTCCATTTTTCCCAGCATACAGCCAAGACAGAGCAACCTTTATTTTCAAAGCCGGCTTCAAGTTGCGTGTTGACCATAGAAGACCTTGTTGATTCTGGTATGGACGGACTTGTATCAGACCTGCAGACTTTGATCCGGCAGCCCAGCGTTTCTGCCAAGAAGACAGGCCTTGTTGAATGCGCCAACCTTGTGGCCGGCATGATGCAAAAGGCAGGCATCAATTCTGAAGTCCTGTACCTTGACGACAGGACGGTGCCGCCCATAGTTTTTGGAGAAGTCAGGTCCAAGTCCAACCCCAGCAAGACAATTCTGTTTTACAACCATTACGACGTGCAGCCAGAAGAGCCGCTGGACCTGTGGGAAGACGAGCCGTTCAGCGGCAGGGTAAAGGAAAACCAGATCTTTGGCCGCGGCTCGGCTGATGACAAGGGCGAGCTGATAACCCGCATCAAGGCTGTGGAGTATTTTTTGAAAAAGACCGGCGATGTTCCCTGCAACGTCAAGTTCATCGTGGAAGGCGAGGAGGAGATCGGAAGCCTGCACGTTGAGGAATATCTGAAGAAATACAAAGAGAAACTTGCCTGCGACGGCGTGATCTGGGAATTCGGCTATGTCGATGCAAAGGACAGACCCATAATCAGCCTGGGGATGAAGGGGCTGCTTTACGTCGAGCTGATAGCCAGGGGGCCGTCCAGAGACGCCCATTCAAGCCTTGCGGTGCTAATCGAAAACCCTGCATGGAGGCTTGTTTCTGCCCTCAAGACTCTGCGCGACCCGTCAGGCAGGATACTGATCAAAGACTGGTACAAGGAAGTCCGGCCGTTTACAAAGCAGGAGCTGTCGGTGATATCCAGAGAGCCCTTTGACGACAAAGAATTCAAGCAAGAGTATGGCATCAAAAAATTCGTCAACAACGCCCGCGGGGTAAGCGTCAAGAAGGCCCTTGTCGGAATGCCCACCTGCAACATAGCTGGCTTTGATTCAGGCTACACCGGTCCGGGGGCCAAGACGGTCCTTCCATCGCAGGCCATCGTCAAGATCGACTTCAGGCTTGTTCCCGGCATGATGCCAGAAAGGCAGCTTGAACGTCTGAAGCGGCATCTGAAGAAGCACGGTTTTGGGGACATCGAAGTCAGGTTCATTCATGGTGAGGCAGCAGCCCGCACGCCGATAAGCAACCCCTTTGTAAAGCAGGTTGAGCAGGCCGCCCGCGATGCATTTGGCGATGCCATCGTCAGCGTATCGTCGGCTGGCACCGGGCCCATGTACTCCTTTGTCAAGGTGCTAAAGGCACCATGCATCTCTGTAGGAAGCACGTACATGTTCGCACGGATTCACTCACCCAACGAGTTTGCGAGGATCGACCTGTTAAACAAGTGTACCAAGTGCATCGGAAAAGTCATCGAAAGGTTTGCCAAGGATTAATAACAAAGCAGAGCGTGTCAATGACGTTGAAACGTGGGTATTATTTTCTGATTGGAGGCGCGGCAGTTTTCATCATCGGAATAGTATTGACCGTTGTTTATGCCCTGCCCATAGCAAGGCAGATCCAAGCAGAAACATCGATGCTGCAGGACACGGCCATCAAGCCGGGCAAGTCGGCAACCGTCTCGCTGTACGTAGCAAACACCACAAAGCCGCTTTCTGTCGTGGTATCGTCTGACAATTCAGACGTGAGGCTCAACGCAATTCTAATCGATCCTGCCGGAAATACAGGTCTTGACTCCACGTTTACGGAGAACCTGGCTACAGGCGCAGAGCCCACGGTTGCAGGATACTACAACCTTACCATAACCAACATTGACGACTCGCCAACGTCGGTCAACGCGGTTTTCGGCCACATTCCGGGGGTAGGCAGGGAAAGTGTGAACGTTGACATATTCAGTGGTGTTATTGCAGGGGTCGGTGTAATCATTGCAGGGATCATGGTCATGATTGTCGGCGTTGTCATAGTTGTGGTTGATAGAAGGAAAAGATAGCTACTTCATGTCAAGCCCCAGTACGCCGGCGTTGCCCCAGTTTTCCTTTGACACCTCGTAAATCAGGACCCGGATGCTTTCTTCCTTCGTCTTTAAGATGCGCGCCGTCTCCCTTGTCAGGACCTGTACAAGTTCGCGTTTTTGCTCGACGGTCCTCCCCTGACTCATGGTTATCTGGATTACAGGCATGTTTTACAAAAGAATTGCATGGTATATCAGCTTTCAAGCTCTTTTATCCAGTCAAGGGCAGGTATTGCATTGTTCCAGAATGTCTCAAAGACCCCCTGCTGGTGAACAACCATTTCCGGGACATTGCTGTAGACAAGTTTTTCCAGGGATTTTCCGCAGCGCAGGCCGGCAACAAACTCGCTTTCACTTACGGAGAAACTAGCTTCTATCCTAGCAAGGTGGCGCAATTCTGCAAACTTTATGATCTCCTTGCACTGGGCAAGATTTTGGCAAGTGATCTCGGTGATGTATCTTATCTGCACTCCCCGATTCTTTGCGGCGATGTAGCCCTGCCTTACACCCTCGCTCATGGAAAAGGCAGGAATCCAGGCATCTACGCAGGCGCACCAGGTTTTCCTGATGTTGGACTGGTATCTTGAAATGGTTGCAACTATGTTGTCAGAGCCCGAGATAACGACGGTGTGTTTGGTTTCCATCCTCTTTCTTTTTTGGATTTGAGCCTTAGAAATAGGTTCTTGGATCAATCCATGGGTGCCGGTGTGCCCACGAATTCAGACAGCGCGTCGGCCTCTTCTCCGAAGGTGGTTATCATGCACACGCCCATGCCTTTCATCAGCTCTACCATGGTGGATTTTATCCCGTTTGTGGTATGCGGGTGCGATATCCGGTGAATAAAGTATCCATCTTTTAGGAGTAGCCGGAGACGCTCCACCGAGTCGTATTGAGAACGGACGGTAGCCTCCACCAGCCGGGATGATTTGGATCTGCTTTTACTGTGGTATGCCATGATGTGCTCCTCGTATTGCGCCATATCAACAAAGCAGGCGTTGCAGTTTGGACAGCAGAACCACTTCACGATTATATACTAAATTTTCTTTTATTTAAGTAATATTCTGTACAATTATGATTTATACAATCAGAGATATAATTGTATTTTATGATAATATTATGTGTATATGTGAAATTTTCATCAAATATAATCACGGTTCCAAGTTTTGGTAACCTACTGGAGGAGGACATATCTCAAGAATCCGATGTCGTTCTTCTTTTAGGTTACCAGCGTTATTGCAAGACTTTGCATGATTTTGCATGCATTATATGTATTTTATACATTAGATTTAACAACTATTAATACAAAAATCAAACATATGAGTTCGCAGACGGAAGGCAATCCCAGTCTAACGGAAATTGCAAGAGAAATCTGTTTAAGAGAAGGCATAAAATTTCATTCTCTTGGTGCCAATCAAATCCGGGGTTTAACCTATTACTGGTGTTCTGACTGTTCGAGAACCTATCCCCTTAGCTATCTCACCATTGCCAGAAGGAAAAAAGTATGCACGCAATGCAATGGCTCTGTCAAATTGTATGCTACTAGCAACAAGTTCGGGAAAATCAGAAGAATGATTTTCAGACAATTTAGAAATCAGAATTCTGATGTAACTTAGCTCTTATTTTATTTTGCAAGAAGACCAAAAAACTGCGGAATCCTGTCAGTTCATTTATCTAGTATCTTGATAATTGTAGAGCTGTCGGTTATATCGATTTTGACCGAATAGCCGGCGTTATTGAACATCCTTTCATTGTGTGTTTTGAAAAAATTCGAGTAATTAATGCCCATGTCGTGCTGAACTACTATACGTCGTCCATCAGGTTCGTCAAACTCCCTGTAACTGAAGCCTGCCTTTCTGGATCTGTTATTCAAAAGAGAAAGGGCTGCATCAAGATTTGTTGCACCTTTTATAAGTAGAAGCGCATCCTTGGATTTGTCTGCTGTACGCATCGCAATCTGCTGCAGGGTATTCTGATCCACAGCGTTGAAAAGCTCCTTTACAACTTCCCTTTGAAAGACGGCAAATCCTGCCTTTACAGCTATGCTTTCCCAGTCAACATAGCTTTTCAAGATTTGGTTTACAAGGGTGTTTAAGCTAATCTTATCTTCGTCAGCGAGCCGACGCAGGTCTGATAAGTAGTTCGAATTTATGCGAAAAGTAATACTCTTATTCGAACTTCCTTGACCCATGTTTAATAGCGGGTGCAGTATGCTAAATATTTTTCATGCATTGCAACAATATAACAAATATGCAATTAAATCACGCCATAAGATTATGCCATTTCTCATAACGAACCAAATCTGGTAAACGTTTTGGATTCATTAAGTAATTCTTTCTTGAATTCCGAAATCTGAACCGATTTTATCGGTTCTAATAGTCGA
>CAZKXR010000019.1:0-45519 GCA_964556935.1 uncultured Nitrososphaera sp.
TGGACATTAATTCTGCTACGTTATATGGACACGAATTCTGCTACTATACATATAATAATATTTAGCACATGCATTTTTGCAGATGAAAGACCAGAAACCTTCCCTGCGGGAGCAGCTTGAAGACAGCAAACGGATCATAGTGCTGCCCGGCGTGTTTGACGCGCTGAGCGCCAGGATAGCCGAGCAGGTCGGCTTTGAAGCGATGTTCCAGACCGGCTACGGGTCTTCCGCTGCGCTTTTGGGTATGCCAGATTTTGGATTCCTCAATGCAGGGGAAACCGTTGACAACGCCCGCCGGATAATACGGGCAGTGCAGGTTCCTGTGCTGGTGGACGCAGACACGGGGTACGGCAACCCCCTCAACGTCTGGCGTCTTGTGCAGGACCTGGAAAGCCTGGGCGCGGCAGGCATATTCCTTGAAGATCAGATCTGGCCCAAAAGGTGCGGTCACATGGTGGGAAAGGACGTCATACCAAAGGACGACTATCTGCCAAAGCTCAAGGCCGCCCTTGAGGCAAGGAAAAGCAAGGACTTTATCATAGTTGCCCGGACCGATGCAAGGGCCCCGCTTGGTCTTGAAGAGGCCATAGAAAGGGGCAAGGCCTACAGAAAGGCCGGGGCCGACGTCGTGTTTGTCGAGGCGCCAAGGACCATCGAAGAGCTGAAGCGGGTTGCAGACGAGATAGACGCGCCGCTTGTTGCCAACATGATAGAGGACGGTGTCACCCCAAACCTGCCGGCCAGAGATCTTCTCAAGCTTGGATACCGAATAGCAGTGTTTCCGCTTTCCGGCCTGTACAGCGCAACCTACGCCATGCGGGAAGTTTTCACCGAACTAAAGAAGACGGGGGCCACCAGCAAGACCCGCAGGATGATGGTCCAGTTCAAGGATTTTAACAAGTTTGTAGATCTGCAAAAATACATGGGTCTGGAAAAAAGGTACGGCTAGAAGGCAAGGCATGGTATCAAAAAAGAAACCCGGCATAGAGGAAGAGCAGCTGGCAGTCCTGCGAGAGATACTGGCCGAACTGAAGAGGCTTAACGCAAACCTGGAAAGAAGGCCGGTGGCAGCACCGGAGGTAACCGGCGAAATGGAAGAAAACGACGATTCTGAAGAGCTGGACTACTTTGAATGAATAGTTTGCGGGCGACCCCCTCCCTCTTTGGTACTGCTTGGGTTATATCGCCAGGCTTGAACCTTGCCATCTAAATGGCTTACAGCACACGTAACCGGTATGATTCTAAAACCGTCAGGATATTGCAATATTTCTGCTCCAGATGCAACGCTGTTCTAAAAGAGACGCGTAGCCCGATAAACTGCATTTCAACTACTGAAGAATGCCCGTCGTGCGGGTCTCTGCTGATAGAAAGCCTGAGAGAGCGGTTGCAGGTCAACGGCAGGGACAAACAACCTTTTCCAAATTTTCAGACGGCGCATGAAATCAGCAGCAGGCTGTCCTTTGGCATCGAAAAGATGGATTCTTTTTTCCGTCTTGGATCCGGCGACCGGATCTGCATCATTGGCAAATATGCCGGCATTCTTGTCTCGAGGTTGTGCGTGCGCGCCCTGATTCCGGCAAGGCATGGGGGGCTGGGCTCTTCCTGTGTGTTGTTTATCGACGGTGGCAACAGCTCGGACCATTACCGGGCTGTCAACTTTGCAAGGCAGTACGGCCTGAACGCAAACAAAGTATTGCAGAGCGTGGTGGTGAGCAGGGCCTTTACCGTTCACCAGCTGGCAGGACTGCTCACATACGAGCTTCCAAAAGCTATCAAGCGATTCAATCCAAAAGTCGTGGTGATCTCTGAATTGCTGTCCCTGTTTGTTCAGGACCAAAATATCGATGGCAGGAAAGCCAAACGCTTGTTATCAGAGATCGCCGGCGCCGTGGACAGGGTTGCCGGCGATGTCATAGTCGCGGTGTCTGCAAGAGAACTTGCCTACCGCGAGGTTCTGCCGCGGTTCGATGTACGTGTCGAGACCCATGCAGTTATGGGGCGGCCCTACCTGAGGCTGCACCATAACCGCCAGACAAGGGATCTATCTCTGTCTGAATCAGAGTTGCTTGCAGTAAAGCAACGGTGACCTTGCATGGGAAGAACCATACCTTCTTTTCGTCTGTTCCACGGGCTTGAAGAACTTGAATGGAAGAATTTCCGCCGCAAATTGAGCAAAGAAGACAGAAAGGTATTTGATGAAATGTTTGATAATTCGCGCCTTTACATCTCGGCCTACTCGTATTCTGTCAAACCTGTCTTCATGGCCATGGTCTTTCACAACTACAAGCAGCTGATCGGAATTGCAGAGAAACTTCGGGCTGCCCGGGCATGAGCTTGTTTCCAGACGACATCCTGTCTAAAGAAATAGAATCCTGGAAGGGGTTTGCCGACAGCCTGCGAAAAGAAGACCGCGAGCTGTTCAACAGGAAGCATTGAAGATAATGGCCAAAGGCCGGAACGTTGCCGAGGTCGAGGCATTGATTCCGGAAGTCAAGGATGTGTTTGAAAGACATGCGTCGCTGTTAAAAGAAGGCAGGGTGTCCATCGAGGATCTGGTTTTCACAAAACAGGTTTCAAAGAACTACAACCAGTATCAGGACAGGAACACTCTGGAAAGAAACTCGATAATCGAGCTTGCCAACGAAGGCAAGATGCTGAAGGCCGGACAGGTACTAAGTTATGTAATAATAAGACAATACACATCAGGATCATATAGAATGCTTATGTGTAGAATCTGATACGTAGGACTGGGTTTTTACCAAGTCTAATATCCTGTATCGACCAAAATTAAAACATGCAATCGCTAAAACATGATGGCAACGGATTGCATGAAAGGCAACCAGACAAAAGACGCCGCTCGCTTTTGGGCAGACTTTCCATTAGGAAAGTTGCAGAGCGTACCTCCTGTATTGATGAGGCAAGAGGCACTTGGCGAGACATGGACAAGAGCTTTTACAGCACAATAGGGTTCGTACAGCGGGCATACATCAGCACGAACAAGATAAGTTACATTCTCATGGGGATGGGGCTAGTGCTTTTTGGGGTTTCCATATACTTTACTTTTGAAAAAGGCGGTATGAGTGAATTGAGTGTGATAACTGGGGGTATGAGCCTTAGCTCGATTGTCTCCATATTTTTTACAAATCAGCAGAAACGTATCTCAGAAACCGCGGCCAAAGCCCTTGGGAACCTGGCGCAGATCCAGATGATCTACAAACTGTACTCGCTGCGGTTTGCAGAAGCGGCAGACGGTGCAAGAAACGATCCGGCTAATTTCCAGGCAAAGGTGGAAAGATTGGAAAAATCCATGATTCAGTATGTCTCTCTTGTCCAAGATGCGATTGAAAACGATTCATGCGAAGGACCAGGTGATGCCGCAAGTGGATCAGCGACCTCATCTAGAAAGAACAGCTGAACGCAGGCGTTGTGGCCGGCATATTTAGTATGTTGAAAAATCTGCGCGGGGAGATTCAGAAACGGTTTTTTGCCCGCCCTGCATACGGTTCCAATTGCCCCTTGACAACGACGTCAGAAAAATGGTACAGCGTGTTATAGAAAACGACCTGGCAGCACCAAAGGTTCCAAAGGAGCGCGTGCCAAAACTAAAGAAGGTTTGGAAGTGCAGCAGCGCCTACGATTTTCTGTACGGGCAGAGGGCCGGCTACTACACCGGCCTTGCAGAGGGCTTGATGCTTGAAAGGCACAAGCGAACGCTGACAGAGGAGGAAAACGAGGAGATATTCCAGATGATAGAGCCGTACACAAAAAGCCTGCGCCGGTACTTTGCCTATTACAAAAAAAGGCCTAGGCCCGCTGGCCGAATTTCCGGCTCAAAAGTATCGCGGCGCCCATGACAGAGGCAAGCACGCCAACTAGGACCATCGGAAATTCCGGAACCACCTTTGTACCTATCACTGTCACATCGTGCGATGCGTCATCAAAATACACACGCAGGAATTGGGCGTCTCCGCTACTTATCGCCGCAAACGTGGTTGAAGGTTTTCCATCAACCAGAACGGTAAAGGGGCCCTCAAGAACCTTGCTTATCTCTACAATCATTATGCTGCGGGTGTCCTTCTTTCCTTCGATGTGAAATGAGACCTGCTTTTTCTGCTCGTCAAAGCCAAATTCTGTAACCGAAACGTTGCTGTTTATCGAAACGTCTGTCTTTTTCTCGTTCAATGTTACTACAGGATATGCATCCTGCAGCTGCAAAAGTGAAGACTCTGAGCTGCGGAAATCCTGGGCACCCTTGACCTCGATGCTTTCAAGGGACTTTTCAAATGCTGCAACATTCTTGTCATAAAGGTCGGCAGTCTTGGCTGACATGACAACCGCTATGTAATTCTTGTCGGTAATTATCTCAACGGTGTAGGATTTCTGGTAAACGCTCCGCTCGTCGCATTGCTGTATGGATTTTCTCACGTTGACCTGGTTTATGGTGGTATAGGATGCATCGGTGATGCTGCATATCGCACGGTCCTCGTCGACCGGTGCAGGGTTGTATTTTGTAAGAGAATCAGTGTAGGCCACCCTGCTTAAGGGCAGGATAGACATGGCCACGTCTTGCCTTACGTTAAAGTCAAGCGTCGCGCCTTCCGGGCTTACGACAACAAATCCGCCGTAAGTTTGAACACCGGTCCAGCCTTCTGGAAAAACGATCTTGAATTCTGCCTCCGGGTTTTCGTACTGCCCAGAGAGGTTGGGAATTGGTCCCAGCTTGGAACCGCCTTCGTCTTCTGCAAATGCGGAGGAAACAGGAATTACCAGCAAGGCCATGACGGCAAGGACGGCGTATCTACTCATCATGTTTACTCAAAAATGACGACCGGTTCATAAGGGTATGCACACGCCATGAGTGCAGTTTCCATGTACAGAAACTATGCAGGTCATATTCCAGATCGTAGCAAGTTTAAATTGTACCTGTTCTTATGGAGAACTGCATTGACCAGCAAAATCAAGATATACTCCACTATAATTGCAGCAGCACTGTTTGCATCGGTTTTTGCCTTGCCGGCATACGCTCAAGACTCTGTCTCGCAGACCAAGCCGGTGATAAAAGACTCCCTTGGGCGGACGCTGGAAGCAGGAGAAGCCGGCAGCCTGGTTATCCTGTCTACAACCAACACAAACGAATCCTCCGACTCTGTGTCCTATGTCGCGCTCATGGAAGTGCGTGACTCGCAGGGAGTGACCGTTTACCTTCAGTTCCAGTTTGGAAACCTGCCGCCAGATGGCGAGTCAGAGCTGGGCATATCCTGGACTCCCGAAAGCGCCGGCGAATACGAGTTAAGGACATTTCTGATATCTGGCTTTATCGACCCCGTCACGGTGCTAACACCAGTCCAAAGCAACATCGTTACCATAAACTAACACCATATCTTTCTTTGTAGTCGGAAATCGGGTCACTTGCGCATAATAGCAACGATGCCAATCGATGCTGCCAGCACAAGAAACGCAAGTGGGAATTCTGGAACAACTTTCGCCCCCACGATCGATATGTTGTGCGCCCTGCTGTCAGAATAGATGTGGACCAGGGTTTCGCTGGCTATTCTGTCTTGTATGACGATGTGCTTTGCGGGCTTGCCGTCAACAAAAACCGCGAACGGTCCCTCAAGCACGTTCTGAATCGAGACCAGCGCGATGGAACCGGGTATCTGGCTTTCGGCTTGCCGAAAGGATATACGCTTTTCATCTGCCATAAACTGCAGGTCAGATATGTCTGATGAACTGATAATCTTGACCTCAGCCATGCCGCCGCTGGCTGCAGTTTCAAATACCTGGGTCTTCAGACCAAAACCGGATATCATCACGGACATGAGGTCATCGGCGTTGTCTATCTCTAGCGTGGTGGTGGATTGCATAAATTCTGCAAGGTATCTGTCATAATCCTGCTGCGGTGCGGAAAAGTTGACTCCAATCAAATGTTCGCGGGTCAGCACCATGAACACATCGGACTTGATGTTGTCGCATTGCTTGATGACGTGAAGTGCGTTCATGTCGTTTAGCCTTGTGTATTCGCTTAGCAACTGCTCACACGGTCTTGGGTCTGCATGCATGTCAAATATAGAAGAACGGGGAGAAGAAACCACCCTCATCGATACACTGATGTCTTGCTTTAGATCCACTCCGTGAGGGCTTACAACCGGCTGGCCAAAAAGCATGGTTCCCCTCCAGCCGTCTGGGAAGATCAGGGTAACGCCAGTCTCTGGATCATGGTAACGTCCGCTTATCTCACTTCCCGCTGGCTGGCCGGATGCAGATACGGGTATCAACATCATGGCCGCAAGAAGCGTGGCTTTCATGGACGGCGATGGCACATCGTCTTATTAATGGCAGATGCAAGGCATTGTACACCTACTGGTTATAATCAACCGCCGTTCAGGTGGCTTTGGCAGATAGACTACCGGCTTGCCCTGCCTGGTGGCAGACCCTTAGAATTCTTGGGCAGGGCTTTTACCATCACCGACATCTTTTAGATGATGTGGTCCATCTACAGGTGTGGCCAAGCAAAAGCCGGCAGACCTAGCGGTCGTCACAAGGCTGTTAAAAGACCCGGCGGTTGTTAGGCTGGTAGCGGTTCTTGACATTGCCAGCCTTTCGATCCTTGAGCTGCTGGAGTATGGCCTAACAAGAAGGGATGTCAACCACGCCCTCATAAACGAAATCATAGAGATTGACAAGAATGTAAAGACGGAGACCCCATTGGAAGGATTGATGGTTTCTGGGGACACGTACTTTTACCAATTCCTCAACAGCAAGGTGCGCCTTTCCAAACTGGGGATGCATCTTCTAGACTGCATCAAGGGAAGCCAGACAGAGCAAGAGATGCTTGAAAAGGCCAGCAAAAAGTTTGGATGACAAACATGCCAGGATAGCGATTTATGCAACCGGCAGTTTCCGGATCATGTGAAGGTCGTGCTTGACATGGATCCGGGGGTCGACGACTCGATAGCTCTCCTGCTGGCGCTTCACAACCCCCAGCTGGAAGTGCTAGCAGTCACGACTGTAAGCGGAAACGTCAGCCTCCGCAAGGCCACGGCCAACGCCCTCAAGATAGTGCAGGCAAGCGAAAAACACGCTCCTGTGTACATGGGTGCCAGCCGGCCTCTTGGCGGCAGGAGGCCAGTCCATGCAGAAAGCATACACGGCTCAGACGGCCTCGGCAATTCCCATCTCCCGGCGCCACGGCAGAGGCCGGAAAAGACTGGGGTAGTTGAGATGCTTGTTGACCTGATAAAGACCCACAGACGCAAAGAGCTCTCCATGGTGGCAACCGGCCCCCTCACCAATGTTGCCCTGCTTTTTAAAAGAGAGCCGTCCCTGGTAGCAAGGCTTGACCGGGTCTTTGTCATGGGCGGCGTGTACGACCCGCTGGTAGGAGGAAATGTCACCAAGTACGCCGAGTTTAATTTTTACTGCGATCCGGAGGCGGCTGGCATCGTCATGAAAGACGGCAGGGCCATTGTTTCTTCGGGCCTTGACGTTACCGGCGACCCGGCTTGTGCAGTGGATGCAGACATGCTTGCCGCAATACGCTCTTTCAGGAGCAGGCCGGCGGATCTGGCCTGCAGAATCCTTCAACATCCTGTAAGCAGATATTCGCAATTCAACCTGCACGACGTGTTTGCTTTGTTCTCACTTCTTTACTCGGATATCTTTGAGACTGAAAGGTGCAGCGTCAGGGTGGACTGCTCAAAGGCAACAAGAGGAAGGTGCATCGTCACCCCGTCAGACAGAGGAAATGTTCTTGTCTGCAAAAAGGTTGACAGCGTCAGGTTTAAGGAGCTTTTAGTTGACGGCCTCAGGTGATGGTTATCCTGCGGCGAAGCAAAATCGTGCGCTCGTCGTCTGCGTAACGCTTGATCTCCTCGCCGGTCGGGCTTGCCCTTGTCTCTTCTCTGGTGGTTTTCAGGGCCGCCGCGATGCTTGCCATAAAGATGGAATCGACATCATCTAGCCCCCGGAGCCTGAATGCGGCAAAGGCCCCCACAAACGTGTCGCCGGCACCCACGGTACTGATGGTTTTCAGGCCAAATGAACTCAGATCCATGGTCGGTACCAATGCTTTTTTGCCGTCCCAGCAGAACACGCAGCCGGCCTTTCCCCGGGTGGTGACAACCTTTTTTCCACCAAGCCGGCGAGAAAGTTCTGCACACGCGTTCTGGCCGTCGTCTGCGCCTGCTAGCATCATGGCCTCATGCTCGTTTAGTATCAAGTAATCAACGTTATCCATGTGCCGGGATAGAACCGAAAACCCATGCTGGGAAAGGAGGGCCGGCGACCATATCACGGTCTTGTTGTTTTTTCTGCCCTGCTCGGCCAGCGCGGCGGCAACTTCAAGGGGCGGATCTATTATGATCATCATGCTTGACTGCTTGATTGCAGACACCACAGGCTCGCCTGTCACATGCTTTGCAGTCATCATCTTGTTTGCTTCTGCGTGGGTGAGGATCATGTCTTCACCCGTGCTGTCAACCAGTACATAGGCTTGGCCGGAGACAACCCCCTCTTGCTTCATTATGCACGAAGTATCGACGCCTTCATTTTCAAGGATCTTTATCTGCCGGTCTGCTATGTCGTCGTAGCCAAGCATGGCCACTAATCCCACCTTGGCTGGACCCAGGATTCTGGCAGCTGCCACGGCGGTGTTGCCGCCCTTGCCGCCGGGAACGGCGATAACCCGGCCAACCCGCACCTCCTCGCCTGGACGGGGAAGGTTTTCTGCAAACAGCGTGACGTCCCAGTTTACCACGCCGCACACAAGCATCTCAGGCATCGGTGGTATAGCAGCAAACGCGGTCTAAAAAAGATGATTAAGACATCGGTCGGTCTTCGGCTTTTGCAGAACCCCTTGCCATGATTCCATCGGACTTGGCAGTCTGACCGGCGTTCAGTTCATCTACCATCGCATGGATTTTATGTACCTGACCTTTCTTCCAGACTGAGCATCCTATGGGCAGTTTCTTGCCGCATTCCGGGCAGATGAAATAACTCATAAACATCAACGAACAACAATGGCATTTAATCTAACCGGCTCTGTTTCAGAGAACATAAATTTTCGTCCCAGGCTACATCGTAAGCATTCTGCAATCGTATAAGGGTGCTAATATTACAAATCCGCATATAATATTTACAACACATCATGAAGAATAATACAGTTCTTTCATAATAAAACTATAATAACACGGCGGAGAAATAATGCTAGTCAGTAATAGAAGTGTTGTTTATGGCAGATAATAATCAATTCAATCCGGAGCAATTCAATAAGATGCTCAGCATCTGGGCCGAGAGTATGAAACTCCCAACCATAGGCCCCATGTATGCCTTTTCCAAGGAGTTTGGCGAGTTTGCCAACGAGTTCATCAACCTAGGAAAGGTCATGTCGGACATGAGGACCAGCCTTGACCAGTACTGGTCGATGATAAACGCCACCTACGCCAAGGCCTCCAAGGAGACCGCGGAAAAAGCGCCCAAGCAGTTTCTTACAAAGGATGATTTTGAGGCCTACAGAAGGGTGATGATCGAGAATTTTGAAAATGCCTTTACTGACCTGTTTTCTTCGGCAGAGTTTTCCCGGGTCTATGGCAAGGTCTTCTCAAACCAGCTGGACATGTCCAAGGGATTTCAAAACATCATCGAGCGCAACTTTAAGGCGCTGAACCTGCCGACCAGGTCTGAGATGGACGAGATCCTCAAGGACCTACACGAACTTAAAAGACGCGTACGGGATCTGGAGAAGAAAGAAGTGCCATGACGCAACTAGAACCCTTGCCAAAACCAGAGACACAGGGATCCGCAGCGCCGGATCAGCCGGTCTCTGCAAAAAAACCACTGGCGGAGACAATCAATGAAGCGAAGGAAGCCTACCGCAAGCTGGAAAAGACCCGTGAAATCCTGCATAACGCAGGATCCGTCGAAGTTGGCCAGACTCCCCACGAGGTAGTTGCCGAGACGCGGGCATACCAGTTGTTGCATTACAGGCCCATGGTCTCAAACACGGCCAAGGTACCGATACTGACGGTTTATGCGCTGATAAACAAGTCCTACGTGCTGGACCTGCAGCCAGACAAGAGCTGGATTAGAAGCCTGCTTTCTCAAGGGTTTGACGTTTACCTGATTAACTGGAAGGACCCGTCCGTGGTGGACAAGTACGTTTCGTTTGACGACTATGTCAATACGTACATCGACGACTGCGTTGATTTTGTATTAAAGAAGACCAAGGTAGACCAGCTTACACTGCACGGCTACTGCATGGGCGCGACCATGTCTACGATGTACACATCGCTTCACCAGAAGAAGGTGCGCAACCTGGCGCTCATAGCCCCGGTAGTCGACACGTCCAAGGACTCGACGGTCATCGGAAACATGGCCCGGAACATGGATGTCGAAAAGATGCTTGCAACCATTGGAAACCTGCCGCCAGAACAACTGTACGCTTGCTACGCGGCTTTGAAGCCCTTCAAGCAGGGCCTTGCCAAGTACTTTAACCTGGTGCAGAATATCGACAACGATTCGTTTGTGGGCAACTTTTTGCGCATTGAGAAGTGGCTGTATGACACGCCGGCCATTGCAGGCTCGGCCTTCAAGCAGTGGATCAACGACATTTACAAGGACAACCTGCTGGTGAAAAACGAGCTCATGCTTGGAGACAAGCTGGTGGACCTGTCCAAGATAACTGTCCCGCTTTTGAACATCGTTGCCGACGAGGACCACCTGGTGTCGCCAGAATGCAGCGTGCCCCTCAACGACGCGGTATCCAGCACCGACAAGAGATTGATGAGGTTCCACACTGGCCACGTCGGCCTCATAGCCAGCTCGTACTCGCAGAACAACGTGCTTCCAAAGGTTGGCCAGTGGCTCAAGGCCCGGTCCAGCTAAACTATACAGCAAAAAGCCAGAAAAATTGAGGCAGAGGGCATTTCCACAGATGCCCCCGTGCCGATGAACAAGGTCCTGACCAAGAGTTGGACGTTTTGGATATTAGGACTTATGGTACATTTGGCAAATGTACTAATTACATGCAGTGCTATTTGCAGATGAGCAAATGCTCAAAAACATTTTATAAAGGGCGGATTGGCCTTTCTTTAGCTGCGGGCTCGTAGCTCAGCATGGATAGAGCGCCTGCCTTCTAAATTCTCGATGAAGACAGCCGGAAGTCGTGGGATCGAAGCCCACCGGGCCCGCTTACTTTCTTGTCAAAAGTGCGAACGCGCCGCCTGCTGCATAAGAAATTGCAATCAGTATTCTGGACAACATCACCGCAATATCTTGATGGGTTACAAAAAGCGAGCTGTCTATGATGACTGCAACTGGAAGCGCGACCAATGATATTGCACCGACAATCAGCTGCTCGCGGTTGTCAAGGCCGCTGTACTTTTTCATCATGACATAAGTGGACAGGTTGCCAAGGCCGATTCCAAGAAGTATCAGGTATTGGTACAGAGCAGGAAATGCGGCGATGCTTGCAAAGGGCCCGGCCCAGGAGATTCCGTTTAACGCCTTTGCAGCCGGCGACCACTTGATGCTGTTTTTCATCCTGCCGCGGATGGCCGGCACGGCTTTTCTAAACCGCGGTCCGGCTGTAGCAAACGCAGCGCCAAAAGACCCTATCCAGATCACTGCATAGTAGTAAACCGGCAAATTGTTGATGTATGCGATTTCAGAAAGGACAGAGCCAGCACCGACGGCTACCGATACGGCAACAAAAAGGATTCCAAACGCCCGCCGAGTGTAAAGGGCGGAATTTTCCAACGGCACTGGTTACAAAGATAGATAATTTAAATCAAAAGAAAAGAAAGGAGGTTACTTGGCCTCGCCGGATACCTTGGCCCACTTGGCCAGCGCGCCGGCGGCCGTCACCCATTCTATGACGGAAAGATAGACTGGCACGTTGGCGTCCTCTATCCTCTTGGATATGTTCTTTGTAAACGGCCCGCCCATGGCACCGATGAGTATCGGCTTTTTCTTCTCCTTCTGGAAGCTGGCCAGCACATCGACGATGGTCTCTTCCAGCGGGTCGTCCTGGAACACGAACCAGGGCATGATGATGTCCACGTTGGGGTCATCCATGAACGCCTGGATTGCAAACCGATAGTCGTCGGCGTTGGCCGAGCCGGTGATGTCACAGGGGTTTCCGATGACATAGGTCGGCGGGTAGTGCTCCTTGAAGGCCTTCTTGGTCTGCGCCGAGAGCTCGGCAACCTGCAGCCCGAGACGCTCAAAGTTGTCAATGGCCGCAATTATGGGGCCAGCGCCGTTTGTGACCAGGGCCACCCTGCTGCCCTTGGGGGTGGGCTGCCAGTTGAGCGCCTTGAGCGCGCTTGTCATCTCCTCGTAACTGTCTACTGAAATTATGCCTGCCTGTTCCAGTGCGCCCTTGACCACGCCAAAGGAGCCTCCCAGCGATCCTGTGTGAGAAGCAGCCTGCTTGGCTCCGCGGGCAGTCCGGCCGTTTTTGAACACCACTATGGGCTTCTTTCTTTCCTCGATGACGCGCTTGGCAGTGTTCATGAACTTGCGGCCGTCGCCAAGACCCTCGACGTACAGGCCGATGACCTTTGTCTCCGGGTCCTCAGACAGGTACCAGATCATGTCGGCCTCGTCCACGTCAGAGCGGTTGCCGTACGAGATCATCTTGCTCATGCCAAAGGAATCCGCGGTCTCCATGAACGCGATGCCCACGGTTCCACTCTGCGAAAGGAAAGCAACGGTGCCGTTCTTTGGCCTTATCATCCTTGCATGGCCCTGGAACGCGCAGTCCAGCCGGTTCTGGCCGTTGAACATGCCGATGCAGTTTGGACCGATGATCCTTATCTTCAGCTCCTTTGAGAGCTCTTTTACTTGCGCCTCGATGGCCGCACGCTCGCCTCCAAGCTCCTTTCCTCCGCCGGAGATGACCACAAAGTTGTGGATGTTCTTCTTTGCCGCCGACTTGAGCAGGTCCGGCACGAATCGCAGGTCTACTGTTACGACCACCAGGTCCACGGGCTCGTCTATCTCGTCAAGGCTCTTGTACGCCTTGATCCCCATGATCTCAGGATATCCCTTGGCGTTGACGGGGAAAACCTTGCCCTTGTAATCGTGCTTGACAAGGCTTTCAAGGACCGAGTTTCCAACCTTGCCGGCCTCCGGCGACGCGCCAATCAGGGCGATGGACTTGGCGTTGAAGAAAGTATCCATAAACGACGAGTCGGGCTCTGCCTTTGAGATGGCGGCAGGGTCCTGCTTTTCGCGCAGCAGGATCTTGGCGTCAACGACGTAATAGTCCTTGGGGTAGAATATGACAGGATTAAAGTCGATGCTATCGTAGTACTGGGCCATCTCTGTTCCCAGCTTGCCGATGTTTACCAGGGCCCTGGCCATCATGTCCCGGCTTATGGGCGCGGTGCCGCGGAAGCCTTCCAGTATCTTCTTGCCCTTCAGCTCGTCGAGCATGGAAAGCGCGTCGGCCTTGGTTATTGGAAGCACGCGGAATGCAACGTCCTTGAACACCTCGGTGTAGATGCCGCCGATTCCTACCATGATGATGGGGCCAAACTGCGGGTCGTTCTGCAGTCCGACTATGAGCTCTGCTCCCGGCGGGACCATCTTTTCAAGCAGGACACCCTTGACGTCGTATTTCTTGGAAAGCCTGCCGTACATGTCATCAAAGGCCTCCTTGACTGCTGCATCGCTGTTCAGGCCGACCTTGACACCCTTGACATCGGTCTTGTGCAGGATCTGGGGCGAGACTATCTTTGCTACCACTGGCAGGCCTATCTTTCTGGCCTCCTTTCGGGCAGCGGTGCTGCCGGTCACCAGCGCATAGGGCGGAACCTTGACTCCATATTCCGTCAAAACCTGTTTAGCCAACTCTTCAGTGATTACTTTTTCCTTTGTTGATAAAACCTCGTCAAAAATCTTTTGGACCTTTTTACTGGCCATCTTAATCGAGGAAAAAGGCCCCTCAAGCTTCTTTTAAAGATAGCGGTGAATTGCTATAATACAATATACATCAAGCAATAGTCAGAAAAAAGTCCTCATAGTGCTTTCAAAAAATGTTCTCGAGTTATACCGGCCTGATCTAGTATCGATTTCAATGTTCCCACATCCAGCGTATCCACCCATCTAAATTTACAAACTTCATGTGACTGCCTTGATAAATCCATACCTACGAACCCGGGCTACGCGCCAGCTATGGTTTCTTCCTTACGTGGGAAGGCATGGGCCGGAGTACCAAAGTCAACACTTCTTGCATATTCTTTGCCAGCTCGTCTAGGGACTTTGCCTAAGTTATCGCTTCTAGAAGTTCGTTGCATTTGGCCCGGTAGCCGCCTTGCTCAGATTCGTGAATCTTGAAGGTGTATTCCTTGCCATCGCAAAGGATCATGTCTGTGTGCTGTTGACCGTTTTGGCCATTTGCGTTGTTAGTATCTTTTTGACGGATTTAGGTCACCTGATCATCTTTGCAAAGTTTCTGTAGACCCGACTACACATTTCTGATAGTTGCTCAATATCGCCGGCTTTGGGCAGTATCTTTTGAGAGTCGATCCCTTCCGATTTGACCTCGCCATCGTACTCCTTTAACCAGCTCCGGATAAGGCGATCGTCTACTTCAAGGTGGAACTGTATGCCTATGGCGCTTCCCACCCTGAAAGCCTGGGGATAGAGGTCAGAATACGCCAGTACCTCTGCAGTTGCCGGAAGCTCGTAGGTGTCGCCGTGCCACTGAAAGACCCGCATCTTTTCTATTCCAGTGAACAGGCCGTTTTTGCCGGCCGGCGAGACAGAGACATCGTGCCAGCCTATCTCCTTTTTACTGCCTTTAAAGACTCTGCCGCCGGTGGCCTGTGCTATCAGTTGCGAGCCAAGGCATATGCCTAGGACCGGCACGTTGTTTTCCACCGCATCGCGTATGAGGGCCTGCTCCCTTTGCAGGTGCGGCAGGCGGTCGTAGACGGCCATCGGCCCCCCAAGCACGATTATGGCCGAATAACCCTCAGACTTTTCTGGTATTGAATCATTTTGTGCGTTGATGTTTTGTATCTCAAAGCCGTCGGACTTGAATAGCTTTTCCAGACTGCCAAGGGTCTCGCAGGTGATGTTCTGGATGGACAGCACTTTTTTCAAGCAGCCTTGGAGGTGCAGAAGTCGTATTTATTTGCCACCGCTTTCAGGCCAAAAGTATTAAATCGTTCTTTTAACCCATGTACGCTTGCCATGGATTTTTCAGCTTCAGACAGAGTAATCGAAGGGCTGAGAACCTTTGTAGACATGCTCAATGAGGAATCCGAGAAGGGCTCGCTGGTGGTAGTCGAAGGACGGCGCGATGCTGACGCCCTGTCCAGGATTGGCTTTACCGGCAGCCCTGTGGTGTTTCACAACCACAAGGGTATTGTGGACTTTGTAGACAGCCACGGCGACATGGGCAGAAAGATCATCCTCCTTCTGGACATGGACAAGACCGGCAAGTATTTGACAAGCAGGCTTTTCTCGCAGCTGCAGTCAAGGCAGAACGATGTCAGCCTGTTCTACAAAAACGAGCTGGCCCGCATAACCAAGGGAAAGGTCCGACACGTCGAGGATTTGTCCACCTACGCGCCACTGGTGACCGGAAACTCTGGCCTGCGAAAGGATCTGTACTTTTACACCTGACAGCGCCTCAATTACCATAAAAGCACTTATATTCAAGAAATTGAAACGTGTCCTTAGTAACTAAAATACACTACGAGGTTATGAACAAGATTGCCTAGCACAGGTATAGTTAAGTATCATGTTAAGTTAAAATTTGAAGTTGACGGGCTGGTCGAGAAGGCCGACATAATCGGTGCAATTTTTGGACAAACCGAAGGGCTTCTCGGTCCAGAGATGAACCTCAACGAACTGCAAAAAGTGTCCAAGGTCGGAAGGATAGAAGTAAACGTCGAGACAAGAGGCAGCATGGCCAGGGGAGACGCCCTGATACCCATGAGCACAGACATATCCACCGCAGCCTTGATTGCCGCCGCCATAGAGAGCATAGACAAGGTAGGTCCGTTCCAAGCCAAGTTCCAGCTGATAAAAATAGACGACATCCGGGCCATCAAAAAGAAGATCATCGTCGACAAGGCCAAGAAGATAGTTCAGGAGTGGGCCACCAAGACCATAAGCGAAAACAAAGAGATGCTCAAAGACGTCTACGATACCAGCAAACCTAACAAGCTCACCGCCTACAACAAGGCCCAGCTTGCATGCGGCACCGGCGTTTTTGACTCAGAGTGGATAATACTTGTCGAAGGCCGCGCCGACGTCATCAACCTGCTTCGGGCAGGCTACGACAACGCCATCGCCATAGAGGGCGCCAAGATAGACGAGACGGTCGTCAAACTCACCGAAGGCAAGAAAGTCGTTGCTTTCTTAGACGGCGACAGGGCCGGCGACCTTATACTCAAGGAGTTGCAGGGTGTAGTCAAGATAGACAAGGTCCTACGCGCGCCGACCGGCAGGGAAGTGGAGGAGTGCACGCCGCTAGAGATATCCGAGATACTGAAGGACGCCTATGTCACAGAGGGCGCACCGGCACCAGTCCAGCAGCAGGTTCCACCCATGCAGGCAGAGAGAAGGCACCCGCGACGGGACAGGGGTGAGCGCGAGAGATACCGTGAACGTGAAGAATACCGCCAGCCGCCACCTGAACAGCCGGCAGCGCCGCCAGCACCACCTGCTCCTACTGTCAGCGACAGCCCGGAGATAGTCTCGGCCATCAAGGACGTCTTCCCGCAGATAAACGAGACCCTTGAGGCAGTGATACTGGACGGCTCGATGAAGCAGCTGCTCAAAGTACCGGTATCCGAGGTCATCAAGAGGCTTGACAGCGCCGAAGGTGCCAAGATGCTAGTCATTGACGGCATCGTCACCCAGAGACTGGTTGACGCCGCCGACAAGGCCGGAATAGAGTACATCGTCGGCCACAGGACAGCAGAGGTCAGAAAGCCAGCAAACCTGATGGTCAGGACATTTGGCGACGTAGGCATCGTAAGCTAAATGCCAGAGATCAAGCTGCAGCACATACTCACCATGGTCCAGCTCCTTGAAAGCGGGGCCAGACACAACTTTATCGAGGTAACCACTGCAGACCTTGGAAGCAAGATAGGCCGCTCGCAGCAGGCGGCATCAAAACACCTTTTGGACCTGGAGACTGCCGGCTACATCGAGCGGGTAAGACGCGGCCAGAAATTTGCCGTGCGGATCACCGACAAGGGCTTTGACGAGATCCACAGCCTCTTTTTATCACTCAGGTCGGCGCTGGAATCCGCCCCTACGTCCATAGATTTTGAAGGGAGTGTTGTCTCCGGCATGGGCGAGGGCGCATACTACATGTCCCTTGACGGCTACAGGCGGCAGTTCCGTGAAAAGCTGGGCTTTGAACCTTATCCTGGGACATTGAACGTGCGGCTGGTCGATCCTGTCTTTATGAATGCAAGGCGCGACCTTGGCCGGTATCCATCCATATTCGTTGACGGCTTCTCAGACGGCCAGCGAACCTACGGCTGGGTCAAATGCTACCGGGCCACCATAAACAACGTGGTGAGCAATGCCGCAGTGCTGGTGCTGGAACGCACGCACTACGACGACAGCATGCTGGAAGTTATAGCCCCCACCTCCATAAAGGAATTGGCAGGCATCAAAAACGGCGACAGGATCAAAGTCCGGGTTCTGGTCGGTCAGATGCCGTAAATGTTCTCGCCCAGCTCGTCTTTTATCCGGGAGCTTTTCGATCCGGGTATCGGAGTTGAAAGCCGGACCACCTGAACGTTGAGGTTCAGTTTCTTGCAGTTTTCTGCAACGTCCTTTTCCGTGTGCGCCTGGTCGTACCCAAGGGCGATGATGTTTGGCCTGACGTACGCTACAGTATCGTAGAGCGTGCCCTCTCGGCCAATGATGGCCAGGTCAACAAAGTTTATGGATGAGACCAGCTCACGTCTCAGGTTCTCGTCATGGTAGATCTTGCGGTCCTTTTTTATCTTGAGGGCAGTCGATGTCCGGGCAACTACCACCACCAGGACGTCACCCAAGGACTTTGCTGCTTTGAGGGTGTGAATGTGCCCCGGATGTATCAGGTCAAAAACGCCGCCCACAAGCACCACCTTTATCGCGTCGCGGCCAAAATCCGTCAGATGCTGGTCTTCAACCATCCCCAGACTTGAAAGGCCTTTCAAGGTTTCATCAAAAAACGTCCCGTCTATGGGGAGTCGGGCCCTCATCCTGTCGTATGCAGAAACAGAAGGATCCAGCTTGCTGCAGAAGATGGATGCAAGGGCCGCCTTGTCTATCGGGTTCATCTGCTATGAGATAGCAAGTAGGCAAACGGCTAATGCTATAAACGTACGCTCGCGTACATTCTAGAAATAAGATTTTCCCATGGTCAAAATAGATATCACTAGTGACAATTAAAATTGTTGAGACATGGTTCTGATAACACAAGAGAGATTCGAGGCATGAGAGATGGTGCTGAAAATTTTTCCACCGATATGGTAAAAAACTACAAGTATTTTCCTATGCTTGTTGCCGTTTAAGTCATTTGAGGTCTAGGCCACAAGGTCTTCAACGACTTCTATGAACAACTTTCTGATGACGATGAACGCAAGATTCGTATATCATTGCCGATTTGAAAAAAGACATTAACAAAGGGAGATTTATCAGAGACAAACCATATCCATACAGATACCGCAGGCTTGGCGTAACAAACTTGTACGTCCACAATATCAAGTCAGACAGGCTGATTTACACAATCAGAACAGATAGTGAAAGCAAGATTTACCAGTTCTTAGACTATCTCTCACACTCAGAGTACGATTTTATCTTCCACAACAAGAAAACAAGTTAAAGTGGTTTTGACTCTTCCAGAGACTTTCTTGCTTTCAGACTATCGACAAATGTCCAGATAATCGTCCCGTCTTTTTCGATTATGATCTTATTGCTATTTTTTAGATAATCCAGTGTTTTCAGGAGTGTACCATACTGCATTGATTTTGGCAAGCTTCTCCAGAGATGATTCTTTGAATTGAATACTTCGTTACGTTTGATAGTTTCTTCTACCATCATGATAGTGTCCAATCGTGGCATATGCCCAATTCGTGAACCATCTTCAGACGATATTCTTTTTCCCATCTTAACTGGCATCCTTCTTCTCGTACTTCTCTTACCAGTTGGAACGTGCAACGTTTTCATACACCGATACACGGCTGTCTGCGCTATTTAAGCTTATACACATTTGTATTATACATATTGGTATAATACAAATATGTGGATGCTCACTAATGAAAACAAGTTTGCATCGTCCCAATTATCTTCCGTACATATTCCTTAGAGCAGATGCCGCGTGTTACTTTCACTGTACCGTTAAGGCCTTCATTTCTGATAGTTCTGAAAACGCTTCAGGTTATTCAAAGAAATGCGTGAAGAAAAATTAATCCAAATCTCGCAAGTTGCCAGCACCTGTGCAATCCTAAATAACCAGACACGTGTTTTGTAGGCTGTGCCCGAATCGGCGGCAGAGATACGGAAAAGGCTTGAGAACAACTGGATCCAGTACCTCAAGGCCAACGCCGCCAGGCTGTCGATGTACAGCATCGAAGGATCAAGCCCGCCGTCCGTGTTTGTGGGCCGGTACGGCTACCCAAAGGTCAGCGTGGGCCCCATGATCCCGCCGGTGCACGGCGACACCTCCATACTGGACAGGACCGAGATGTGGGTGAGCAAGACGCTGGATGAGATTGCCGGCTACAGGCTTTCCCTTGTCAGGGGGTTTATGGGCGTGCGGGTCAACGAGACGTCTGGCCGCTACGTTGAGAACCTGCAGGAGTTGGCCATGTCTGAGAGGCCGGCAGACTCTGAGGCAGTCTTGGAAAAAAGGCCCCTTGCAGACACCGAACTTGAAAAGGAGGTACACCTGAACACCGAGGTCGCGCCCTTTGGCCCTGCGGCGCCGATTAAAAGTTTCAAGGCATCGTCGCTTTCTGCAGACCGCCGCATAGAAAAGGCGTACTATGACTCCGACCTAAAGGCTGCAGACGCCATCATGCAGCTTTACAGAAAGGGCGTCGAGTCAAGCCAGATCCACCGCGTGCTTTCCGTCGGCATGCTAGGACTGAAAAAGAACCGCAAGCTGGTGCCCACGCGCTGGAGCATCACTGCCACTGACGACATGATCTCAAGCCGGCTGGTAAAGGAAAACGAGGCCCAGGCAATAGACTTGTTTGAAGTCCGGCAGTACTCGCATCTTTCCAACTATTATTCCGTCATCCTGGTTCCAGACAGCGTCTGGAATTTTGAGATGATAGAGACATGGTTTACCGGCAACGGCGGCATGGCCATCGGCTCCGATTACGAGGACGCCCGAGGCCTGGACCACTACCCGTCGATAGCCGGCGCGTATTTTGCTGCCCGGCTGGCAGTTGCCGAACACCTGTTTCAGAGAAAGCGCAAGGCCGCCAGCCTTGTGCTGCGGGAGATCCATCCAGAGTACGTCATGCCGGTAGGAGTGTGGCAGATACGGGAAGGCGTCCGGCAGGCCATGAAAAAGCCGGCCAAGACCTTTGAAAGCCTGGACAAGGCGCTGGCGTACGCCTGCTCGTCACTGTCCCTTTCAAAGACAGAGGTGACAAAGCAAAGTCAGCTGTACCGGAACAGAAAGGTGCAGACCCGGATCACGGATTTTTCATAAAAATGCAATGCACTGTATACCTACTGCTTAACTGAGCAATCGCACAAGTATAGCGCGTAATGACCGTAAACTCGGATCCTGTATTTGGGAGGCATGAAACCGGTCTGCCGGCCAGCCAGGACGTTCTGAAGCGTCTGCTGCAGGATCCTGTGGTTGTCAAGGTGGCGGCGACTATGAACGTGGCGTCCCTTTCAACGCTGGAGCTTGTAGAATTTGGCGTGACCAAGCAAGACGTCCGGTACTGCTACTTAAATGGCATAGTCGAGTTTGACCCGCAGGCACTGGCTTCATCTCCAAGCCCGGAGGTAGTAGAACAGCTTACTCAGAATTACTACGATTTCTGGAGCAACAGAAAGTTCAGGCTGACAGACCTTGGGTTGTACATCCTAGAATGCGCGGGCCAGTGCGGCTCCGAAGCCCGTCGTTTCAGCACCAGAACGTCGATCGGCTGTTAAAACTGGCGTGCAGTGTACACTTGTATCTTAATAACGCCAGCCACGAATAAACTCCAATGGACCCAAGCGTGCCAGGATCGGCAACCAATAACGACAGGAAGACAGAGGTAGTCACGGCCCTTTACAGATACTCGGACCTTTCTGTGGAAGCCATCGCCGACCAGGTTGACGCGGACGTTGACTGGGTTCAAGGCGTGGTAGACGGGCTGGTAAAAGACGAGGCCCTCCGGCTGTGGCTGGACCAGTGCACAGCAAGCATTGAACGGGTGATGACCGGCAACGTTGTCACGCTTGACGTTTCAAAAACCACCCTTGACGCAGCGGTGCTTATGATGGAGAAAAAGATTGGATGCATCGTTGTTACAAAAGCCGAGGAGCCCTTTGGCATTGTCACTGAGCGAGACATAATCAGAAGGGCCGCGGCAACAGGCGGTTTGCTGCAAGACATCAAACTTGCGGATATTGCTTCGCAGCCGCTCGTGGTAGGCAGGCCGGACCTGAACGTGGAGGACGCCACAGAGATAATGACCAAAAACAAGATACGCAGGCTGCCCATAGTCAGCCAGAACCGGGTCGTGGGAATAGTCACGGCAACAGACCTGGCGGCATTTCTGGCTCCTTCAAGGAGGAAGGGCTTTGCCCTCTCTGTGCTAAAGGCAGTATCCAGAAGCAGAGTTTAATCATTAATGTAGCGCGGTGTTCATTCTTCAAAGCTGTCTAGCGAAACGGCAGGTTCAATAACGGTTGTGATGCATTGTAACCTGCGTATTCTGTATCATGATTACCTTCTACAATCTTTTCTTGCCAGTCGATCTGACTATTGCTTTTCTATTATGAAGTATTCGTAATAGGTTCCATTAACAAGAAATCCTATTCCCATATCGCTTCTTTTGGCCATGTCAAAGCCCCTTCCGCCCTTTAGATCGTCGCCGGACTTGTCAACGTATTTTTGATAAAAGAATTGGTCTATTTCTTTAGCCTGGTCTTCCGTTAGTTCCACCGAGCCTTTCATCAATCCATCATATACAGAATTTCGTTTCAGTTGATTCATTGCCTGGCTAAACAAATTCATGCTTGCCAGCTCCTGGTCGGTCAGTGTTACATTCATGCGACTGGCGCCATCCAGTGGCGGCTGCTCTAGTACGAGAATCTTGTTTCTTGTAGGCTGTGGATTGAAATAATAATTCAAAATTACGAAAACAATCAGGATTACGACTCCCATTCCAATGATGAAACTTGCGAAGAGTGGTGATCGCACTGCCAAGGAATAAACTGTGATTCTTTCTTTTGAGTTTTCGTCCAAACACGCGTCTTGTTGATCTTTCTATATTGGAGTGCACATTTTTATGTACAACGATCTGTCCTTGGATTCACTACGCGATTCGTTATGAAGGTTGCAGATATTTACCACAGATTTCCAAGTTTTCTAGCCCTGACAATCGCAAAGCAGCCTATGACGGCGGAAATGGCAATGGCAGAGATCAAGACAGAATATGGGAATTCTGGTATGACAGCAGTTCCTGTTATGGCTACTTCGTGATTACCTGCTTGATCATAGAATGCAATCAGATATTCTCCGCTTTCATTGCTTAAAACCATGCTCTCTATTGGTTTTCCATCCAAAGTGACAGTATGGGGATCGGCAAGCAAGTCTCTAGAATTTATCATCAAAAAGCTGTCGTTAGAAGGTTCGTTGACTTTGATCTTGAATGTTTTTGATTCTTCATTAACGGCAACCGACTCTACGATTGAGGGTGTTATAATTTCAGGGCGAAGAACAGTACCGTCTTCAAGTTCCACCACCATGTCTTGAATGGAATATTGGTGAAATATGGAACGCAGGTTCACTGGTTTTGGATTATCAAGTACTATGCTTCTTGCAGAGGCTTCAAACTCGTTTATGTACTTTTGATAGTTCTCTTCTGAAGCCCACAAACCATAGCTGATGAATCTTTCATCGTTGTTAATCAAGTAAAACTTGCCTACTCGCTTTACAAGGTCGTAACCAGGAATATCGTCTCTCTCTGACATTAAGGTGGCTACCAATACTTCTTTGCTGTCAAGGTGGTCCATTTTCAGGTCCATGTTATATCCTTGAAACGCTGCAAAAACATCACCTGTGAAAGGAACGGGCGTTGATAAGGTACTCAAGGGTGCATTCATAAATAACATGACTGCAGGTGCGGTATCTATTGGCATACAGCAAGTTTCTTTTGTAAAATTAGAATCGGGATGGATCTGGATAGTGACATAGTCTTCATCCTCAGAACCAATCTGTGTGAGAAATCCCGTCCGGTTTTCAGGAAGCGTTATACTAAATCCATGTTTTGCATCGTTATAGCTACCCTCAACAACTTGGAATTGCTGCTCGAATGTTACTGCAGAATCAACGGGGACATCATCCTCAACTGCAAATGCATAAGTGATATTGACGTCAGAGTGAATCAAAGGCAATAGCAGGATACCGACGATAATGATTGCAAATACTGCTGTACTACGTGTCATGTTCTGGGTGATAAATCTTGTACACGGAACATTAAATACTTGCCCAATCAGGTCTTCCCGACTCAATTTGGGTGTTTGAAAAATTGCTGTTGTACAAGTGTGTAATTTTTTGTACAGTAGCAGCTGGCTGGCAACGCCTATTTTTCAGTGCGGTTTTATGTACCACGTTATTGGTGATTGGCTGGCTTACTATGATATCTAAGAACAGTATTATGACGAGTTACTAGATTTTCTAGCCTTGATAATTATAAAGTAACCAATCATCCCGGCAATTGCGATACTTGCTATCAATAGCGAGTACGGAAATTCCGGAATAGCAGTTGTACCCATTATTTCAATCGCGCTAGCTTCTTCGTCTAATCTTATACTGAATAAAGTATAACCTTCGATTTTCTTAATATTGCCAGTGCTTTCCAGATCTTGTTCAGCACCATTTACCAGTACCTTGTAATTTCCATATAGTAATTCATGAGGTATGGAGATGTCTATGCGCTTTAATGGATCCGGGCTATCTGCTTGTAGAACAATTTTCTTTGCTTCCTTGTCGAACTGCAATTGACCTGGACTAGAGTACCACCCGTCAACATTAACTGTGAAATCCTTTCCTTCAGCGCTTATCGGGTATGCCTTGTAATTATGTATTCTAGCTATAACAAAATTTGAATAGTCTTTACCTTAGTAGCTTTCAGTGACTGTGAAAAGATATTCACCTGGGCTTTGTTGCGGCAAATGCATAAATTCATCACCTAAATAAAAAAAATCAATTGGAGTTGTCTTAAATTCTTTGTTAGAAATTTCTTGTTCTACTTCGCACAAGGACGAGTCAGTAAAGCATGATTGTGAAAGGGATTCTGGGTTCTCCTCTTCTAATACATATGACCTGGAATAATTATCTGGATTGATTCTTAGTTTTTCAAGCTTTACTTTTACCGGTATTTCTTGTGTTTCAGGTACACACTTGCTGTGAGCTAGTTGCCCGCTTAGACCGGGTGGAGAACCAGATACGTCCCAGTCAACAGCATGCGAGGATTTGTTATCGGATGAAATTACAAGTGATTGTATGGGTTTAGAAGGATTCAGCGGTCTTTCTGTATCAGCAAACAGTTTCAGCTCGTCTTTGATGGCGCTTTCGTCTGATACTTCAAATTCTAATCCCTTAATCTCTGCTGTTATCCATGCATTATTGATAGGGTAGTTTTCAGTGGTAGCCTTTATTTTAAGATCATATTTACCGGCAACACCTAAGGGTATGGGAAGCCAACCATACATTTTTCCACTTGATGTATATTGTTGTTTTTCATCAGTTGACTTTTCACCTAGCGCTATTGGCTGTTCAATTTCTCTCTGACCACTGCAGTCATTGTAAACTGTTGAAGCGTGAACTATCAGAAGTGGAAGTGGGTTTCCAAGTCCGTCCGTGACCTTTAGCTCAAAGTTCAGATTCTCGCCTTGTTTGACCTTTGGATTGAGGATTCGTACGTCGGAGATGACTATTTTATCTGCACCTGGTTTTGTAAAAAAGAAGCCATAATCATAACCGCCCATTTGTCCGGGATTGATGGCAACAAGATATCTATAGTTCTCAGAATCTGTGGGTATTTGATATGTAAAGTTCACCATCCCATTTACTGCCTGTTTTGTTTCTGTGTAAAGAATATTGTCGCTATTCGAAATATACTCGCCGGATATGAAGGACTCTTCGGTTAGATTCCTTGGATCTGCTATTATCAGTGTCACTTTGTCAGAATTATCTTCTGGGTTGCAATGTTCTGCTCTGATGTTTACCAAGTCACCCTGGCTGTAGATTGTTTTTTCAAAATGTAGAGAGAAATAACAAGGATATGGACCGATAGAGAATGCGGGCTTGAAGTACAATTGAGTCAAAAGCAAAAAGGAGATTAAAGCGACACTCGAGATTCCCACGCCAAGGTTATGTTGCAATAGTAGTAATAGTTTCGATCCAGTATGAGTGTTTATCTCTTGTAATCCATAGATATGAAGGCGTATTATGTTATTGCAAAACTGTGCACTATTTAGAAATTGGGTGGTCAGCTCACCATATTGCAGTGCGGTTTTTCATGTACGGTGATTCTTCCATCCCATGCTATAGAACTGAGAATAATTATTCCTGGATCCAGCTTACCGCCTCGCCTCCGCCCTCAGGTATGAAGAATCCACTATCTTTCCATTGAGAGCATCAACGGCATAGATTGCGCTTCCTGTATTCCATAGGATGTCAATCCCGTAAACCAGTCGGCCCTTGGAATCAAGGTTAAAGGGAGGCTGGAACCCGCAGTACGGATACCTGGCAGAATCGCAATAGTATCCCATTTCTGCCTGCGTTCCATTTACTACAAAGATGATTGTGCCGCTTGAATGTATGTACATCAACGGAAGGTCCAGATTCCTTGACCAAAATTCATCCATGGTAATCATGCGCTCTTCATTGTCGTACAGTATCATTGCTATCTTATCAAAATCAGGATGCCTTTTTCTCAGGTCGTCCTCGACTATTGATAGCGCCTGTTCCCGGGTTATCTTTGGCTTACCCAACATTTCCAAATCTCTTTCAACGTCTTCCTGGTAGAGGATTGGCCTCAAGTATATTGTAGAGCTGAGCAGCCTGCCATCTATGGCATCGATTACAAAGAGATGGGTATAAGACCACCAGTCAAGCCCGACAAAGTATGCCAGATTGCCGGAGCCTCTTGCACCGCTCTGTTCACCGCGGAGTGAATCGATAAACTCGCAGTAGCCAAAGCCCTTTTCTCTTTTGCATATCTCAAGAGTATCAGAAATTTGGCCATTTACATCGGTGATGGTTCCATTTGAATAAAGGAATACGAGTGGGAGTTTCCTTCCATCTTGCAGCTGAACAAAGTCAGAAACTGGGTAGTAGTTAGTGTCCTTGAAATCCAAAACAAACAGTGGGCTACCTTCAGGGTACTTGAAGTACCACCTGTTCTTTGCTATTTCAGACTCAGCAGTCCTGATTGCCTGCTCCTGCAATATCTGTGGTTCTAGGCCAGTATTGTGAACTGCAACAGGGGCAGAATAATACAATAAAGAGAATATCACTACAAAGCCGATGCCCGCTGCAAGCCCTGCTACGACGGGTGCTAGCATTCCAGCCATTGCAAGGTGGGTGTTGAAGGGTTCTATTGAGCTTTTATCCAGATGACTACTTTTTCATGTATGTCTAATCTCAGATTACTTTTGTTTGGCTTTCCTAAAAAGATAAAACGAAGCCAATGATCCTGCAATCGCCAATCCACCTATGATAGAGATTCCAGCTGGACTAACATACCACTGAGATCTTTGGTACAAATCCAATTCTTCTGAGGATGAGAAATCACTAATGTTAGATGGAGCTTGGTCGTTTACAAGATAGTATGAATAGACGTTGTGATTCGCAAAGTTATTCCCAAAATCTCTTTCTAACCAAGTGTTTAACGTTTTATTCTCTACTGCCTTGTCCATCTCTGCCTTTTTAATCTCCATCCAATCTTTTCCTTTCAACTTGTAATATTCCTCCCATACTTGCTTTAACTCGGATTTGGAAGGGGTGCCAGAGTCGTAGCACGGTTTTTCTGGCCAGTCTTCATCCCTTAGACATTCTGCTTCAGCGCTTTGAAAGTTAAGAATTAATGTGCATACCAAGATTGCTGAAATCGTTACGGCCAATGATCTGTTAAAGGAATGCATGTCTGAATAACCAGACACAGTTCGTTCTTCTGGCCATCAAATAATAAGGATTATGTTCCATCCAAGTTTTTGTTTGATCTGGTTTCTTGTGCACGATTTGTTGGATAGCGTGTGTGGATTTTTTCAACGGTCGGACTGCCTTAAGACAGCATGTTGTTTGCCATGCACTGCAGACACGTTGCTATTATATCGCGTCGCTGTTTTAGGACAGTGAATGACCAAGGCATTTCCGTTGCAGTACGACAGGGAAAAAGCAAGAAAGGCATTTGACATCCTGCTCATGACCCGCGAGCAGGAGCTGAAGCAGCTGGCCCTTGACATAGGGTACCCGGCCACAGGAAGCGACTGGCAGGAAAAGACGCTTCTATTCTGTCTTGACGTAAACAGCTGCTACGTCGACCTGTCAAGAAACGAGATGGACGATAGAGAGATCCACAAATGTATGAACCTGATGCAGAGAATGGCCCGGGACAGGCCGCTGATAGAGCAGCAAAAGATACAGGACTTGGCATACAACATTGCCGAGGACTTCAAGTCGCTTTACGCAAAGCAGGACTAGATACTAACGGAAATGCCGGACTGAAAATGTCTCAGGTCCGCATCTTTTTACACAATGCTAATAATTATTGTCATGCCAACAATATCTGGTCATGAATGTTGAAAGAATAAGGCACACCCAGAAGATCCAGTATGAAACTGTCCTGGTGATGCAGGGTGGGGGCTCCCTTGGAGCATACGAGTGCGGCGTGTTCAAGGCGCTGACCAGGCATGGCATAAAATTTGATATAGTCGCCGGCACGTCTATCGGGGCGATAAACGCCGGCATAATCGCCGGCTCAAAGACAGGCCATCCGGAAAAAGACTTGGAGGATTTCTGGATGTACGTATCAGAGACCATCACGCCGGCCGTGATGCCAGACAGCCTGCGGGCCGCCATGTCATCATCCTTTGGAGCGCTTTACGGCAATGCAAAGGTCTTTCTGCCCGTCTGGTTCAGCCTGCAGAGCCTTCCGTATGGATGGCGTCACCTTTACGACATTTCTGCATTAAAAGACACGCTTGGCAGGTACATTGATTTTACAAAATTAAACAGCAAAGGCACGCGGCTCATCGTTACCTGCACCGACGTAAAGAGGGGTGACGCGGTGATATTTGACAGCATAAAGACCAAGATCGACGTGGATCACCTGGCTGCTTGCGCCGGCTACCCGTTTTACGGAATTGGGTGGACGCAAAAAGACGGAAGGTACCTCTGGGATGGCGCGCTTTTGAGCAACACCCCGCTCAGGGAGGTTATCGACTCATCGCCAAAATGCGACAAGAAGGTGTACATAGTCAACTTGTTTCCGCGTGTGCAGGAAAAACTTCCAGAGAACCTGTTGGATGTCTGGCACAGGGCCAAAGACATCATGCACACCGACAAGACAGACCACAACATAAGGATGTCAAAGGTGATCTCTAGGTACCTGATGCTTTTGCGGGAGATGCACGACATCATAAGCAATGCGCAGCTTGACGAGGAGCTGCGCGACCGGTTCATGAAGATAGAGCGCGAGTACCACAAGCTGGCCGAAGAGCGCGGCGCAATAATCGAGGAGATAACCAGGATTGAAAGGACGGAGGATCTTCCCTTCCTGTTTGAGGACGCGGACTTTTCAGCTGCCACCATAAAGAAGCTGATAAGGCAGGGAGAAGAAGATACGGAAACGGTCCTAGCAAACAAGACACAATAAAAATCAGGCAGACTAATCTCAGCGGAGAATCTGCTTTACTTGCTCCTGGAGTCTTGTTAGCCTTGCCAGCGGGATGCCGGTCTGGATGGAAAACTGGTCCAGATGGAGATCCAGCAGGTCTTTTGCTATCATGAAGTTGGCTTGAGAAAAGGCCGCCAGTTCGCTGCGGGTTAATTTCAGCATCGTTACCGGGTAAAGCCCCTTTTCTTCTATCATCTTCTCAAGCCCCCGGTCACGGGGGTGCCGCCATGACAGTATCAGCTGCCCAACGCAGGCAGAGTATTGCAGCACTTCATCAGTGACATTGGTGTTGGTGACAAGCATCTCTTGGTCAAAGGATCTGCCTGCTTCGTTTAGATCCAGAAACCGGGCATGGGTGTACAGCGATTCTTTAAGGCCTGTCCGAATTCCCGGCGTGTTGTGGTACTTGCATTCAACCATGAATTTTTCGTTTGATTCCTTGTTAATTGCTACGATATCGATCTCGTGCTCTACGCACTTTCCTTTCACCTTGACGCCCATGGCCTCGACAGCGTAGTCGTGATGCTCCAACACCTGTCTTACATAGCCTTCAAAAGTAAAGCCTGCCGGGCCCATGAGCATTAGGGATTCTTTTAACCGGTACCTGTGCTGCAGGCCCGGCTCGTCGGTTTCAAATGCCAGCGCGGCAAGAACTTGCCCATAGATCTCTTTTGTGCTTATGCCATCGTAGCATTGCTCAAGGACTGACCTGGCTATCCTGGTTGCTGCAACCTTGCTGGCCCCTGCCCGAATACAGGTGGCCTTTACCTTGTTTATGTCAAAGGGCGCACGGCTGCCGTCGGCCTTTACCACGTGTATTTTGCGGGCCAAATTGCGTTGTGTATCTCTGCCGTCAATATTCTGTTTTGCGGATCATCTTTCCAGGACAAAGGATCTTTTCACCATGGGTGATTCCTTTACCTTGTGTATGAACATCTCCATCCTGTCGCCGGTCCCCACAGGATTTTGCATCGCAAGGATTTCCTCGGCCCGGGACAATTTGCGGGACTTTTCTGCATAGACTGTAAAGAGGAGTTCGCCTTCCTTCACTTTGTCGCCCTGCTTTTTGTTGAACACCATGCCGGCCCCCTTGTCTTTGGGCGCGCCGGCCGCCCTTGCTACGGATACCAGCAGGTCGTTATCCATCCACAGCACCTGCCCTGATGTAGTGGCCTGGACAGGCAGCTCGTATTTTCCCAAGGCCAGGTCGTCGGGCTTGACGTCGGCATCGCCGCCCTGCAAGGAGATGATCTCCCTGAGTTTCTTTTCTGCCCTTCCGGTCTGCAGCATCTCTTTTGCCAGCACGTATCCATTGTCCATGCCGACCATTTCAAAGATCGCGCCGGCGATGTGGCAGGCCTTGTCCACAAGGTCCGGGACCTGGACCCTGTTCATCAGCACTTCAAGGGCCTCCCTTGCTTCGGCTGTCGGCCCCATGGAAAGGCCCACCGGCTGCTCTCCGTACGTGAGAAGGCAGTGGGAGTTTATGCCAAGCCGCCTTCCAAGCTCTATTATGTCCTTTGCCAAAAAGTCGCCCTCACCTATCGTCTTTATCTTTGCGCCCCTGCCGGTGGGTATGTCCACGACGAGGTGGGTGGCCCCAACCGCCTTCTTTTTGCTCATTATCGACGGCAAAAGTAGTGGGTCTACCGACAGCGAGTACTCTGCCTTTACGAATATGTCGTCGGCAGGAGCAAGGTTCAGCGCGCCGCCCCACACTATGCAGCCGTTGCATTTTTTGACGACGCTTTTCATCTCTAGGATATCAAGGTCGACAGGCATCAGGACCTCTGCCCTGTCGGCGGTGCCTGATGCGGAGGTTATTGCTCTAGAGGACGTCTTTGGTATCACCAGTCCGGCGGCAGCCACGATTGGAACCACCAGAAGGGTGGTCTTGTCTCCTGGTACTCCGCCAACGCTGTGCTTGTCCACTATTGTTTTTGCATCAAGCTCCAGCTGCTTGCCCGTTTCAACCATTGATGAGGCCAGGCTGGTGGCCTCGTCCAGATCAAGGCCCTGAATATGCAGGGCGGTTATGAACGCGGTTATCTCGCTTTCGTTCAGGTTGCCATCCACGACATCTTTGACCACCTCGCGGATCTCGCCGTAAAGCAGCTTTCTGCCGGCCAGCTTGTTGCGGATGAACTGGAGGGATTTTGGAAAGGGGGCCACGTTAACATCCACGGGCCTGCCCTGCCTCAGCGCCAGGGCCCTGCGAACCTCATCATTTACACCGATGTGCCCTTTCCTGACAGAGGATGTGATGTTCACGATTACCGTGGCGGATCTGTCTTTGGAGACCAGGTTCAGCCTTCCAGAAGCGGCGATGCCTATTTCTTCGGCATCCAGTTTGTTTAGAAACACCACGGGTTTGCCACCCGACTCGATCCCAAGAATTTCTGTCTTTAGCAGCATGCATTGAAGAGATGACGCAGTCAATATATGGTTTCTAGATCTCTGCGTTCGGTTCTTGCGGTCCGGCAGATTTCTTTGCGAGCTAGCTCTGGTTCGGGTTTCTGTCAAGGTCAAGCCGGAAGTCATTAGAAATCCATGAAAGTATCATAAAAATATCAAAAGATGTGCAAATCACTAAAATACAACAGCTGGCGACTAGTGGCGATGAACTCCAAGAATTGCCCTGTCTGCAAAGCAGAGATGAAATTGCTGCCCGGCTCGTTTAAATTCACTGCCTCGATAGAAAAAACCAAGAGCTTTTCCGTACCTTCAACAATGTTTGTGTGTACATCGTGCGGAAACGTTCAGCAGTTTCTGGATGTAAAGGAGATACGGCCACTTCTGTAAAATGGTTAGAAGGGTAACCCCTGTCTTTTAGTAGATCAAACGTGTATTGTCTATGACTGCATGACACGTCTTCTGCCAAAAGCCTAATCATTCAGTTTTGTTTGCTGTCTTAATTGGTTGACCATTTTGTCGATATGCCCATCGATACCTGCTGGGAATCCGGCATCCTGATCAGGCCCTACATAGATCAAGCACATGTGGGGATCATCCTTGTACAGTTGATACTTTGCCTGCCAAGTACTGTAATGGACTAGGAGATCCTTTAACAAAGGTGTCTCATTTAGAAAAGCCTCGTTTTCCATCAAAAGACCTTTGGCATACGAATTGAACCTTTCAGTTTCATTGGTTACCTTTCTGATGTAATCGAAAACTTCAAGCTCGTATCTATCCATCTTTCCATTTTTGTGCAAGTCGTACAACATATAGTCCAGTCCTTTTCGATCCGTCGTGGGTCTGTAGCCTTTGTCCAGAATCTGGTTAGCTAGCCTGTGCGCCATGTCGTTTTGCGAAATAAAGATCTCGTAGGAATTATCAAGAAAATACTTCAGCTTCAGGTAGAAAAGCAGCCGTTCTGCAGCCATCTTGTGATCAAATCTCGACATATTCATCTTCCCAATCTCATGAACAAGGTTGTTCTCCAGTTTCTCTATTCTCTCCTTGATTTCATGTATGTCTGACCGGCCCTCAATCCGCAGTAGACTGATCAGGTCCTGAATCTCGTCCAGTTTGTTGACAATCGAGCCGGTGATATTCTGCAATCTAGACAGAGACTCTTTGTTGCTCTTGATAATCTCGCCATTAACCTGAATAATTTCAACAAGTTCGTCAAACTGCTGCTGGTTGAACTTTTGCAGGTTTTCCAGTATTTGGATCACCTGCCTGGTTTTGCCTTCCTCCTCTCCAGCAGTATTTTCATAGAGATTTACCAGAAAATTTCCAACTACAGGAACTTCCCGCAGGAGGGCTTTTGCCGCCGCATCAAGAATTCTGTTTCCCCTTATTCTGTCAAAAACCTTTCTCAGCAGCCCGAGTTTTGGCTCGATGGATACAGCACGCATTTTCTGCCTGGGGCGTGTATATATCATTGACTGCCATGCGCATGATTCGTAATTCCATTCTGGCCTTAGTTTTCCCCAAATTTACATTTCGTAAAAGATATGGTTTTGGTTCCGGCTACCTCTTTAGCGACACTCCGGCCGCCTTTAGCTGCTTCATCACGTACTCCACTTCGCCCGCATTCACATTTTCAATTGTCATGGGCTGCCCCTTCAAGCCGCTGGCACGGATCATCGAGTTGAGGAGCTGCGACAGCATCTCGGCATCGTAGAATGTGTATGTCTCTGCCAGGAGCTCGGCCACCTTGGCCGGGTCGGTTGCTCCTGTAATTCTGCCCGATGTTATCGGGCTACCAAACTTTTGCACCGACTCAAAAACGCCGATGTTGTAGGCTATAAAGGCAACCTTTTCTGCTGGCACAAAGTCTGCTGCCATTATCAAATCTAGGGACGCTTGGCATAATAAATCGTGTCTGTATGGTATACCGGTGCAGGTCTGCCAAAACACTGTACAAGGGGTTTTCAGAAAACGCGTAAACCGGTTTGCTGCACAGGTCGATATCGATGCAAATCCATGCTTGGTCCACGTGCCAAATCCTGCGCGCCTGTCCGAGTTGCTTGTGCCCGGCGCCCAGGTCCTGCTCTGCAAGGCCGGCGGACCAAAAACTTCGTACAAACTGTACGGGGTGGTGCAGGGAAAGACAGTCGTTGGCATCGACTCGCGTTTTCCAAACGCACTTTTTGAGCAGGTCATAAAGGACAAAAGCCTGCCGGAATTTGCAGGCTGGACTATACAGCAAAAAGAATACGCTTTCAACGATTCAAAGATAGACTTTCTCTTGGACAAAGAAGGTAAGAAGAGGCTTGTGGAGGTCAAGTCCTGCAGCCTGGTAATGGATGGCGTGGCGCTTTTTCCAGATGTTCCTACAGAACGCGGCCTGCGGCATGTCAGAACCCTGACTGATTCTGTCAATCATGGCTTTGAGCCCTGCGTGGTCTGGATAGTGCAAAGGCCTGACGCAGAATTCCTCACTCCAAATGTGCGTGTTCAGCCGCAGCTGCAAGACGCCCTCAAGGAAGGGCTGGCAATGGGCCTGCGGCTTTACGCATACAAGGCCCGAATCGACGGTTTAGAAATGAGCATCATGGGCAGGATCCCTGTCCGTGTGGCCGTTTAGATCTCTACAGTATTGTAACAAATTACCCTGCAAATCTTTTTACAAAATATCTGTATGTGATGACAAGGTAGGATTTCCCAAACTAATATGTAGAGCTTGCTACTATCTTATTTATGGAATCAGCCTTTAACGGTTTTCACACACCTCTTTGCGACCTTTTTGGGATAAGGTATCCTATTTTTCTTGCTGGAATGGCCGGCGGTCTGACCACCCCCTGCTTGTTGCCGAAGTGTCAAATGCTGGCGGCCTTGGCATACTGGGGGCTGCAAGGCTTTCTCCTGAGCAAACCCGGGAGCAGATCCAGGCAATCAAGTCGATGACTGACAAGCCCTTTGGAGTCAACTTTCTTGTTGCACCTCCCCAACCAAATGATCAGGACATAAGGACAGTCCAGAAAACCCTGGACACGTTCCGCCAGGAGCTTGGGATCAACCCATCAATCCATGATAACATTACGGTACCTCCTTCCCGGCTTCCAGAACAACTTGACATAGTCTTTGAGGAAAAAGTTCCGGTTCTCAGTTTTGCCCTTGGCGATCCAAGCCGATTCGTTAAACAAGCCCACGAGGCTGGGGCAAAAGTCATGGCCATGGTCACGACGGTAGAGGAGGCAAAAAAAGTTGCCGATGCAGGCTGTGACGTCGTTGTTGCTCAAGGATCTGAGGCCGGCGGCCATCGCTCTACATTTGAAATCCCAAAGGACGGCGCGGTTCCGCTGGTCGGGACCATGGCTCTTGTGCCGCAGGTGGTTGATGCAGCAAAAGTACCCGTGGTGGCTGCCGGCGGCATCATGGACGGCAGGGGAATTGCTGCCTGCCTTGCCCTAGGTGCACAGGGCGTGCAGCTTGGAACGCGGTTTCTTGCTGCCAACGAAAGTGGAGCCTTTCTCGCCTACAAGTTGCGCATGCTTGGAGCGGCAGAAACCGATACCGTCATTACCAGCGCATTCACAGGCAGGCCGGCACGCAGCATCAGAAACAAGTTTATCACAGAGTTTGAAAAAGCAGGCGTTGCCCCGTTATCGTGGCCACTGCAGGGTCTTGCTGCCGATGACATATACAAGACAGCCTGGGCAAAGAACAACGCCAATTACTTTCCCATCTTGGCAGGGCAGGGGCTAAGACTGCTCAAAAGCGGTCAGGGCGCGGCCGAAATCATGGCCGAGTTGGTAAAAGAAACAAGAGAGTCGGTAGTCAAGCTGACAAAGCTGACGTATCTCTAAAGGTCTGCAACCAGTCCTCCTACCTTCAATGATTTTTGGAGGGTCCTCCCTGCTATCTATGACATGCTAGTTATGGTATCTTCCATAATCATGCCTGCATTGTCCACCACTGCGTTGAAAGGAATTACCTGCGCTACAACAAGAACGCCGGCTAGCAACAACCCAACTCCTGCAATCCTTGCTATCCAGATCCCTTTTGACCAGATCTTTTCTCCAAAGATTATCGCGGCAAATAATGCCATCCAAAGAAGGTTCATCCATCCAAGGGCCACCATGAGCAAAAAGTACGGCCAGCAGCATCCAAGGCAGTACAGGCCATGGTACACACCCATTCTGATGGCTCCGGCTGTGCCACCTTTCCACCTCCTCATAAAGAAGCTGAGAGGAGACTCACAGTAGCCAAGGCACTTGGTTTTCAGTGAGCTGAACTGATAGATGCCGGCAACCATCAGGACAGCACCATAAAGGTAGTGCAATTCTAGGCCAGCCATGGCCCAGTTCATGATGGCTGACCAGCCCAAAAACAGGGCCAGTCCAGTCAGGGACCATACAACAAGGTAGCAGCCGACAAAAAGTACGGTTCTAAAATGATACGGCCTGGGCGCATTTTCCAAAGACGTTGCTTGACTTGCAGACGAATTGGCCATCCGGTTGTAGAGAAGCACCATGGGCGTGATGGCCGGAAACATCATGGCAGCCATGCCAACGGTCCAGATGGCAACAAAAAACAAGACCGATATTGAATCGTAGCGTCCCATGGCTGCCGTCATGCCTGTCTGAAATACCTGCGAAGCAAGCCAGCTGGCCGCAGACAAGACAAGAAGGGATGACGTGATGATTTGCTGAGCCTTGTTCACAGCCTTCACCAGTTACGGCCCTTTGTACTCCACCATTGCAACGTAGGCGTTTCTGCCGGATTCATCAAAGTTGAGGCTTGGCGTTACAATCTTCATCACCGTGGTTTTGGCCGCATCAGCCAGCTTCCAGATGAAGCCCTTTGGAAGCTGCACCTTTACTTCTTGGTCCTCGCCTGTGACTGGATTTTTGAAGCTCTCCAGCTGAACGTCCATTACGCCGGGGACCGAGAAGCTGGTCTTCTTGCCGTCTATTTTGACGTTGATGTCCACAAACTGCGGCTCAAGCACATACTTTAGCGTGGATGCAAAGATAGCAAACGCGCCTTCTCCTTTGGCCTTGCCTGAAAAGATGTCCAGCAGCGCGGCTCTCTGATCCTTGTTGGCCCTGCTTGTGATGAAAAGCTGCATGGTGCCGTTTCCTTCATGGATGGCCTTTGGCCATGATGCAGCATACACCACATCCAGGCCGTCAAGTCGGGTGTCACCGTAGTTGCCAGTCCTTATGTGGTACAGGACAAGGGCTCTGCAAAAGCCGTTGGATGGAAATCCGTTAAAGTTGCACGGGCAGGCGTAGTCACAGTTGCAGGTCTCGACGTAATCGCTTTTCATGCTCCACTGCGGAATCTGCGTGGTAGCCATGGAGTATATACTTGTAACATGTAAAAAGGCATTTCTCTAGTCTCAATTGTCTCTGACTGCAAAAGGTTTCCCCTCTATGGGACGGCACCATAACTTTAATGGCGTAGTGTGGCATGGAAATATCAGGGAAAATGGGAAAAGAATCGTCAGCAAGAACGTCGGTAGGCGAGCTGATGACCGAAAAACTGGAGACCATAAACGTGCTGAACACGGCGCAGGAGGCAGCCATCAAGATGGCCGACAGAAACGTGGGCTCGCTGGCAGTACTAGATGACGAGGGCAAGGCGCTGGGCATAGTGACCGAAAGGGATCTGGCCCGACGCGTATGTACAACTGAAAACAGCAGCAACAACATCACAGTAGAAAAGATAATGTCGTCTCCGGTAATCGCCATCAGGCCGGACTACTCGCTGGACGAGGCTGCTGACATCATGATCCAAAAGAAAGTCAGGCATCTGCTGGTGGTTGGCGATAACAACGAGCCTGTGGGGATAATCACGCCGACAGACCTGGCCGCCTACCTGAAAGAGAATGCAGACGTACAGCGGGAGAAGGTAGACAGTGTAATCCTGCAGGTTTTGCGGGAGCATGGACGGTACAGGTAGCACGTGGAAAAGCGGTTGACCTGAAAGTTACTCGACCCTTGCGGTTATTTCTGTGATAGTAACCACAGACAATACCTGAGGGTACGTTAAACTCGTAATTACAAATGTTCTAGTTTCATACTTGCCTGCATTCTGTTGCACATAATATTACTCCCGGTCTGACTGCATCTAGTTATGCAACAAAATCGAAAGATGATTAATTCCTCTGATGTCAGTAGGGGTACTGCCAGTCGTTTTTCCGCCAGAACTGCAAGGGTGATGCTAGGAGTGTCTGGCTATCGATCTTGTTTGCCTTGTATTGCAAAGTAAACAAATCTGCTAAATACAAAGAGCGTGTATAGATGCATATGAGTTCAAAGGATTCAGTGTCATGCCCATACTGCCAGTCCAAGTTTGCAAACAATGAAGAGCTTTCAAAGCACATAGACAGGATACACCACGGCTCCGGCCTGCTTGAAGGCGATACGAGAAGATGGTAAGCCAGCTTTAAAGACAAGCCTTTAATTGAATGGCAAACAAAACCCGGATGTCTTGCCTGCAGACGAAAAGAAGACAGAGACAGTCACCTTCAGGCTTCCTTCCAGCATGATCGAAGAACTAAGAGCGGACGCGGAGACAGAAGGCGTGAGCCTCAACAACTTTGTTGCCAAGATATTCTCAAACCACATCCAGTGGGAAAGATACGAAAGAAAGGTGGGCCTTCTTCCTATGACCGAAGCCTTCATCAAAGAAGTGCTTGACCAGCTGACCGACGAGGAAGTGGTAAACCTGGCCCAGAAGGTGGAGAAGGAAAAGTTCAAGAACATCCTAGCTTTCATGAAGGACGAGCAGGGCGTATCCGATTTTATCGAGCTGATGCGGACCTGGCTTACCGTGTCGTGGATGCAGCAGAGCATCGAGGTGCGGGATGGCAAGTACCACTTCAAGATCCAGCACAGCCTTGGAGGCAAGTGGTCGCTTTACGTAAAGACACTCATCACCGAGCTTTCGCAGGATGTGCTTGGCAAGAAGGTGCAGGCCAAGACGGTGGGCAACACCCTTTCCTTTGCCTTCCAGTGATATCAAAACTGGTTTCTGACATTAGAATCGTAACCGTGTTCAAATATTAGGACAGCCTAATTCACCTTACCCATTCCTTGGGAAGTAAGCGGCATGTATCTTCGCAAGTCACTGCCTACCCGGCTTGGGATTGGCTGGATAGGCTAAATCTTATCAGCAAACTCGGAGTCCATCCCCCGAAAGGCGCATAAGGGGATGGACCCTTTGGCCCTGCCCCTGATGACTGGAGACCTGCATGGGACAGGACCGGTATTCTGCCCTCTGTCGAAAGCATCGACTTGTGGCTGCGATATAATCAGTAGGTGTACACTGCAGTGCAAATTGGCAGATTACGTGTTGTTTCAGGTGCGCGCCTTGCTTTTGAGATCAGGTCGTCATGACCGGAGAAGCGGTTCTCTGCTCCTGACCTGGTCTATCAGCTGCTCCACTCTTGACAGGCTCTGCTCAAGGTAGAGAATCAGCTCCATATCCATGCGTACACTGTCAGGCTCACGTGGGTTTTTCTTGAGGTACATCCTTGCAGGACGGCCTTCCTCGACCAGTATTGAAGCAAAAGACCGGTGAACAGAGTGGTTTTTCAGCTCGCAAAGAGTCCAGTACCAGTTACCGTACTGTCTTGCCGCATCTAGGCCGGCAAGCAGGTCAAAGTTTTTCGTCTTGGCCGAAAGTTCGCTTTGCACGCGGTTAAAGTCAACCTGGCTGACTGGGATGTTCAGGTCCAACCTTTCGTTTATCTGCACCAGAAGAGAATCGACGGCCCCGGTAACCTGCGACAGAAAACAGTCAAGGTCCATCTCTGCCTGCATCCGCACGCTTGCTGCAAGCAGGCTTCCATACTCTGCCTCAAGGGATTTCAGGTTCTCGATGTGTTGCTCTGCCGCATACAGCTTGAACCTTGGCCTGTCGGACAAAAGCCCTGCAGGGTCGCCAGAAGACATCTGGCTGCTTGCCGGCGCATCTTGCTTAAATCGTTTCCCAAAATTATACTCTTGTAAACGAGGATGTAGCAAGCCAGATGAACCAATATGGGGTAATGCTTGGATTTCTTGTACCGATTAATGGTTTTCTGATGAATTCTACGCAATGCATTACAGTCGCAAGGACTTGGTTAGTGGTGAACCATTATCATGCTTAAATGAGTCCATGCCATAAGAATGGTTGATGAATGAGAAATGGATTTTCTTATCTGGCGCAGAAGAGGGGTGAGTAACAATGCCTGATGCAATGTTTTCAGAGAAAGAGAAAGAATATCTTGGGTCACAGCGTCTTGCAAGGATAGCTACGGCATCATCAACGGAGGGCCCTATTCAGCCAGATGTTGCCCCGGTGGGGTTCGATTTTGATGGCGAGTACTTCTACATCGGCGGAATGAACATTCTCAAATCCACCAAATACAAGAACGTCCAGAAAAATGCTAGAGTCGCCTTAGTTATTGATGATTTGAAGTCTGTGAACCCATGGGAACCTCGCGGAATAAGGATTTACGGAATCGCTGACATAGTTACGCGAGAAGGTGGATATATGCAACGAACAGATCATCCATCCGCTACATATATCCGGATAAAGCCTCTAAAGAAGTGGAGTTGGGGAATAGAGGTTCCTGTTTTCGTGGACGGAAGATTCGTGGTGAATAAGACAGAATGAAACTATCCGTGCTAATTCATGTCGGTTATACCATCAAAGGTTCACTAACGACCATTTGCAGACTCTGACCTTGGATTTTACCAATGGTTTCTAGGCGCTTCCGAATTCTAACTCTACGTTTCAATTCTGCCAGAATTTTATCCTGTAAAATTCTCTATCAGAAATTGGCAGCGAATCGACGATCCCATTTTTGCACCGCGGGCATATTGGAAAATAATCATCGTCCGCTCGCAAGCACGACGCACACCAGCAACATGATTGACAGATTAGAAAGTTTGCTCTTCGTACCTTGCTTTTGTACAGTGCAAGCAGTTCCGGCGGGCTTATAATACCCCGCCTCAGGCCATCAGGTCCAGAGCTGTTTTTAGCTCTGCTATCTCTTTTTCAATTGCAGATTTTTCGGACACATCTTCCGTGTATTTCAAAAGTCTTTCACATGCTTGGATTTCAGCTTCTATGACATCTTTCTTGTCATGACATAAGCCGTGGAATTCATCTGAGAATGCATAGGTTACCTTGTTTTTCTCCTTGCAGCCACAGGTTTTCGCAATCACTATATTCGATTGAGGATGGACGATATTCATGCTGGCAAAGGTAGATGCAATGAATTATTTATGTTGTATGTTTTATAATGCCTTGTAATTTAACGAATAACGATCGTGTGAACATAATATTTATTGGAAATTCAAGATAGTTGTCTTAATATTATAATCTCCATTTAAAGGAACCGATCAAAGGAATTACCTTTTTTCTAGTACGTTGGCTGGAACAAGCTTTCGAATTGTGTGATAATGGATGTTCGTCCTTTTCAATCCGTCAGCAAACCGGTCAAAAAGGCAAGACTTATCCTGACAATCCACGACAAAATCCTATGAGCGTACTTGCTGAAATGAACGCCAGCCAATTAAGAGAGGCTGCAAAGGACGACACGGTCGCGGTATTGATCTTTGGCGCATGTGAAAACCATGGCGACCACATGCCTTTTGGAGCGGACTTTATCATGCCCTTTGAGCTGGCCAAAAGGGTGGCCAAAAAATATCAGAACATGATTGTACTGCCACCCATGCCGTACGGCGTCAGCTCGCACCACCGGGATTTCCAGATGACCATGACCTTGGAGCCACAAACCATGGTTGCAGTAATACGCGATATCCTCCAAAGCCTGGTGGACAACAGGATACGCCGCATCCTGATAATAAACGGCCATGACGGAAACATTGCCCCCATTGAACTGGCGTCTCGAACCATCAAGGAAAAGAATCCCGGCGTGGTGATATGCTGCCTTGAATCCTGGTGGGTGCTGGCCGGCTCGCTGGCTCCAGAACTCTTTAGTGTATGGAATGGGCTTGGGCATGGCGGTGAGGCCGAGACGTCGGCCATGCTGGCGCTTCGGCCTGATCTGGTGAATATGAATCTTGCCCCTGATCGGGTGATCCCAAGGCTGCCAGAAAATGTCAGGATATACTGGAAGTTTAACGAACTGACCGATACCGGGGCCACCGGCGCTCCAAGACAGGCAACTGCGCAGAAGGGAGAAAAGATAGCCGAGATCCTAGAAAATGCCCTGATCTCTTTTCTGCAGGAGATGGACAGAAACAACTGGAAGTACGGAAAAGAAATGAAAGGGGCCTAGGCCTCTATGTGGCGGCTTTCAGAAGGCGCAAGTCCCTTCCTTGCCTGCTCTTCTTCGATTCTGTGCCACTCCTCCACGTGCCAGTCCTGCTCCTTTCTTCTCTTGTAAGAGGAGTATGCTATGAGGGCTCCAAGGATCCCAAAAACTACCATGCCGGCTGTCACTGCTCCGATGCCTACCGGAGTCATAGGGTTGGCTGCTGGAGCCTGCAAACTGGGGGCGTTGGCCACTATCATGGCTATAAAGTCGACCATCCTACCTTACCTCTGATGATATTATGCATATCAATTAGATAAGATTATCTGCATTCAGGGATCCTGGTAAGGGTAACGCCGCCATGCTTGTAAAGCCAGTCTGACTTGAGGGGGTCGTTGTTTTCTATGGGCTTGTGGCCAAGGTACTGGTCTATGGTCATCTTCCACACCTCGCCCAGAAACCCGACATGGGCCAGGTGCTCTTTGTGGGCTGACTGAAACTCTATCATTTCATCTTCGTTGTTGCAGAAACGGCTTGACCTGCACGTTTCGCAGCAGACATACATGGTGATAATAGGCAGTTTCTTGGCCATATGATTTTCTAGATGCAGTCAATCATTCTGTTACTGGCTTGATTGCCCGTTCTTGTCTTGTAAAGGCTCAACAAGCAGCATGCCGTCCTGCTTTCCAACTATCTTTACCTTCTGGCCTTTGTTGATGTCCTGTCCAACACTCCTGGCTTTCCAGTACTCGCCGCCCACAAACACAAAGCCGGGCTTGCCGCCTGCGATAGGATCCAGGGCAGTTCCCTCCTCGCTTTGGTATGCAAACTGCACAGGTCTTTTCTTCTTTGCCTGCCATGCTTTGTATGTTAGAAAACCGAAAAACGCGCCAAAGGGGACCGTCGTCAGCGTTGACAGCAAGGCAAGATTTCCAAGATGCTGCTCTGTAGTCAAGACCGGCTCCACTGGCTGTGTTATCATAAGTGAGGATCCTATTGAAAGGACGATTATCCCACCTATCCCTATGGCCCCAAAACCCGGGGTGTAAAGCTCGTAGGCGACAAGTCCCACCCCTATCGCCAGCAGGGCAAAGGCGGCCCAGTTTATGTCAAATCCCTGGCCGGCAAGGCTAAGGATTATCAAAGTCGCACCGGCTATCTCGCCCCCAAAGCCCGGCGAGGCCAGCCCGTAAATGAGCGCAAAAAAGCCCACGGTAAGAAAGGTTGTGGCAAGAAGGGGGTTGGCCAGTATGCTGACAAGCGTGACCCGCAGGCTTGGTTCGTGCCTTACAATCTCTGCGCCAAGGGTATCCAGGACTTTGGGGCCCTTTATTGTCATCACGGTGGCGTTGTGGGCCTTTTGCAGCAGATTTTCAGGAGAGCTTGCTATGGCCTCTATGACGTTCTGGCGCAATGCGTTTTCGGGAGTCAGGTTGTCGTTATGGGTAATAAACCGGGCAGCCTGCGTTGCATTTCTGCCGTGCAATTCTGCCAGCGAAACTACCTTTTCCGTAAGCGCATTTACTATCTTGGTGTCGTCAACCGGCACGCCGCCTACTACGGGCTGGGCAGAACCGATGGTGGTGACCGGCGCCATGGCCGCGTAATCCGATGCCATAAGAATTATTGTCCCGGCAGACCACGCACTTTTTCCTGAAGGGTAAACGTAGCCTATAATCGGAACGTCTGATTGCTGCATGCTTGTGATGATGTTGAGGGTTGCATCCACCGATCCTCCCGGTGTATCCAGCGCCAGAACAATTGCGGAATGATTGGATGCAGACGCGCGCTCTACAGCCGAGGCGACGTGTTCTGAAGTTGCTGATGATATGAAATCTTTAACATCGACCCAGAGCACCTTCTTGCTTTCTGGCTGGCTGGAAACGGCGCTAGGTAATACTGTAAGAATCGTAAAGACAGAGACTGCAATCAGAACATGTCTGAACTTGGATTGGCCGGATAAACTAGTCATCATCAGCCTCCGTTATTGTGCTTCCGTTTCCCGCCCCTCGTTTTTTGGTTCTTCTTGCTTTTTCTTTTCTCTCTTGCTTTCAACCACGTTAAAGAATTCCTGTCTGACTATTTCCCTTATCTTGTTCTCGTCGAATTGTGGAGTCGCCGGCGTCCTTTCTTTAACGATTCCAAGCAGGGTTCCAAGATCTGTCGAATCTCCGCCGGTTACAACGATCATGTTCTTCTCTCTTGCAATTTCCGTCCATGTCTGCAATTCCCGCAGCCGCATGGCGGCCATATTCCTGACGTAAAAGTCTGCAGCCTGCGCCATTTTCTCGGCAGCCGTCAGCTCGCCTTCTGCTATTATTATCCTGCCCCTCTTTTCTCGCTCTGCCTCGGCCTGCTTGGCTATGGCTCTATGCATGTTTTCCGGTAGCGAGACATCCCTTAACGCTACAGAGCTTACCTTCACGCCCCACGGGTCGGTTGAAGCGTCCAGAATTTCCTGCATCCTTTTGTTTATCTCCTCTCTTTTTGAGAGGATGTCATCAAAATTCGTCTGTCCTATGAGGTCTCTTAGAGTGGTCTGGGATAGCAGGCTTGACGCAACAAGATAGTTGTTTACTTTAACGACTGCGTTGTTTGGATCATTTACCCGAAGGTAGACTACTGCATCAACATCCACAGTAACGTTGTCAAGGGTGATTATCTTTTGTTTGGGGACATCCAGAGTAACAACCCTCAGATCAACCTTTATGGCCCTGTCTATGAAGGGAACAAGTATTATCAGGCCGGGGCCCTTTGCCCCGATCAGCCGGCCCAGCCTGAAGACAACTGCCCTTTCATATTCCCTTATGATCCTGATCGAAGCTGCGATTATTACAAGAATCACAATTACCACTACTGCCACTCCAAAAATCTCGGCCAGCCCTAGTTGCAAGAGCATGCTATAAGTTTCCACGATATGTATTGGTCATTTGAATATTTAACATTGAATATTGTAGGCTTGCAAAATGATGTTTTTAATAGATTAAATGGTATAAAGATTCTATCTCTAAGTTTGGAATCATATTATTTTTGCCACATCAAGTTAACAAAACCCGATCAGGTGACATCACTGGCCACTGATTTACCGTCATTTCTGAACCATTGTAATCACGGCAGCATCAAAAAATTAAGGGAGTTGGTCAGCTAGCTTTTGGTTTTTCTTTTGCCGCCGTTTCGGGCCCTTCCTTTTTTTTAACATCGGTTGTATCGGCAGCGCCGTTTTCCTTGATGGCCTTTATGGCCGCGATGCACGCCGCCTTGATGTCCTCATAAGCAGTCACGCTCAGGATCTCCTCCAATGAGGGGATCGCTTCTTCGCCGCGGGATGACAATTCTCTGATGGCTATCTTCTTTTCTTCTGCATTGTCTGACCATTTGGCTGCTATTTTTAGCTCATAGAATGTCTTGGCGTTAGACAATATTCGATCGACCCATACTATAATGGGCAAAGTAGTATTTATTGAAGCTGCTAAAAATGCAGTTTGCAGCGATTGTCAGAGTATGTGTATTGTCCAAATGTTTGAATTGCAAAAAAGAAAGGGAGGGATACTGGTAACTTTTACCAGTGGCGGAAATGACCTGCGCCCCAGTGACCGAATCCCTTACCGTATCCGTGCTTGAAGCCTTCGTGCATGAAACCTTCTCCAAGCTGGAATTCGTCTGAAGTGTGCAGCACGCTTCCGTTGCCTACGTCGACTATTACCATCTTGCCGGTGTTGGTATCTGTATTGACGACAAAGAACG
>CAZKXR010000020.1:0-38202 GCA_964556935.1 uncultured Nitrososphaera sp.
TGTTATATGGACCATTATAGTCTTGCTGCTGTTTGTGTGCTCCGAATAGCTTGAGGTTGTAGTGGATGTGGCAGTCGTTTGGTCGCTGTGTTGTGCTTGTGCCTGCTGTTGGGAAACAGAGATGGCGCCCATCAGCACCGCTACAAATACAGGTATTGCGATTGCAAACTTTACATGGTTTTGCATAAACTTACTTTATATATCTTATGAATAAGAATTATTTGGTGCATTCTACGAATGTACCACAAAGGTCAATACTTCTTGAATTGTCGCTATTGTATGTCTACAAAGACAGTCACTCTGGGCATAGTCGCTGCCATTGCAGCGCTTCTGGTTTCATCTACAGTTTGGTATGTAGGTAATGCCAATGCGACAGAAAGCAGCGATGACATGTCAGACAAGAAATCGACGGATTCTGATCATATGAAAACTAGTGTAGTCAGAGACTCTGCTGCATTTTTGCTTGAATTAAGGCGCCTTCCAGCAAAGGACTACATCCACCTTTATGATACGACCCCATATATGATAATGAATGGACATGTGGCAGCAAAGATACCATGCGGTGACAATTCAGAGCCCAAGGTCCAGATACTTGTAGGACAAGCTCCTGACCTAAAACCAGCAGAACTTGAGTTGATAAGTGAACTATCTACTCCAGGACAGCTGTGCCTCTACCATGCCGACCTCATGTCAGAACACGGCGAAGACGTACCTGCCGGCTCTCCAATAACAGACATTGCACTCTATAACCCGACAGATAGTCCTATTAGATTCCCATTGACAACCAGCGTAGTAATAGGTGTAAATGAGATCATGCCAGGTGCAGAGGAACATAGCCATGGGGAAGATCACATGGAGGACGACGAATAGCTTCTAACTCTTTTTAAATTCTTGTTCGGCATTCGAACTAGAATATTTTTAATCTTTGATTGGAAATATCACCTTTGTATTTGAAAAATTTTTTTGCCATTATTCATATGAACATTCTTGTTATCGCTGCCGCTTCAAGCAGCTCACGCACACACGTTTATCCACAATGAAAGCACATCATTTCTTGCCTTGGTGAGCAGATAAGACTGGAGATACAGCTTGTGGAGAAGATTCGGTCTCTGGAATAATTGTTGTAACAAGATTAAAGTTCCAAAAAGCCAGAGTACACTAGAACTCGTCAACCATCCCGATATAATTGTCAACTACCTTATCGGTAAAGCTCTCTTTGTATTTGGATAGGATCTCTGATACAAGCGTTGCATCAACCAACCTGTACAGGTTTGTCTCGCCGTACCTGACTGACACTATTCCAGCATCTTTAAGCCTTTTGAGGTGGGCGGATACTGTAGATGGTGCTTTTCCCATTATTTCCACGATCTCCTTGAATGTGCAATACTCGTTTTCAAGCAGAAACACCATTGCCTTTCTGACAGAACCATGGCGCATATATCCGAGGACTTTTGATTCTTTTTCAGGTATGTCTGCCGGATAGTATCTGGTGATTCTCCCATGCCTCTCGATTCTGATTAATTTGTCCCTCTCAAGCGCTGCCAAGTGATAAGAGAGAACTCCGTTGGAAAGACCTGTCATCCTTAAAAACTCGCGGTACCGTATGCCCGGAGCTTTTCCAACACAATTTCTCAAAAATGAATCAATACTTTCACTTTTGGAGTACGTCTTCATGATCCTTTTTCACCGTCAGGACGCCAAGGCCAAACAGGCTAAGCATGACAAGCAGAATAATGTGAGATATCTCTATGTTAACTGCAGGTATGAAGACAGGTACTGGAAGGCCAGACGCACTAAGAAGATCGAACAATTCTACGCCAACTAGTGACATGAAACCAAGCATCATGAGGGCCATCTTGACACTCCCACCTCTAGAGTATGCAAGCAAAGAGACGATGCTTGGAAAGACAGCTATGTTGATGCTGGCTAAATGCAGGATGGAGTGGTAGAGCATGGAAGGATGGGAGACATGAGGCAATACCAGTGGCCCCAGAAACGCTGTGACAATCATCGCAGTGATGCCAAACAGGCCAACCTTGCTTGTTCCATCATGGATGACACTTTTGCCTGTCTGCATACAGAATTTTTTATCATTTTACGCCTAATAAGGCGAGTGGTACATTCGTAGAATGAATTGTAATTGATCTATTCATATTCTGTCCAAAGAAGAGTCAATATAGTCATCGGTTATCATTGACGGCAACTTGAGAATATTTGGATCTTGAATCTTTTTCCTTATCTCATTATAGAGTTCTATTTTTCTATCGACATCTCTTTCCTCCCTGCACATCATTACAAGACGCGAAATTTCCTTTTTATGTGATATTGTCATGAAGAAAAGTTGGAAGATCATAGTTAAAACAATAGTGGTACATTCGATAAACACGTTGACAAGCCTCTGTTGTGGGTCCTGCATCGATTCAAAAGATTGTTGACACAGTTTAAGGGGGAGGCCCCCAAACTGTGCGATGAACTCCGCAGCGCCCCTACCAGATGGATACGATGGCTAACTGCATGATGGCATTTTGTTGATTTTAATATTTGTGATACATTATACGAACGTACTATTCCGGAGAATAACATACGTTGCAGTACTCTGCATTTGGCATATTCGACGAATGTACCACTATGCTTTTAACAATACGATAATTTACCATGGGAGATGTTCAAAACATTGAATATCAAACTACTGATAATTGCGGCGAGCATAGCTGCAATTGGCTCTGCGTCTGTAGGCACGGTTTTTGCAAGCCACAGCTTTGAATTGGGTGTTGCTGGGACTAATATCCCACAAAACACCCACATCAGGCTGGACGGCCTGACGCTGCCACCTGGCGGAGTACTGCCAGTATACGACGCAAGCCCTAACTTTGTTGCAGGACACTTTCTGCTTAGGGCCCCATGCGACGACGACCACGTGCCAACAGTAACTGTAATTGCAGGACATATTGACGAGCACATGGACGATACATTTGTAGACAAGGTGCCGCTGTACTACATAGACCATGCTTCTACGGCAGACAGCTGCGTATACCATGCGCACGTTCCAGACCCGCTCAACGGCGGAGCCTCAAGGGTAACGGACATCGACCTCATCAATCTATCAGGTGATGATGTAGAGTTCAACCCTGGAGATGCCGTTGACATAAACGTTCAGAGGGTGCTTGGAAGCATCATATCAGTTCCATACACAGAAACACAATTGCCTGGAGACTTGGAGCACGGAAACCCGGTATTTGACCTGAACGACGACGATCCTGACAACGACGGTCTTGGTTTCGTTGAGTAAGGTGAGAGCATGACACCAAGAAAAAGGATCAATAACGTTTGGGTGCTGGCGATAGTGGCTGCAGCGAGTTTCATGCTCCTGTCAGGAGCAACATTACAGCAGGCTTTTGCACATGCCAGTACAACCCTCACATTGGATGAAGACCCAGTAGATGGAAAGAAGATACGCGTGACTGTGGGTCATACCAATGAACCTACGTTCGGAGTAAAGCCTGGCATACACGATGGAAAGCACAACTTTGAAGTAATATTGGCTGATTCGGACACGAGACTTCCACTGACTGGCGCATCCTTGAAGGCAGACAAGTACTACTTCAAGAACATAAAATCATTCAAGGAGGCAGAGACTCCGGATGATGCTGACGACATTGAAAAGGGCATAACCGTCGGCTCCGTGTTCGGAGATCCAGGACGCTACATGACAAGACAGGTACAAAAGGATGGAATCTATGGCTACAGGCTGTATGGAACGATCAGCTACTTCAATGAGGCCACGATAGACATCGACTCTACTGTATTCTGTTCAAGTAGTGAGGGTGACACCAAGAAATTTAACAGCGCTGGATGGACCGGCTCATTTGGATGCACTGAAGACATAGTTGACATACTGTTCCCAGAGAGGAATCGTGATGCAAATCTAGTCAGTGGAAATGGAGAGGCGGCCTTTGAAATGCCAGTAGTAGATGGAGGGTCTGCTCAGATAAAACAAGCAAGTCTAGTTACGGGTAGCACACCAGCACCAACAACAGCAATGAACATAGCAGCTTCGACAAATGCACCAGCTCCGCTGTCCGCCAGCTTTTTCCAGTTGATGGCGGCATTGGGGATTCCAGCTGCCGCAGTGGCAAGCTTCTTTGGAATAAGATCCATCAGACAGGGCAGAAGAGACAGTGCACTCTAAATCTGGATGGCATTCTTGCCGGCCAGACTTTTCCCTTTTTTATTTCTAATGATTGCTGGGTTTGCTTTCTGTGTTCTATATGGCTGCTAAAATGCTTCTTGCAGGCTTGCCAATATCCGCGGTAGCTGGCTTTTTTAAGTGAAAGAAGCTGAGTCGCGATAATCGCATTTTTTCTTAAGCAACTATTCAAGTAAGGTTTAATTGATCTTGTAAGAACATCCGAAATGGAAAAAGTAAATTAATCATGCTGGATTTATCGTCTTTTGTACTTCAGCTGGGATTAACTGATTCTGACTTTGATCTGGCCAACCCCATAACGTATGTGTACATTATTTCGCTTGCGGCTATTCCGTTCTTCATGATGTACGGCCAAAAGATGCAGGGCAAGGTTATCCTTGGCGAGATCTCAAAGTCGCTGCTCAAACTCAAGACTATGAAAGACAGTGCAAGAAACGAAGCCATAGATTATGTCAAGCAGACTCTGCAGTCACAGGCTGACCCAACAGAAAGAATCGACAAGCTTCTAGAGTTCTTTGCAATAATGCCGGTGGACATCGACCCAAACGGCCTTGTCCGCAAAATTGAACATATAACCCGGGTTAAGGACGAAAGGATGCGGCTTGAGGTAAGCAAGCTGTGCCCCAACATCGGCGACTACGAGATATCCAAGATCGAAAACATGCTTGAGGCTGCCACAGCCTTGAACATAATCTACAAGGTGGTCAGGCACTTTTACCTGATGGGGAAGCGTACAACCAGCGTATTTGTGCTGGTGCAGCTGCAGATGGTCATGCCGCTTTTGCTGGAAGAGGCCGACGCCCTGCAGAAGGCGATTGGCACCTTCAAGAAGGGCCAGCCCATAGGCGACAGCATCGGTCCGATGGTCGTTGGCAGGATGATGCTTGGCAAGGAAAAAAGATACGCAGCCAAAGAGACCGTGTTTGCCGAAGCTGAGCACAACGGGCGAAAGCTGTATCTGCTAAAGGCCGAAGGACCAGCCGGGACCGTTGGCAGACCCGGGGAGGCGATTCAGAGGCTGGCCAGCGACCTTGGAATCAAGTTTGATGCCATAATCATGATAGATGCGGCCCTCAAACTGGAGGGCGAGAAGACCGGTGCCGTTGCTGAAGGTGTGGGCGCAGCCATAGGCGGCATCGGGGTAGAAAAATACCATATAGAGGAGATCGCCACAAAGCTGAACATCCCAGTATATGCTGTTATAGTAAAGCAGTCTGTCCACGATGCCATTACCGTCATGCGAAAAGAGATAGCCGAAGCTTTTGAAAAGGCAACCAGTGCGGTCTACTCCTTGATTGATGACAAGACTTTGGAAGGCCAGTCCATACTGATCATCGGAGTTGGAAACACTATGGGGGTGGGCCAATAGCATGTTTGGAAGCAAGAAGAAGGAATCCCGACCGACCATATACACGGAAGAGACCTGCAACGCTTGCGGCGAGGTTGCCCGGCGGCCCTTTGAAGAGGGCGATTACGTCTTTAAGCAAGGGTTCCAGTGCAAAAAATGCTCGTCATCAACCATGGTAACCGCGGTGTATGGCGAGTATCCGCCAGAAAAACCCTAGGCTGTTATGACGGTGGCCCCGTTTTCATTGGGTATGATGGTGTGTTCGGCCTGAACCACCATCTTGCCGTGACCCTCGACAAGTATGGGGTACGCATGCACGTTCTTCTTTTTTAGAAGCACATCTATCAGGCTTCTAAGCCTGGCCTCCTCGTATTCTTTTGTGAGCCAGCGGAGGGCAAACGGCAGCGTCTTGTATCTGTTCCAGATATGTTCAAGCAATTCGTCTGCCTCTCTGTCCTTGCTGGGCTTGCGGGACGTGATGCCAAAGATGTTTTTCACCTTGCCGTCGCGGACTATGCCTAAACCGTCCTTGGTTGTGGCAAACGGCTCTATGGCATAAGCCTCCGTTGCAAGCAGCCCAAAAGACGAGCCGATGGTCCAGATATTTGGAATGGACTTGCCAGCATGTATGACGTACTGCTGCAGCGAATGGCCGCTCAGGTTCTGGATGGGCTTGAAGCCCATCTTGGTGATGATGTTTTCGATGGTCCTTCCGATATCGCTTGCCTTTATGTTGGCCCTTGCCATGCGCACCGCCTCAGAAAGGGCCGCCTCTGCAGCCTTGACCATCGAGTCGTACCTCGGGTCGTAGCATACGGTGACGGCGGTATCGGCAATGTATCCGTCGACGTGGACTCCGATGTCTATCTTTAGGATGTCGCCTTCCTTGACCGTTATCTGGTCGTTTGGCTCTGCAGTATAATGTGCGGCTATCTCGTTAAGGCTGGTGTTGACCGGGAAAGCCGGTTCTGCACCCATCTGCCTTATCTGTCCCTCTACGGACTCGCAGATCTCAAAAAGAGTCGAGCCAACATGGTACTTTTTTCTGGCCCGTTCCCTGACCTCTGATGCTATCCTGCCGGCTTTGAGATAGCCGTCTAAGTTCATTCCATGAACATCCGGCAGGTTCCTATATAGAGATTGTGCGGTCTAGTCAAAGCCGTTTGTGCCGTAAATCTGGACTAGGGAGCGCAGCTCCAGAGTCGTGATGGGGAGCTGGTCGTCGTTCTTCCAGAAATCAAAAAGCGGGGACATCAAATATCCGTCGTTTGTGGCCATGTGACCAAGGCCCAGGACATGGCCTATTTCATGGACTGCTGAATTCCTGAACGCGTACGCCGGGAGATCAATGTCTGAATTGCCGTCGCCATGAAGAACCGTGGGCGAAAGATAGACGTTTGCAGTCTTGACGATGCCGCCACTGTAGTTGACCGATGTATATGCTCCTGTCTGATCCGGATAATCAGGAAAACCCTTGTACGAATCATAAATATAGATTCTGACGTCGCAGTATTCCTGTTCCATCTGCTTCTCTGTTGCCACGAATCTGGCGTTGATGTTCCAAGACTCTTGATCGCCGGTGTACTCCCTCAGAGCCTGCCTCCAATCCTGCACCGCTAGTTTTGTCCACACATAGTAGGAGTTGGGGACGCCGTTTTCCTTGAATATGCAGGCTTGGATCAAGTCTCTGTCCCACCTATACTCGGTCATGGGGACCGTATTTTCTGAGTGATTCACCTGTTCCTCATAACGCTCTGCCGCAAAGGCCGGTGTCAAGATGACAGGGATCAAGAAAAGCAGAATGAATGGCGTGCGCAAACCATCCATTCTTTTCTTTTTACACTATTATGCTTTGTTCTCAGGTAAAGCTCTTGTCGCCTTTGTCCAACGTGGCAATGTTTATGGATTGCTCGATGTTTGAGACAAAGATTATTCCGTCTCCATGCTCGCCAGTCCTGGCTGACTCGACAATAGCCTGCACCACGGCATCTGTCTGTCCGTCAGGTACGGCTATTTCAAATTTGACTCTTGGCAGCAGGTCATAAGCTACGGGCTGTCCCCTCCACTGCAGGTGGAGCTCTCTTTGCTTGCTCCAGCCTGAAACGGTAGAAATCGTCATTCCTCCTATTCCCATCTGCCTTAACTTTTCCTTGACTACCGGCATCTTTTCAGTACGTACAATGGCCTCAAGCTTCTTCATATGGAACCTCTAAAACCCTAATACTGAACAATCTTAAATTCTTTGTTATTATCACGGCATTCTTATTTTATGATAGGGTCCTCAAGCAGGCCGGCCAGTTCTTCTAACATGCTTTTTAAATCTCTCCTATCGAATTATCCCTGTTTGAACAAATACGTTCTGGATACAAGTATAATCATTGACGGCGAGATAACAAGGATGCTTGATGCCGGCAAGATACAAGACGGAAGCGAGGTAATAATCCCGCTGGCGGTACTGGATGAACTGCAATCACAGGCTTCTACAAACAAGGAACACGGCTTTGTGGGCCTTGACGAGATAAAAAAGATGAGGGATCTGTGCTCAAAAAAGAACATCACCCTGCGCTTTGTTGGCCAGCGACCAAACATCGAGGACATACGCCTGGCCAAGCATGGCAGGATAGACGCGATAATCAAGGATGTGGCGATGCAAGAGTCAGCCACGCTTCTCACCGCAGACTATGTGCAGGCGCTGGTTGCAGAAGCCCAGGGTATAAAGTCGCTGCATATCCGGCCGCCGACCAAGACGGTTGGTCTGGAATTTGAAAAGTTCTTTGATGAAACCACCATGAGCGTGCATTTGAAAGAAGACGTCGTCCCCATGGCCAAGCGGGGCAAACCGGGCAACTTTCAGCTGGTACAGGTAGGCGACGAGCCAAGCACGTACGCCTATCTGAACAGAATAATAAAGGAAGTCTCCGAGGCAAGCCGGGTGACTGGGGCCGGAGCGGTGGAAATAAGCCGGAGTGGCGCTACCGTCATCCAGTTTGGCAACTTTAGAATCGCGATAACAAGGCCGCCGTTCTCAGACGGGCTTGAAGTCACCATAGTCCGGCCGACAGTCAAGCTTTCCTTGTCGGACTACGAAGCCAGCGAAAAGCTGATGGAGCGGCTTTCCGACAAGGCCGAGGGTGTCATAATAGCCGGGCCCCCGGGATCGGGGAAAAGCACCCTGGCCAGCAGCCTTACAGAATTTTACGTGGCAAAGGGCAAGATAGTCAAGACCTTCGAGTCACCTAGGGATCTCCAGGTTCCAAAGGAAGTAACACAGTACGGCCCGCTGGAGGGAAGTTTTGAAAAGGCCGTCGACATCCTGCTTCTTGTAAGGCCTGATTACACCATATTTGACGAAGTGAGACGCACCAACGATTTCAACGTGTTTGCCGACATGCGCCTGGCCGGCGTTGGAATGGTCGGCGTGGTCCACGCCAGCAGCCCCCTTGATGCGGTCCAGCGTTTCATGGGCAAAGTCGAGCTGGGAATGATACCGCACATCCTGGATACAATAATCTTTGTCAAGGATGGCCGCATCAGCAAGGTGTACGAGCTGAACCTGACGGTCAGGGTACCAACAGGTATGACGGAAGACGACCTGGCCAGGCCGCTAGTCGAGGTAAGGGATTTTGAATCCGGCCAAGTCGAGTACGAGATCTACACCTTTGGAGAAGAGAACGTGGTTGTCCCCGTATCCAAGGTCAAGGGCGGCGAAGAACGAAGCGGGATAAAGAAACTGGCTGAATCAAAGATAATGGACGTTGTTCGCAGGTTTGATCCCAAGGCCGAGATAAACATAATCTCTGACAACCGCGTCCAAGTAAGGGTAAGCAAGGAAGCTGCGCCCAAAATAATAGGAAAGGGCGGCTCTACCATCTCAGAGCTGGAGGATCTTCTGGGCATCAGCATAGACGTCGAGGCCAAGATCCCCACCCTGGGCCAAGAGATACCCTTTGAGGTCAGCGAGGCAGGATCGTCGGTGACCCTGCTTGTGGACGAGGACGTAATCGGCAAAGCAGTCGATGTCTACATCGAAGAGGAGTACATAATGAGCAGCCAGGTGGGTAAAAAGGCACGGGTGAAGGTAGACAAGCGCTCAGATGCCGGCAGAAGAATAGTAAACGCGATACTGGCCGGCCAGGAACTCCATCTGTTTTTGAGCAAGCGCTAGCGTGCGAGCCCCTGGCTCTTGACGCGGCTCACAAACTCCTCGAGTTTTTTCAATGTTTCGGGGTGCAGGTGATGCTCTATTCCCTCTGCGTCCCGGTTGGCCGTGTCCTCGTCGACGCCAATCATCTTTAAGAATTCCGCAAGGATCCCATGCCTGTGGTGTATGCTTTTTGCCACCGTCATACCAGACTCGGTGAGGGTTATTCCCCTGTACTTTTCGTAATTAACGTGTCCGCTTTCGTTTAGGCGCTGGAGCATCTTGGTGACGCTTGGAGAACTCACGTTTAGGTAGCTGGAGATGTCCACGGTGGTCGCGTAGCCCTTGTGCTGTATCAGCTCGTAGATGACCTCCAGATAGTCTTCCATCCGCGTGGTCCTGCCCATCTTTCTGACATTGTGCGCATCGCGGATGAATTCCAGCCGGTTGCTTGCCTTAGATTCGGAATCTTTCCTAGTCAACGTGGGCGCTCCGCATGATAGACATACTTGCCAGAAATAAATATTAACACTGCAACAAAAACTTTGCAGCATCTTGGATATCGCAGTTTCAGCCAAAGACCTGCATTCGATGGTTGGCCGGCAGGCAGATCTTCTAGTCGTGGATGCAAGGCCGTTTTCCGATTATTCAGAAGGCCATATCCCCGGCGCGGTGAATATCGATCTCATGCAGTTTCACTGGATAGATACGTCAGCAGAAGGTATAAGGCAGTTCAACAAGCAGGCAAGGATTCTACTTTCCAACATCGGCGTGTCAAAGGACAATCTTGTTGTTTTCTACGACGATGTATCCGGACCTTCTGCAGCAAGAGGTGTGTGGCTTTTGCTTTATTTCTCCCACAAGAAGGTGGCGATGCTGGATGGCGGCCTTGATGAATGGAAGGCGAGGGGATTTGAAACTGAGACCAAGACCAACGCGTTTTCGCACACCATCTTTAGGGGCAGACCTGACAAAAAGATTCTGGCCGGCTATAAAGAGGTCAAGTCGGCAATGAGAAAGGGGAAAACCGTCATACTGGACGCAAGAAGCAGCGCCGAGTACGACGGCTCGGCAGTACGTGCTGCACAGGCAGGCCATATCCCAAAGGCGCTAAACATCGACTGGGAAAATAACATCGCCGGCTCTGTTTTCAAGGACCAAAAAACGCTTTCAGAGATGTACAGAGACATTCCAAAGGATGCCCAAATAATCACATACTGTCAGGGCGGCTATAGAGCGGCCAACAGCTTTGTTGTGCTAAAAATGCTGGGCTACAAAAACGTCAAGATGTACCTGGGCTCGTGGGGCGAATGGGGTAACAGGCTTGACCTGCCAGCTGAAACGGCTACTTTGGGCCGTAAATGAAATCAGAACTGATTTCAAGCAATCTTTTGTTGGAAAGAAAATAGCAATCTGCCAATCCCTGCTTTCTGGCGGTTTTCAGGACCATGTGCTGTACCAAAAAGACGGCATAGAGAAGTGATTCGATACTGGCAGACGACGAGCAGTCAAAAAACGTGGAGCAAGCGCCGTTTTGTTCAAGCCTGGCAGACAATCTTCTGCCAATTTCTTGGGTCCCAAACACCATGACGGCATCATTGTCCTTGAGCCCAAAAAGCGGAGAGTGGCAAAATTCCTCAAGCGGATAGGCAAACGCCTTTGCACCAAAGACCTCGTTTAGCTTCAACGCAAAATACATGGCAGCAGGCAGCAAAAATGTGTCGCCCAAAAGCACGACTGGCCTGCTAGTATCAATCCCATCAGCCGTTTCGCTTGCTTTGCTGTAGATATCTTGCAAATTTGCCGGACATCCTGTTTTGCCTTTTGTGGCAAGCATGATGCAGGCAAGCAGGCTTGACGTAAAACCAACGGTGCCGGCGGTTTTACCCAGCTTCGTGTAATTCAGCTGGATGACCTGATGGCAGGCTCCTGCCAGCCTACTTGAAGGGTTTGCAGTGATTGCAATAGTCCTGTGGCCTTTTTTCCGCACCGCCTCTACTGCAGATATATTGGCCTGCGTGTTGCCTGATATCGAGACGAAAAATACGGTTTTGTTGCCTGCAAGATGCGGATTGGCCAGCAGGTCTGTTGGATAAACACAGCTGGATTGGCCAAAGTATCGGGTTGCAAGGCCTGCAACATAGGAATCGCCGGAACCTACAAAGACACACTCTTCAAACGCCAGCTTTGGCTGGATTTTTGGCAGGTCTTCAAGCTGACACTTCATCTCTGCCGCCATGACGTCTATGGGGTTCATTGGATATTCAATCTGATGAAAGATAATAAATATGAAGAAAAGTCAGAGCAGGTTACTTTTTCTTTTCGCCCTGGCCTTCTATTACGATCATCGTCAGAGTTGACCGGACCTTGTCGATCTTTCTGACCTGCCAGGTTATGGTCTCTCTAAGCTTATCCATGCTGTCTGACTGGACCTTTGCGATGATGTCGTACACGCCGTAGACGCCGCTGACTTCGACGGTTCCGGGAAGCTTCTTCAGCTGGTTTATTATCTCTTCTTCCGAACCCAAGTCACAGTTGATCAGGACATATGCTGTCGGCATGCCTAGCTGTTTTTCCGCCTCTGTATTAAACCGATCGCATCAAAACTTTTCCTTGGACAGTTTCTTGGCCTTGATGTAATCTACAAAGTAGAACAGGTACGCCCGTTCGTTGATCTTCAGTACCCAGGGTATGAAGGACTCATTCTTGCTGCTCTTCTCTCCTATCTCAAAGCCCGACCTCTCTACAAGCTCTCGGAAGGACTGGTCGTCGTACGTCTCTCTGGGTACAGGATCGCGGTTATAGTCATACGGGTCAGCCAATATCACGCTTGCATGGGGTTTGAGAAACCTGTGTATCGATTCTAGAAGCTTTTTGGCATCCACAAGCTCAAGCAGGTTTAAAGCAAGTATGAGGTTAAACTTGCCGGGATTAAACGGCGGGTTAAGCGAGTCTGCCACGCAGAATTCCAGATTGCCGTACCTTGCTTCATGCATCCTTTTTCTTGCTTCTCTGATGAATGAAAAGGACGTATCGATTCCAATGGCAAAGGCGCACTTTTGGGCCAAAAGTATGGTGCTGTATCCCATCGAGCAGCCCATGTCCAGGACCACGGCGTCCATATCGGGGTTTATGCCATGCACGACGCGGTTGTACATCTCGTTGGGCCTGAGGTGCCACCTCAGTGTCTTTAGCAGCCGGTCATCTGCTGTATGGTCGTACTGCGTCCACCTGTACGGGACAAACCAGCTTCCGCCCTCCTCGTACCTGTCGTTGGCCACTGATGAAGGCGACAGCTTTGATCCGCTTTCTTTGAGGAATTCCTTCATTTCCTTTGAATTGCTGTTCAAAAGCCACCGTCCATACGTCTCGGACCTTCCTGCAGCATACGCTGGAAAATCCTTCATGACGATGGCCACGCCTTGGATTATTGGGTAGGTTGCGCCGCATTCCTTGCATTTCAGAAAGCCCTCGGTGCACTCGTTTTCATTCTTGGGATCGGTTGAAAGCACTTCCAAAGTGAGTCGGATCTGCTTCTCCTTGTGGTTCAGGCAAACAAGGTGGTGTGCAAACTGGACTTTCATGATTAGCATGCGGCTGCGACAACCAAATATATTCTAGACATTATAACGCCTGAAGATTTTGCAAAAGTGTTGGAGACTGTAGACACGGGCGAGGTAAACGAGATAATTTTGAAGACCATTCAAGAGGAGCGAGAATATCCTTCGTAACTTTGCACAGTTTGGATTGTCGGGTTTACATTAGTCTGAGCACTGCAGGATGGTCCTTTCATGGAAGCTTGCAGGATAACTTATCACTCTCGTGTCCTGTGCTCATAGCTCAATGGCTTTGGATCCTCGATGATCCGATTGATATCATATTGTGCAATTGACCATCTACGTGAAAATCTGACAGTTCCTTGAACAAGACCCGTCAAACTGGCATTTCGTAACTATGTATGCATATTCTAGTCTGGGCACCCGACATTGTCCAAAAATACATCATCTTACTATTAGAACGGGGCATCCTGCATGATTTGTTACTTTATGGCTGATACTTCCAAGTAAAAGTTCCTTAAAGGCGCCTCTTCCTCTGCTTCCAAGCACGACAAGTCTGCAATCATTTGCATTTGCAGTTTCTATAATCTTTAGCGCTGCATCGCCTTTTGCCAACAGAAATCTGGCGTTTTGAAGACTCTTGCTTTCAAGCTTTTTTGCATAAGCATCAAGGATCTCTTGTCCTATGGACTTGTTTGCATCCTCGTCGACGCCGGAGGCAAGCGTCCCACCTCCTGTCGAACCTTGAAATACATGGAGTACTGTTAGGCTTGAGCCGTATTTCTGAGACAAATCCACTGCCATGTCAAACGCAGCATCGGAGTGCTTTGAGCCGTCAACCGCGACTAGAATTCTCTCGAACATTACAATGTTAAACACTCCTTTTTGTATAAGCCTTTTCATCGATGCTAAAACACGATAGTTGATCTGGCAATGAATTAAAACAAAAAGCTGCCTGCGTTTCTGTAAACTGGGAGACATCAAACGGTAACGTCGCAGAATAGGATTTCTAATGTCATCTACATCAAGAGCAGAGACTTGAATGTATCTGCCATCAATATCTGCAAGTCGCGTTGAGTTATTATCCCAACATACTTGTCATTGTCTTTCACCAAAAGTCGGCGTATCTTGTGCTTGTTCATCACATCCGCCGCTTCGCCAAGTGTTGCATCAGCATCTATAGATATCAGTGGATATCTCATAATTTCTCCCACCGGAGTCTCAGGTTTTTTACGGCGATAGGCAAAGGACTTGAGTATATCTCGTTCTGTAACTATGCCTGTAGGCCTCCCTTGGTCTGTAATGACTACCGAACCTATATTGTTACGCACCATTGTTTTGATGGCTGATCTTACACTGCGCTTGCTATCCACCGAAACAATGTCCTTTTTCATCGCTGCCTTGACCCTTATAGTGAGGTTTAGTGACATGGCTGGGTATAGTATACCGTACATATTATTAACAATGCATACACAATCATTCAGTGCATTACAATTATTGCAGTCTGTTTCGACTGTATAACAACTAGATCTAAAATCAGGAACACATACCCTTCATATATAGCCTTACCGGAGCTGTAGAAAAATTGAAAATCGGATGGAAAGTGGGATTTTTGTTGAACCTCTGAATGCCCTCCAACATCACACAGAAAATTTGAAGTTGTGAAAGAAAAGGACATGGCATCCTGACACAATTTGGCATCCCATGATAAGCTAGACATTCACCATCAAAGTCGTATATGAAAGAGTCAGTAGTCAGAAAGGAGAGGTGGTATGAGATAACATAATTCAACAGACTGGAAGATTATTTTGACGAAATAGGAATAACTATCAACGACCTTGAAGATATGGCATACTTTTAATGTGCTACAAGTCCCTTGTCAGAACCAAGATCTCACTCTTTCGTACGAAAACTCTTGGGAAGGCCGGAGCATCTATCTTGAAGAATGTGTGTCTCATTTGAAACTTGCTGAATCCTATCTTGATTTTTTAATGCAGCATGTTTGCATCAATACAGTTCAAAGTCGTCTTTTTAGTTGCTTCCATCTTTTGTTCATCGCTTCAAGGTTATGTTCAAAAATTTCTAGTATGCGGCAAGAAGCTTTTTCTGATTTTGGTGGTATTGTCTGTCCGTCGAGCATCACTCTGCTTCGCGCCGCAACTGTTAATCTGGGGGAATTTTTTACATACGCCAATAGATTTTTTCAATTCTCTGGCCAATTTTGTAGCGTCTTTAACCTTTGAAGATGCCTTCCTATGATCTCCCTTTTCCATAGTGGATCTTTGTTTCTTTTTGTGTCCGTGTAATTCTGAATGTCAAACATCAACTAACTAAAACGAATTATCTGCACTGCAGTGCAACCTCAAACTTTAAACGCACTGTCGACGTTGAGTTAACCGTGACAGACGAGGATAAAACTTTACAAATTCAATCTATAATGACGCCACTGCCGCTACAAACTGCTTTGCCTACCGCCACCATCAGGGAGATCACAGAACAGATGAAGGATCGTCAAAGGGGGGCAATAGTGATTGTCGATGAAAAGAATCAACCACTTGGCATCATTACAGAGCGCGATATTGTCAGAAGAGTAGTAGCTGAAGGAAGAGACCCTCAACAGATTAGGGCATTAGACGTTATGTCCCACCCGATTATTTCTGTAGATCCGGAGGTCAGCATATACGATGCAGCGCTTGTAATGAGCAAATATCGTGTACGAAGGCTGCCAATTGTCAGGGACAATACTCTTTATGGAATCGTGACTGCTACCGACTTGGTAAAAAGACTTTACGAGAAGAACAAGAGAGACCCTACGCTTATGGCAATGTCAAGGTTTGCCCTCATAGAGGGTTTGGAAGGCAATATAGAAGATAAATAAACCATGGATGAAGTTGGTGTTGCAAGCTATCAAGGACACAAGTCTCGAAACGTGCACACAAAAAGTTGGATTTAATATACAATTACACAGATAGTGATTCTCTATCCGCCGGTAAACGCGGACCTTTGGAAAATCGGTTACTGTGAACGCTGCCAGACCATGCGCCCAGATAAACGCGGCTAACGATCAGCCTGATTAAGGCTTCAGCACCCTCTGTGTAGTGATCGTGCTCGCTACCGTCTGTGTACCTAATACGGCTGCAAGTATTTTGAAGGCTTGACAGACCAGAAGCAGCCTTTGTTCTGGCGGCGAAAAGGACGAGGTGGCCGGAGACGGACAACTTCAAGTATATGAACTACCGGAAACCTTGGATTATTGCCGCAACAATGAACCTCTTAGTAAACGGTTTCATGACTCGAGCAGGAGAGTGTTCATTATCCAAAATATGCCGTTATTGCTATTAAGAGAATGTGCACAGCATATTTAAAAAATCAAAATCTGTGTTCGAGAATTTTGAACACAAGAATCTGGCTGAGCGTAGCAAAATATTTTTTTGTGGCCCGCAAAGAAGATCCAATTCTACAACCAATGATTTTATCATATTGTGCATCATGGATGTTTCTTACACATACAGAAAATCTTTTACGCAAGTCAGGTGATAGAAAATGCGTCTTCTTATATACGACGAAGTGGTATAATTAATGCAAAGGTGCAAAAAATGCAAAGCACCAAAATTGTTACCAACACTCAGTACAACGTTGCAAAACAGCTAGTGAAGGAGTTAGAGTTCCTTTGGAATGTGGATGGCTACATCAGAGATGCAGAGAATGAAGGAAATGCAGACTGCGCCAAATTATTTAGGCAGATTAAAGCCGACGAGGAGAACCACGCCAAGGAGCTAAAGAAGATGCTCTCGTCATTTGAAAAAGGATAGTAATTGAAAGAGCAGACCAAACTCATCTCACATTTTTTTAGACTGCATTCTAAAATGTAACCCCTCCGTTTCTTGGAAAACCAGACCAGAAATGGCAAAGTCCGATTTGTCCGTCAGAAACATTTGTGGCAATTACATAATTTTCCACCATCAACATAATGGTTGCAGAAGCATCCTGACAAGCCAAGAATGATGGATAGGTTCTGTTCCAATGAGTCTATAACACCAACCCGGCGTCCGCGATCTACTTGTGATTCTAAATCCATTAAACTGTAAACGTTTTGCGCGGCCCAAATTTCACTCTGTTGTAAAACTAACAGATGCACGATGATTATGAAACGGAATATCCGCGAATCTTATATCCACCTGATTGCTACCCTACAGGTAGATGTTCAGAAAAGTGAATGCCGTTATCCTGCTTGTTTCAAACATGAAAAGATCGATCAAGTTCTACCGGGATACTCTCGGTATGGAATTAAAGAGGGAGTCAAAGGACTGGACAGAATTCTCCATGAAAGGCACCGTCCTTGCAATCCATCCGGCAAGAACCAAGGTTAAGGCGAACAAATCGATGCTGGTGGGCTTCACCTTTAGCGATCTGGAATCGGTCTGCAAGGAGCTGAAAAAGAAGCGGGTGAAATTTTATAAAAAACTAACAGACGAGCCCTTTGGAAAGCATGCCATAATTCAAGACCCTGATGGCCATCTTATCTCGTTGGCAGAGATAACACCTAAAGACGAACTTACACAGGCGATGTTCTATTACGGCTTTGCACCGAAATGAAGAGACTTTAAGCGCGGACAAGTCTTATTAGTTTGGAACACACACTTAACTGTGAATGGAATACCAGAGGCTTCATCATGACATCATGAGCCTGGATCCAAAGATACGCCTGGTCACAATATGCGACGTGAACGGAAAGATAATGTTTTCCGACCACCGACCCGGTGTTGTAAATCTCCTCAGCCCGGACGAAAGCAAGAAATCGTTGGAAATGGCCATCGATGCTTGGAAAAAGAGAAGCAAACTGGCACCAAAAATAGGGAAGGGAAAATACGTTCTAGCAGAGTACGAAAAGCTCAAGCGCATAACTATGCCCTTTGGAGATAGCCATCTGCTTTACATAACTACAGAAGTTGACGCCGACCACAACAGCGTCATAAACGGTGTTCAACGGATAGCCGCAAGGACACGTTGATGGAGATAACTGACCAGTCCTGAGAACTGTCACTGTTTTTAAGTTGGCTGGTTTGTGAATTGCAAAATTGATTAATAGCTACAAACAGATGTTTTCATATGCCAGGGGCATACGTAATGATCAATACACTTCCAGGTATGGAAAAACAGGTTCTCGACAAAATATCAGAGATCCCCGACGTCATATCTGTTGAAGGGGTATACGGCGAGTTTGATTTAATTGTCCGAGTCGAAGTCCCAGTGGGGAACAGTGTAGACAGCGTTATCAGCAAAATAAGAAAGATGCCTGGCATCAAATCCACCAGGACAGCATCATGCATAGACGGCGAGCACAAGAGCGGCACCGGCATGGACAGTGTGGGACCACCATCAGACTAGAATCGCGCCAGAGATCTTGTTCTGCAACGGTTCGTTCTTACTGAAGTAAATCTATTGTCCAGACGCGCTAAATTCCACATCTGGGCAGCTTTGAACCTGCCATATTTCCGCGCTACGAAGGCTGCGATAACTTGTTGGCAAGATAATTGTCAGGCAGAAACGTTTGATGATCGGATAAAGTGTCGACTGCTCAGAGTGGCCAAGACGCTTTTTGCATATTTAGATTATTCTCCAACATGCAGTTCTTCTTCGCCGTGCTCTTCTCGATAATGGTTGTCAGCCTCTTCCTTGGTAAGAAATTCTTTCGCACAGTCTTTGCAGCGAAAAGTCCCTGCCTCGTACTCTGACATACCAAATATTGCACAAAGAAGTTATTATCGCTTTTGGACGTCCACTGCATTTGGGCAGACGGTGCTGGTACGAATATCATCTTTTTTTGACGGGCCTTTGAACCTACTCTACGAACCTGTCCTTCTGGTTTTCGATTAACGGGACAATCTTTTCTGAAATTATCTCATCAAAATTTTTTGTCCCTACATCCAACGAAATGAGCAGGAAATAATTTTCATTTATCGGTATGGTCGTCCGGTTTAGTTTTTCATATTTTCCAAAAGCGTAAACCAGCCTTCCCATTTTCGATGCAAATTTTGATCTTGTTTTCTGCCTGCTTATCGCAGTTGCCGCGTATTCCTCGTTTTCCTCCTCAGAAAGGAGGGGCTGTAATCCTTCTCTTTTTTTCTGACTGAGGATGACTCCCAGCCTGCTTACAATGCCAGCCCATCGAATGGATTTGTCAAGCGCCAAGACATTACTGCAAAATGCATCAAGGAATTCATAATTCGTAGTCAAATTACCATCTTCCATATTATGCAATCACCAAATACAAGAATTTTTCTAGCCTGCATCCACAAGATAATACCGGACCTAAAATGAATCAGAGGCGTGTTAGAGAAAACACGGTGTGTTTGCAGCGCTTGATAACGGAAATTCACATTTTGAGTTGACTGATGTTAGATAACCGACCTGTCTAGAGCAGGCCATCTCCATGCAGCCTGTCAAGCAGCGGAACCAAAAAATCCCTGATCTCTTTTTCGCCCAAACTTATTTGTGCAACCAGGCCAAGGGCGATGGACAACATGTTTCTGTCCTCCCTTGCTGTATGAATTGAAGCACCGGCCACTGAATACTGCTTTGCATTTCTGTGCAGCCAATCATTCCAGACCTTGATCCTGTCCAGATTGACTTCGAGGGAGGAAACGACATAATCCATGTCCATCCATTCCTTGTCAAAGACGTCCAGCTTTACCATGGGAACAAGGAGGGTAGCCTCCGGCACGGTGTCATGAGCCTTGTTCATCTTTTCTATCACCTCGTCTTCCTTTTCTGCTGGCCGGATATCGCCGTAGTTTGGGAAGAAATAACCGGCAAGGTTGCCATTATTGTCATAGACCTTGTACAGGTTGTAGTCGTACTCTACCTTCCATTTTATCTTGGACAACAGAAAATCAGCTATCTTGCCACTATTTGTGTTTAAGGCAATCTTACCGAAAATGAATTATAGATACTACACGTCCAAGATGCATGAAGAAAATCTATTACCTGATGGCAGGAATTGCCATCGTGGCAGGATTGATCCTGGCCAGCAGTGCCAGTACCTCTGTTGCAGACAAACAAGAAGTAAAGACCTACCAGGTGTATGTGGAAAACAGGAAGTACCAAGATTATGAAGACGGCGTCGCCAAGGTCAGGGTAGGAGCCGGCCGTGGCATGGTTGTTCTAAACAAGTTCTTCCCATCAACGGTGGAGATAAACGCCGGAGAAAAGGTCACCTGGTACAACCCTGCGGAGGTTGCAGAACCCCATACCGTGACTTTCATGAAAAGTGCCGAATACTTTGCTGCCCCTGAAGTGCCATATGCTGTACCCAGTACGACAACTTTTACACCGCTAGACCCAAGTTCCAATGCCGAGCCGACCGTCATACCGGGGCAGGATGGAAACAATATCGTGGTGGTGGCAAACGCCAGGTCGTACTCACCAAGCGTGATCACAGAAGACGGCACCGTACTGCGCATTGGAGAGACCAACTACGCGGATGGAGAGACAACCTACGAAATGGGTGGAACCGAAAATTATGTCAATTCGGGATGGCTCTGGCCGGAAGGGCAGTCACCACCAGGTACGCAGCCTCTGGATACGTTTACGGTGACATTCAAGAACGCCGGAACTTATGACTACGTGTGCATCGTTCATCCATGGATGACTGGCCAAGTCATAGTGAAATAAATTCCACCATTGGAGTTTTTCTCCACTTTTTTGGACAGTCGACAACAGAAACTGCATCATGATGCGGGCAATGCATTGCTGCACAAAATAGGGATATATCATTCTGCTCTGAGGCATCAATAACGGGAATTATCGGATTGATTGCCAGCATGGGAGGCGGGTATCTCTTAACATCGATCTTCAGATTCTGTTTTGGTGGCGGTCCAAGTATCGAGCCAGTATGTCTGGCAAATGACTTGGCATACGTATGGGTTCTTTCAGTAGGTCTCAGCCTGTTGGCTGGGATCTATCCTGCATGGAAGGCTTCAAGGCTTGAGCCGATTGTGGCATTGAGAAGGGAGTAATTATACGAACGGTCAAGGTCCATACTGTACCACTAATTACAGTCTGGGGGAATATAGCACCAAGGTGGGCGCCAAAGATTGCAAATATTGACAAGGCGGTTTTGTTTGAGTTAACTTAAATTATCCTAGCCGTTTTATGATAGATATGTCTGAAACACCAACACCCACCACACCAACCCCGCCAGCTACACCCACTACACCACAGGGGTTCGCACCGAGGGAAGGACCACACGACACAATATACATAGGCAAAAAACCGCTCATGGCGTACGTTACATCCACACTGATCCAGCTGGCAAACCAGCCAAAAGTGACCATAAAGGCAAGAGGACTGAGCATTGGCAGAGCAGTAGACGTGTCGCAGATCACCATCAAGCGCATGGAAAGCGCTGGCTACAAGATCGGTGATGTCAGAATAGGCTCAGAGACAGTCAAGTCAGAAGACGGCAGGACAAGGAACGTCTCGACCATTGAAATAGAGATAAAGAAGGCCTGAGCTCTGTAGGCTCTTCTTTACTTTTTCTTAACGGAACATGGCCACCGCTGCCCTTTACCTTGCACACCTGAACCCGGTAACCAATGCTCACGAGTCGATAATCTCGTTCCTCAAGCAAGACTACAATGTTTATGTCTTTCCAGTTCGGTTCCTTAAAGACGGCGCGGAGATAAACACCAAAAGCTTTCCGTTCTCCTACGAGCTAAGAAAGGAGATGGTGGCCGCCATATTCGGCGATGAAGTCCGGGTATTTCCAGATTACACGTTTTACGCGCCGTTCGTCAAGTACATGCCGCCCCTGCTTTCATCCAAGTCCTGGGAGCTTAGAAACCAGATACTGTCCAAAGTCGAGGAAGACAAGTTCGTCTCCTACACCGGCGACAAGGCCGAGCGGCTGATGCTTAAGGCCTACCGGCTCAACCCACTCAAGGCAGACCGGCTTGAGATATCCGCGTCGTCGGTCAAGGAAATGCTGTACGACGAAGCGTTGAGCGGAACCCGTGGAGAATGGCGCAGCATGGTGCTTAAGCGGGTGGTCGATATCATAGAACGGGACTGGGACGTGGTGGAAAAATTTGCCAGATCCGAGGACAGCACCACCCGTGTCATGGGGATGAAGTTTCCAAAGGAAGGATACCGCTAACAGTTCAAGATTTTTATTATCCGGAAAAGAATTCGGCTCCTAAATGAAGGAAAAAGGCGGCGAGTTCGTCTGGTTCGATGGCAAATTTGTCAGGTGGGAGGATGCCAAGATACCGGTCTTTACACATTCCCTACACTACGGCACTGGTGTCTTTGAGGGCATACGCGGCTACGCTGCAAAAAACAACGTCTTTGTCTTCCGTCTAAAAGAGCACATGGAAAGGCTTCGCCGCTCAGCCGAAGTTTACTCCTTTACACTGAACCACTCGGCAGAGGACCTCTGCAAAGCTGTCGTTGAGCTTTTGAAGGAGAACAAGATGCATCAGTCCGTCTACATAAGGCCTCTTACATTTGTCGGGTTGCATGGTATAGACCTCAACGTCACCAAGAATTCACCGACGCACACCGTCATAATCGCGTTTCCGTTTGAAAAATACTTTAAAGGGGAAGGCATCAGCGCCTGCGTCTCTTCGTGGAGGCGGATACACGACAGCTCAACCCCGCCGCTGTCAAAGGCTGCCGGAAACTACCTGAACTCGATACTCGCCACGCAGGAAAGCCGGAGAAACGGGTACGACGAGTCCATCCTGTTGGACCTTTCAGGCAACGTCAGCGAGGCTTCCGGCGAAAACATCTTTCTGGTTAGAAACAAAAAGATCTACACTCCGTACTTTGCCGACTCGGCCCTTGAAGGCATCACGCGGGATACAGCAATAACCATAGCAAGGGATATGGGCTACGTGGTAGCCGAGCGGTCGATTCCGCGTGCAGAGCTGTACATGGCCGACGAGATCTTTCTTACCGGCACCGCGGCAGAGATAGTTCCAGTAACCAGCATAGACGGCCATCAGATATGCGACGGCAAGGAGGGTCCTGTATCTAAAAGTATACGCGAGACCTACGCCAAGACGGTTACCGGCGACGTCAAGCAATACATGGACTGGTTAACCCCAGTATGGTAGATGGTGTCTATAGCGATCTGAAACTTGCCGTTGTAGGCGTTGGCGGCTGGGGCAAGAACCATGCCCGCGTCCTAAGCGAGTTTGGATGCCTTGCCGCCGTTTGTGATGTCGAGCCTGCAAGGGCCAAGGAAATTGCCGCCAAGTATTCATCAAAGCCATACTGCTCCATCGATGAAATGCTGTCCGCCGAGCGGCTTGATGGCTGCCTTGTATGCACGCCCACAAAGACGCATCTGCCGGTAGCAAAAAAGATAATCGAGCGCGGCATCCACGCATTTGTAGAAAAGCCCCTTTCTTTTTCATCGGCCGAATGCGAGGAGATGATCCAGCTGGCTGAAAAAAAGAAGGTGATCCTGACGGCCGGCTACATAGAACGGTTCAACCCTGCAGTCAGCGAGACCAAGCGGCTAATAGATGAAAAAAGATACGGCCAGCCGGTGATGATAGAGTTTCACCGCGAAAACAGGATGCCGCCTGACATCAAGGACGTGGGGATAATCTTTGACACTTCTGTCCATGACATCGATACAGCGATGTTCCTTTTCAATTCCGGGCCTCACGTGGTCTTTGCCAGGGCTGGCCGGCACACGCATTCTTATGAGGATTTTGCCACCATCATGCTTGGGTTTGAAGGGCAGAAAGTGGCAGTCATCGCGTCCAACTGGCTGACACCCAAAAAGGTGCGGACTTTTAGTGCGGTCTGCACCGACGGCATAATATCCGGGGATTTCCTGACCCAGGAAATAAGGATCGATCACGCCGGCCAGACCGTGGTGCCGCACAGGCCGTTTGAAGAACCGCTGACGCTTGAGCTTTTAAATTTCATTGAATCAGTGCAGGGCAAGGCGAAAGTGGTTGTAAGAGCCCAGGAAGCCACCAACGTTACCCGGGTGGCAGAAGCAGCACTTTTATCAAGCAATACCGGATCTCCGATATATCTGAACCTGAAATGAAAAGATCGATGCTGGATATACTGGCCTGTCCCGTGGACAAGCACTACCCGCTGGAGCTTTACGAGATACAGGTGCAGGATCAGGAGGTCAAAGAAGGCGTGCTTTTCTGCCCCAAATGCAGCAGGTACTACCCGATAGTAGAAGAGATCCCTGTGATGCTGCCCGACGAGCTGCGGGAGATGCAGCGCGACGTAGACTTTCTAAACCGCTGGAAGGAAAAGGTACCTGACAAAATTAAAAGCCAAGGCAAACCATGGCATCTTTGACCGATGCCGACAAACAAAACCCGGCGTTACAGGCCGGCAAAAAACGTCATCAACTATGTAGATAAAACTGCCAAGATCGGCAAGAACGTCAAGATATGGCACTTTGTTTACGTGGGCAGTGACACCGTAATAGGAGATAACGTGATGATAGGCTCTTTGTCCCACATAGACTACAAAGTCAGGATTGGCGAGAACACCAGAATTGAGGGCTGCGTGTACATACCGCCGCTGACCGTTATAGGAAGGGATGTTTTCATTGGCCCTGCGGCCACCTTTACCAACGATCCCTATCCAAAGAGCAAGAGGCTTGCCGGGCTGGTAATCGAAGATGGGGCCGTGATAGGCGCGCGGTCCGTCTTTAGGCCGGGCATCAAGATCGGGAAGAACAGCGTCGTGGCCATGGGATCTGTTGTGACCAAAGATGTTCCTGCCGAAATGGTTGTTATCGGCAATCCGGCCAGAATCGCATACAGCCGGCAGGAATACGAAAAGAAAAAGGAAAGATGGGAAACATCACCGGATGCCGCCAAGGCAACATAGTTCAATTATATCCATTCAATCCTGTGGAAATACCACAGCATGATCAGGGCCGCTGCCGATGATATCGAAGCAACGACTATGAATACGGTGTGTGCTCCGAGGAAACTCCATGCTCCTGCGCCTCCGGGTACGCTGACGTTCATGCCGTAAAACGAGCTGATGATGGTTGCCGGTATGGATAGTGTGAATATTATGGTCAGCACGGCCAGGATCTTGTTTGATTTTTCCATACCGTGCATAAAGTCCGTATCTTTAAAGATCTCTATCGTGTCCCTGGCCTCATCTAGAATCCTTATGGCCCTTTCAACGTGGTCTTTGACATCGTCGAAATAAGGCACGAGGTCTTCTTCGGAAGAAAACCGCTGAATGTCCCTGTTGCCGAACTCCAGCAGCGTTGCCTGCAGCGGTATCGCTATTCTTCTTAACGCCATTATCTGTCTTCTGAGGTAGGATATCTCCTTGGATGCAGAGACCCTTTCATCAAATACTGCGTCTTCAATGTCTGTCATGTTGTCTTTGACCATCCTTGCGATGTTGACCAGGTCGTCAACCAAGGCGTCAACTATGCTATGGAACAGGTAGCCTGAAGAACGTCCCATCATCTCTTGGCGTTCCTTGTCGTCTTTCTTGCAAATGTTAAACAGTTCAGTCAACGGCTTCAAGTCGTCCTGATGCACAGAAACAAGGTGTCCTGAACCCATGAAGACGGCCAGCTGGCTGGTCTTGGCAACGTTCTGATCCTCCAGTATGGGAAAGTGCAGTATGATGAATATGTGATCCGGGTACCTGTCGATCTTCTGGATCTGGGTTTTTGAAAGACAGTCATCTAGGTTCAGCTCGTGAAACGGGTACATCCTTCCAAGGGACAGCATTTTCTCTCCATCCGGGTTTGGGATATCTATCCAGACCAAGTCATTGTTTTTTATCGATTCAAATTTTGCAAGCTCCATGCCTTTGCTCAACCTCGTGATGAGTCACTTTCTGCTGGTAGGCTGCACAGTCTCTTTCCTGAAGTGTCCTGGTCTTTCTGTTACACAATGCGCATGAGTGACCATCCGCCACTATTCTGATGCCTCTGCAAAGTAAAAAGATTGTGGGTGCATCTACGCGTCATGAGCTTTTCGCCAGAACTTGCAGGATAAAACATCCTGTTCTTATCCGCGTGTCAGTCAGCAATTGTCATCATGAATGCTAATCAAACATCGGTGAACATTTTTCATCTATTTTCTAAAAGCCGTTTCAATCAACCGTCGGCACAGCAGTACCCGCAATCGCAGATTGATTCTCCAAACGATTCGCATCTATTTTCTTGTGTATTTGTCATATGCTAATTCTGCAGGAAACAAATAAGATGGTTGCTCAAACCTGCATACTAGTTTTATCACATGCTTTTGATTCATCAAAACGCCCTATGAAAAATCCAGTAAGGAGCAAAGGATCATTGATGTAATATCGCTGCTTACATAGTTCGTGACAAATTTGGAATACGTATTTTGGACCGCAATGGGATTCGTACCAACATTTCTTGCAATGGAATTTTCATGGCGGCTGAAGGATAGGGTTAACAGAAGAGTAGCCGCACTCCATTAATTTTTTCTAATTATCGCTATTCTTACCGCAATGTCTTTTCGCAACAGTTAATCACAAGATACGTTTTTAGTAGCTGGCTGTCATTTTTTATTGAAAGGCAGACATGGCGATCGAAGCAGCCCAAGTGATCCAGGATTTTGCAATCATAATGGTTGTTGCCTCTGTCATGGCCTTGATTTCTTACAGACTAAAGCAGCCGATGGTCATAGGCTACATCGGTGCCGGAATGATAGTCGGCCCCTACACTCCGCCCTTTGCACTGATACTGCATCCAGAAATCCTGAACCTGCTTGCGGAGATAGGGATCGTCCTGCTTTTGTTCGTGGTGGGCCTTGAATACCCCATAGCCAAGCTAAAGTCGATTGGAAAGAAGGCCCTCATAATCGCATTTTCCGAGGCCTTTGGAACCTTCGGGCTGGGCTACATAGTCGGCCAGGCCATGGGCATGGCATTGTTTGACAGCCTGTTTCTGGCGCTGGCCATATCCGTTACAAGCACGGTGATAGTGATGCGCGTGCTTGAAGAGCTTGGCATGATAAAGGATGAGTCTTCCATCGTCATCCTAGGCGTTGCGGTAATCGAAGACATCATCATAGTCTCCATGCTTGCGGTGCTGCAGTCGGTTGCAGCTACCGGTAACCTTTCTGTACAAGAGATAGCAGTGTCCATCGGCATGGTGCTGGCCTTCATAGGGGGCGTTCTGTTCATCGGTTCAAAGACAGTGCCCAGATTTGTGGACCTGATTGGCAGGACCAATCACTACGACGTAGTTGTCGTGGCAGTCTTGGGCGTGGCCTTCGGCCTGTCGTTTATTGCAAACCAGCTTGGAATATCGGTTGCGACCGGCGCGTTCTTTGCCGGCGTACTGGTCGCCGAATCCAAGAGTCAGGCTGTAGCCAAGGTGCTGGCAACCCCTCTCAAGGACATGTTTGCAGCCCTGTTCTTTGTGTCTGTCGGCGCACTCATGGACGTTACACTGCTGCCGCTTTTCATAGTGCCAGCCCTTGTCCTGATAGCAACCTCCTTTGCGGCAAAATTCATCACGGTGTACATGTCTGCAAAGGCTCAGGGGCTGAGCAAAAAGACAGCTTTGAGGACGGGCTTTGGCCTTTCAGCATCTGGAGGCGAGCTGGCCCTGGTGACTGCCAAGGGCGGCGCTGACGTTGGCGCCACAAGCGCATTCATACTGCCCATGGTTGGAGCCATGACCATCATCACGACGTTTCTGTCGCCCTACGTGATCAAGGCTGGATGGAAGATAAGCGACAGGACAAAGCAGCAAATGGACAAGGCAAAATGATGGTTTGAAGCAAAAAAGAGGGGAAGATCCGTCACTGCACGGATACTTCTGACGTCACTATGGTGGACAGGACAGCGGGGTTCTCAAAGTCGCTGATAACAAACGTCCTTATTCTGTAGTCTCCTGCCTCCTCTGGCGTCCAGGACAGCCCGATCTCCGTCGTGCCACTTGGGTTCAGTATGCCTATCTGCCACTGCAGGTACATCGTCACGTCTTGAGGATCCCTGACTTCCACCAACGCTGTAAACGGCTGTACTCTTGGGTTGTTGTTCTTGATTTCAGTGGTCAGCACCACCAGCTGGCCGGCCTCTACTTGAGTTATCTCTTCTCCTGCCAGGTTCTTGAGCATCGGCGGAGAAGGTGTGGTCGCATTGATTCCTGCCTTGTCGGCTCCTACGATGAATGTGTAGAAGAACCTTTTGTCCGGGTTGCTTACGTCCTTGACTCTTTCCGCATAGTCTGCCGGGAAGTCGTCTTCATACACCACCGTTACCTCGTCACCGAGGTCCGCGGTGACTGCCCCTCCACGCACTCCAGTTGTCAACATGAAGCTCAGCTTGAACTGGCCAGAATTCTTGTCGGTCTCTAGAGCTGAGAATGTCTGTCCAACCCTGTCGCTGTCAGAGTACACTCTGATGCCTGTCAGGGAGTCTGCGATGTCTGGATTCTGGTTTGCGTCAGGGTCCACGATGATGATGTTGACTCTGTCGTTTTCGTCGTACGAGTCTTTATCGGCTTGGAATTCTGGGTCCCAGCTTGTTATTCTAATTACCTTTGAGATAGTCGCTTTTTGGCCATTGGCGTCATGTTCATCTTCGTATCTTATTGCCAGCAGATCACCCGGTAGCACACCGATTCTGGGATCCGAGCCGCCTCTAACATCGATTGGTCTGCCATCATCTCCTCCTTCTATGGGAGTCAGTTGTATGTCGAACCGGAACACTCCCGTGTTGGGACCGGTCTCCTCAAGGTCGGGGCTTGCCCTTCCTGCTTCTCTTCTATCGGTCCTAAAGACCACGAATCCGTTTCCGGAGTTGTCGCCTTCAAACTTGTCAGTCCTAAGCGGGTTGATGTCCAAGTCGCTGTCTATGATGAGCACCTGAACCTTGCTTCCGGGTCCCGCTTCATCTGAATTCACTTGGATTGAGCCGCTGCTTGAAGTGACCGGGATGTTTATCTCGATCTCGTCGCCTGAGCCTCCAGTTGAATCGATCTCGTCATTGTACGTTATGAGAATGTTCCTTGCCTGGTTGACTTCCTTGCCGTTTTCGTCCTCGGTGACTGGAATGTCCCTGCCTATCACAAACGTTGCGGTGAATATTCCTGTGTCCTCGCCGGTCTCCCTGAATATCTCCGCATTCACACTCCTTGACTTGAGCCTGTCGTCTTCTGGCTCTATGGCTAGGATAAAGAAGCCATTGGTGTCAAGCGAAGTCCTGAACTGCTCTACGACCGAGTCATCCAAGTTGAGGTCCGGATCCTGTACCGTGATAGTAAGGATATCGCCTGTTCTTACGCTGAGCTTGTCGACGGATACAAATCCCTCGCTTCCTCTAAATGTGATGCCTGTGCTCTCGCTATCGCCTGCCGAGTTGAAATAAGTGACAATCACTCTGAGGTTGTGCCAGTCACCTATTCTAAGCGAGCCGTCGTTGACAAACTCGAGATCTTCGCTAAATACTCCAGTGGATCTTCCCGTCTCCTTCAGGGTTGGAAGCTCTGGCAATATGTCTTTGAGGACTACACCTGTGTTTCCAATTACGCCAACCGGATCAGTTCCGTCATACTTGGCCGTCGTGTCAATGGTCTCGCGTATACCATTTCCTTCTACTCTTATTGTGAACGATGATCCTTGTACACCGGGGTCATTCCTGAATCTAAAGTCTATCGAATCTTCAGAGTTGGACCTTAGGTTCGCTCGAACATCTGTCACAATAAGCGTGGTGACGGATCTTGTTCCTACGAATCCGCCGACGCTGGATTCTGGAGCCGGGTCTGCCGGGTTGTCAACTGGCGGGATCGGCAGCAACTCTCTTGAAAAGTCGACAGCCAAAGATGATCTTGCGATCACAAGTGTGTCGGAACTTTCCCTTGAAGTACTGCCCATCAAGTCGTTGTATGTTATTCTGATGCGATCGCCGTCGTCAACATTTATGTTGGCACTTTCAAGGATCTTCGCCATTTTCAAGTTCACTGAAAATACTCCCGAGTTTACTTCTGTCTCTGTTAGAGTGTAGGTTATGGGCGTTCCAAAAGCTGGAATTCTGCCGGCGATCTCCATTTCTATTGTTGCCATTTCTCCTATGGATTTACCTCCTTTTGTCAGCGGAAAAGTTCCACTGTTTCCACTCAGTGTGAAGGAATACGAGTCCCTTGTTCTTGGATTGTCATTGAGATCCGGGTCAGTAATGGTGAGGACAAAGTCATCGTTGATTCCCGCGCTGTCTGGCAAGCTAACTACACCTGTCGTCAGCAGCATTTTCTTTATGAACCGCGATGTGATGCTGGTCATGGAATCACTGTCCAGCGGGTCTTCGTACAGTATCGTGATGTCTTTGTCGATGTCTGCTTTTCTCAGTTCAAGGATGCCGTTTTGTGGCCTCGGAACTTCTCCTTCAGCAAGGAATGTTATTTTAAGTTCATTGTTTGCAAGATCTATCACAAACACTCCGGAATTGTCATCTGTCTCTTCCATTCTGATGAATTCCTCGTCGCCCTCACCTGCATCAAGCTGACCGTTACCGTTGGCATCACCCGTGCCCACTCGAACCTTTACGCGACCGGTTATTGTCTCGTCCTTATCCGAGTCCTTGTTTTGGTCGTTGTCTCGCAGTGTCAGCTTGAGCTCTCTTCCAAATGTCAGTTCAGTTACATCGTCTAGCCTACCATCCTCGTCCTCTATGACGATGTTAACGGATGATGTATTGTTCGAGTCGTTCTCCGGGCCGGAGACATTTGCATAGTTGACCTTGTCATTCAAAGTGATCGACGCGGATTCACTGCTGAACGCCAGCTCTGCCGGGTCATCACTTGCCGTGTCGGCTCTGACAAGCTGCAACTTTCCTTCAAACACCGCGGTGTTGTCGCCGGTCTCCCGGAACATCACATCATCTTCAAATGACAAGCCGCTTAACTCAAATAGTTCGTTTAAATCCGCATCAGTAACGGTAAAGGAATCCATACGTGTCGGATTGAGGTTTGCGTCCTGATCATCTATCCGTATATACACTATGCTGTCTGTTCCGTACGCTTCTCTGTCAAGTAACAGCTGGCTTATCGTATCGTCATACCTTATAGTTATTCTCTCATCTGCATATCGAATGTCGAAGGTTACTTCTTCATACAATCCAGAGCCCGTCTGGAGTTCAACTCCACTTCCTGCGTCTGTGCCGAACCTGATTATCGGCGCGCCTATTCCATCGAACCCGTCGGCCGGGTCGTCAAAGCCCTCTCTGCTAATCGGGTCCAAGGGAGTGCCATCGTTAGCCATGCCGTCTGCATACTGTGACTGGGCATGAACCAAGAAGAATTCAAACCTCTGCGAGCCTGCGTTCGTGTTGGGTACTTCAAAAGTCCTTGAGACATCCGCATTTCTGCTGTCTGCGTCTATCCTCACCTGAATGGTGTCGTCTTCATCGTCGTCCCTTGTATCGTCCTTTATTACGACCTGAAGCACGCCTTCACCAAAAAATTTCGCTCCATGGTCGTCGGCTGATGTCCTTATGGTAATATCCTGGCCTACAAAGCTGCCTATCTGCGCGTTAGCGACGGAAATGCTTCCGGGCAACACGGCAACGCTTGCAAGCAAGATAGCTGCCAAAACTAGGCTGACTGTTGTCTTTCTAATAGTAGCCATGTCAAACAAAATCCCAAAATAATTCATAAAGGCCGTGCATGATTCGTCGCGCTTGAGCTTCTAGAACAAGTTTCCAGAAGGTCTTTTGGAAAGACTAATGAGAAAGTCGCGCAATCAAACCATATGGACAATTATGATCTTGAGTCTCCAAAAGACTACATCGGCGGCCAGCGGTCCAAATTTGACGTGATGGCCACGGTGCTTCATATCTGCCAGCAGGGCAGCTTAAAGAATCACATCATCGGAAAAGGCAACTTTAGCGACGCCATGGTGAACCACTATCTCAGCATCCTGCTTTACCACAACCTGATAGATTCGCTGAAGGATGAAAACGGCAGAACGTACTACATAACCACGGAAAAGGGCTTGCAGTTTCTCCGCCATTACCGGGACATGCAGGAAATGTTCCGGCGTTCTGCCGTAATAGAGGTCGACAGCAAGCAATCACGTTCCCAGTCACTGGGGCAGGCCAAAAGAATCCTGGTGGTTGACGACGAGGACGATATAACTTCCGCCATGCGGATCGGCCTTGAGGACAGCGGATTTAAAGTTGACGTGTACAACGATCCGCTGGTTGCACTGTTCAATTACAGGCCTGGCGCATACGACCTGCTGATACTGGATGTAAAGATGCCCAAGATGAATGGATTTGAACTGTACAAAGAGATAAAGAAGCACGATGAAAAGGCCGAGGTCTGCTTTCTGACCGCGTTTGAAATGTATTCCACCGATTTTAAGAAAAACTTTCCGGCCATGGATGAAAAGCGCTTCATCCAAAAGCCGGTTACCCTGTCAGAGCTGGTAGAGAAGATAAGGAATTTCACGGATGGCGTCTAGTCAGTCGGGTTTGCAGATGATATTATTTCGCGCAGATTCAAAAAACATGGCCGTGCTTCTGGGATTCATCGCCGGCGCGGCCTTGCTTTCATTGGCCATCTATTCATATTCCCTTTCAATTTCAGAGCAGATATCCGAGATTGCGACCGACGACATCCGGTCCAACGCAAGGGTGCAGGCTAGTGACCTGTCGCTGATCCTGACAAGCGGACTTGATTCAATAGCCGACAACTTGCAGATACTTTCCAAGTCGCCGTCCGTGCTGGCCCAGAATGATGATGCGGCCGCCGTGATAGATGCTGCCCAGAGCACCACTGAAGAGCTGACCGACTTTTACATGTGGCTTGACGAAACAGGCAAGGTAATATGGATAACCAGCGGCGACGACAAGTCCGAGATCGGAAGGGACAGAAGTTACCGGGAATACTTTACCGTGCCGCAAACTACCGGCGAACCCTACTTTTCAGACGTAATAATCGCATCAGACAGCGCTCCCAGAATCTTTGTTTCCTATCCGGTAATTGCAGATGCGGATCAAAACAACGGCCGGGACGGAGTGTTCAAAGGCGTGATGGTTGCGGGAATCCGGCTGGACATTGTCGGCACGCTTTTGAAGCAAAACCCCTCCGATGATTTCCGGAGGAATTTTGTAACGCTGCTTGACAACAACGGGACGATACTGTATGCCCGAGACCCCACACTGATTGGAAGGGGCATTCAAGAGCTGGGAAGCATCAACATGGTGGAGCTGGACCCCCGGATAGCTGATGTAGTACTGCAGGCGCCTGATTCGTACATGGCCGACTTTACCACGCCGGACGGAAGAAAGGAGACCGTGGCCTCAGAACCAGTCATCATCAACGGCAAAAAAGTCTGGACACTTTACGTTACCGCTCCGCATCAGCTGACCGACGATGTGCGGCAGCTGTTCGACCAGCAGAACGCCTTCATCACGCTCATGGTGGCAATATTTGGCGCATTGGCGTTTGGAATCACATTTCTTATCCTGCGGTGGAACAAAAGGCTTGAGGCAAGCGTAAAGGCGCGCACCGCCGAGTTGAACCGGGCCAACCAATCCCTAGAGGAGACCAACAGGCAATTGCTGTCAAGCAATGAGCAGCTGAAGGCCCATGACATGATGCAGACAGAGTTCATCAACGTAGCCAGCCACGAAATGAAAACACCGACCCAGGCGATCCTGTTTCACTCGGATCTTTTAAAACGCCAGCCGGAAAGCAACGAGTCGGTTGACGCCATAGCAAGAAACGCTGAAAGGCTGCAAAAGCTGACAAACAATATCCTTGATATCTCTAGGATAGAGAGCCAGAGCCTGAAGCTGAACAAGGAAAAGTTCGACCTGCGCGACGCGATTACCGGAGTCATAGACGATTATCAAAAGCAGATGAACGCCAAGTATGGGGATTTTCCAAGAGTAGAACTGTTATACGAACCAGTCACTCTGCCGGTGTACGCTGACAAGAACAGGATAATACAGGTTATATCCAACCTTGTAAGCAACGCCATCGAATTTACCGATGAAGGGACAATTTCAGTCGCTGCTGAAAATTCGTCAGACCATGTCAAGGTGGTGGTTCGAGATACCGGCAGGGGAATCGATGCGGATATGATACCGAGGTTGTTCACCAAGTTTTCCACCCGCTCAGAAAAGGGGATGGGCCTTGGCCTGTTCATCTGCAAGAGCATCGTCGAGGCCCACGGCGGCAGGATATGGGCTGAAAACAACAAAGACGGAAGGGGAGCATCGTTTTTCTTCACTATCACTGCCTTGGCTGATGCATGATTGCCTCTACTATCCGGTATACTTTACGCCAAGCAGCACTGTGTCAGAATGTGGTTAGTCTTCCTTTCCGATTTCATCAGCATGGTTCTGCTCTACATGAATAGCTAGCATCTCGGCGCGTTCGAATTCTTTGTGGCAGAACTGGCAAACGTTGTACCTCTCTTTGGAGATAAACATCGATTTACTTCAAGATCGTATTCACACTCCCAATACAAAAGGGTATCTGTGTTGATGAGAATCAAGTGGTTGCAGACCCCAAAATCAGGACCTTCTTTCCATTTTTACCCATTGGATTATCTTCGACTGTAATTGTTGGTAGCCCATATTCTTGCCTGACAGAACTATCATATTTTTTTGCAGATACTCCGCATTCCAAACGAATTGGTAGTTGTGTTGTCAATCATAATATCACAAATCTTTAAAGTTTAACCTGCGCATATACATTCCTTGAATGCTGTTTCTCGCAAGGCCCAACATAACGTTATAATAAGAAACATTTCGCCAGCCGATATTCAGAATATCGTCTCCCTTCAGAAAGAGTCTTTTCCCTACATGGCCCAAGATGGCATGATCTGGCGTGAAAGCCACTTGGAGAGCCATCTGCGCGTCTTTCCGGAGGGACAATTCTGTGCCGAGCTGGACGACAGGATAGTCGGTTCGGCCAGCAGCTTGATAGTTAAACTAGTTCCAGATTACACGGAGCACACATGGGGTCAGATTACGGCAAATGGCATGTTTACAAACCATGATCCCCAAGGCGACAGTCTCTACGGGGCAGATGTTTCAACACACCCTCGCGTAAGAAGACTGGGAATTGCAACTATGCTGTACAGGGCTAGAAAAGATCTGGCCGTAAAGCTGAATCTGAGAAGGATAATTGCAGGCGGAAGGCTGTTCAACTACTGCGAATACTCTGACAAGATGTCTGCTTTTGAATACGCTCAAAAAGTAGTCAGAAAAGAACTTGCAGACCCTGTACTTTCGTTTCAGCTGAGAAACGGATTTCAGTTTGTCAAGATACTTCCAAACTACATGAAGGATAGCCGCTCGCTTAACTATGCCAGCTTTATCGAATGGAAGAATCCATACTATAAAGCCGGCGGACAGAAATAATGATCGTTTTGACATGAAAGTCATAGATTGTCACGTTCATCTTAATCACTATGAGGGGACTCCCCACTTTCCACTGGCGGACAGAATCAAGAAACTGGTCGACACCATGCGCGGCAGCACCGTAGACAGCGCCATAATCCTATCATCGTACAAAGTTAATGACGATCGGCCTTCTACCAGTCAGATTCTGGATGCCGTCAAGAAACATGACAACCTTTTTGTGGTTGCAGGCTTTTCGCTGAACAACCACACTGAAGATTACTTACAGGACTGCAAGGTGTGGCTTAAAGACGGGAGAATAAAAGGCATCAAACTGTATTGCGGGTACGAGCACTATTACCCGTACGACAAACTATATCAGCCCGTCTACGACCTCTGTGTGGAATACGACGTGCCGGTCATGATCCATACCGGGGACACGTTCAGCAGCACCGGCAAGCTCAGGTATTCCCACCCGCTGAACATCGACGATGTGGCGGTGGACAACCCGGATCTGAAGATAATCATGTGCCACATGGGCAATCCATGGATCTTGGACTGCCAGGAAGTGATATACAAGAACAAGAATGTGTACGCGGATATCTCGGGTCTGGTGCTAGGAGATTTCACACACTTTTACGAGGAATACATGATCGAAAAAATTGCAGAATTCCTGAATTACGCCGGAGAGCCGCGGTACTTGCTTTACGGAACGGACTGGCCAATCTCCAACATGGAATCATACCTTAATTTTGTGGCAAGACTAGATCTTTCAGATCAGGCCAGAGAGCTTTTGATGTTCAAAAACGCCCAGCGCCTTTTCAAGATCTAGTGCGTTGGCTGAGGTGTCAGACTACAGTGGGTCAGACGTACGTTTGACAGTCCTGCAGTCTGTACTGTATCTTCATTGTTGATGGATTTTTCGCAAGTTTCAATAGACCACAAAACTAGAGTCTTGAAAATACGAAAATTGCCCGTTACAGGTCATTGAATCTATTATCAAAATATGCTAATTAAGATGATTACAAAATGACATTGCAGCGGTGATCACAACCATAACCCGTATGAATCTGGGCGCTGAATCTTGCCTAAAAATTTGGATCTGATTGATGGGAAAGTATCGTAATAGGGGAGAACGGGTCCCTATTGTAATATGGAGTAATTCTGGATGCCTATCTGAAAATCGTATTTCTCCTAAAGACGATTATTAACGAGGCAACGGACAGGGCCAGAATCATGGCAGCAAGAGCTCCGAATTCTGGTATCAGAAACGACCCGGTAATCCTTAGCTCTTTGGCTCCTGCGGGGATTTGAACAGACAACAATTTGGTATCTTCATCGACCGGCGTACATTCAGCTTCTACTTCTTCGCCATCTATATGAACTACAAAGCACTGATCTTCGGTGTCTATAAGGGAGTTATCAAGTTCAAGTTCGAGTGTTTCAGTCATAGTTGTATTAAGGTTGATGACCAGAGACTTGTCGTCCGGGTCTGCACTGACCTCTTTGAGCCAGTCTGGAATATGACCTCCCCTTGTGCGGATTGAGTAACTCTTACCGTCGATGATGACATTTACTGATGCAGGTTCTGGAGAGAAATTAAACGTGGTCTCAGATTGTATCTTGTCATAAGTTACCACTACTCTATACCCACCTTCAACACCTATTTTTCCACCTACTTTCAGCTCGTACACGTAGGAACCGTCAGGCGATACTTCTACAGGATCTGTTCTATAGAGAATCCCATTTGGATTCCACACTTGGACCAGCAATGGTTGATCCGGCTTGACAAGTCCGACAGTTCCAGAGATTGTTATAGTGTCGCCGATCCTGTATGCAGACGCGTCGGTTCTTACGGTTAATGATTGCGATGATTGGGCAAATGCGCTAACAAGTGGAGTTGATAGAGCACCAACCACTAGCGAAAGTAACACAGCAAATCGAAGTCCATTCATGATGGCGCCTTATATTACAATTTACTTTTATTAAAGAGATATGCATAAAAGATCCGGAATTGAGATAATTGCACAACCCAACGGCATCTCTTTAGTATTGATCTTGTTTTCCACATCCTCCTGTGCCCGCGCTGTTACAGGTACAGCAGCTTCAAGAGCTCGGCCAGTTCCAGATCTTCCGGTTTGCGGAGATGTTCGATCGCCTTTTTTTCTCCCTGTCGTATAAGTTCCTTAATCGTGTCGACGGAAAAATCCGCATTCTTTAAGACATATGGAAATTCCATCCTGTCCCGGATTATTCTATGGATGGCAAGTATCTCTGCCCCGTACTTGCCTACAAGGACATCGTACTCTTTTCTTATCTCCTCTGCAAGTGACGGATCCAACGAATTCTTGTCCACGTTTGTTTCAAAAATATAGTACAGCTTCTCTATCAGCTCCGTCTGTCTGGAGATGTGCTTCCAAGCCCGAAGGTCGTAGATCGTCTTGTCGCTGAACATGATGTCTCTTGTTCTATCTATGACTTCAGACCTGTTTGTGGGAAGCCGGTCAATTTTTCTTGGATAATTTTCCACCATGTAGACGGTCTTATCGTTTCTCGGAGATGCTTCTATTATCTCTTGAAGTGGTGTGTTGCTCAG
>CAZKXR010000020.1:38302-44588 GCA_964556935.1 uncultured Nitrososphaera sp.
GAAGTGGTGTGTTGCTCAGCAGGCCGCCGTCCCAGGCGTAGACGTTTTCGCCGACTTGAATCCACGGAAATCCGTAAGCCGAGTATGCAGAGCTGGCCAGTACGTGCTCGGGCTTTATGTCTGTCTTTGCACTGTCAAAGACAAGGGCCTCTGCCGTCAGGACGTCAACTGCAGTTGCTATCATCCTTGGACTGCCGCCGGCCGCCGGAGACTTTGATATCTTGCCAAAATCCACGTACTTTTCAAGCGTACGGACAAGATGTGAATGATCGTAATAGTAGGTCCATTCCAGCGGCAGCTCTCCAACAGTATCATGGCCGGCAATTACATTCTGCCAGCGGGGGACAAAAAATCCTGGAACGCCAAACATGATTGCATTCATAGGCGCGGCGGATATCTTTCGAAAGGCAAGCTGGTTACCCTTGTAATAAGGGACGTACATATCGGGTATTACGCGGTAGCTGTTCTCTGCGATTTCCATCCAAAAGTCCTCTAGGTCTTTTGCCGGGTTACCACTTTTGCTTCCGCAAATTATTGCAGCATTAACTGTTCCAATGGACGTGCCGCCCACGATATCAAATCTGATTCCGTTGTTGTAAAGGGCCTTGAAAACCCCGCAGCTGAAAGCCCCAAGTGAGCCGCCGCCCTGAAGCACAAGAACATTCTCAATTTTTCTTGAGGTCCTGTGCGTCTGACAGCTTTCCATATCGCGGTCGATGGTCATGCATGTATTATGTCATGTGCATGATAAAGGGCTTCCGTGTTGTTGAAATTTAGTCGATTGGCAGATATTCTTTGCCCCAAAAGATTCGGCGGTGGCACTTAATCTAGAACATATCTTTCAACTTTGCAAAACACCACATGTTCCAAATGTGGTCGGTTATCCCTTGGATTGCCCCACGATCCGCAGCGGCCTCTGCAAAGGATTGTCGCAGACGGGGCATCTGAAAATACTGGCAGAATCCCGGAAAATGGTGGCACACCAGAAGCAGGACTGACAAAAAAGAAAATAGATGCTGGCGCAGATTTCAATTCTGCCACATTCGTTTTCTGCCACATCGATCGCCTATTCCGTGACAATCACCCTGCCTTCCATCCAGGGGTGGAGCGCGCAATAGTACTCTGCGGTACCTGCTATGTCGAATTTCTGCGTCCATGATTTCCCTTTCCCTATCAGAGAAGAGTCAAAGATTCCCTCCTTGCTTGTTACCGTATGCACGACCGAGTCTTCGTTTATCCACCGGATTTCTGATCCTGCTGCCACCGTGATCTCTTTTGGAGAATAGCTCTCCTTCTGTTTATTGTCCCATGAGCCGTCGGTTATCCTTACCAACGGCTTACCGTCGATGTTTTCCAAGGACTGTGCCAAATGGCCTGTGTGTGCAATGTCTGCCTGTCCGCCAAGCCCATCATACTCGATGGCCTTTGGCTGCTGCAGTCTCTTTTGTGTTTCATACTGCCAGTCGATCATCGACACAGTCTCTTGGAGCATTTCTTCGGAGGGCTCGACAACTATCTCGCCCATGTTGCCCCTTTCCTCTTGCAGGCCGTGGCTGTGGAACAGGTATGTGCCAGGCCATTTCCACGTGGCTTCCACTATCGCGGCATTTCCTGGACCTATCTCTATCGTCTGGGCATCAAACGGCTCGTTTGAGAGCAGTCCCGACGGATATACTTTGAATATGGTGCTGTGCAGGTGAAATGAGTAAGGTATCGTGGTGCCCATGTTAACTACGTAGAACCTTGCAAGCTCGTTTTGCTTGACGTGAAGCGAATTCTCACCCATGTACTGGTCTGTGTAGCCGTTGACAGGGTAGTATTTTGCCACAAAGTTTTCCTGGTTTTCTGGATCAAACTCGCTTAGCACAAGGGAAAACTCTCTGGCAGGCTTGAGGGCTGGCTCCTTTGGATCGATTATCATCGCGCCGTACATGCCCATCCGTATATGCAATGAGGTGGGGTACGCATGACAGTGGTACATCATCGCGCCGGCCGGATCTGCCACAAAATTGTACGTGTAGGTCTCGCCGGGCAGTACCTGCGGCAGGACACCGTCGCTTTCGTCATCGTGGTTTCCATGGAAGTGTACTGTGTGGGCCATCGGGGTCTTGTTGACGAAATGAATCGTGACGTCGTCTCCTTCCGTAAACCTCAGCACGGGGCCCGGCATCGTCCCGTTAAAGGTCCATGCCTTCACTCTCTGGCCGGGAGATACTTCAAGTTCCACTTCCTCGGCGACCAGCGTAAACTCTTTGTGAGCCGGGGTTTGGACGGCGGCAGCCTCATCGTCCTGCGCAAAGACCATGAAGCCCATGGCTGCCATTGAGACTGCGGCTGCGGCAGTCAGAAAAAGAACCGCCCTGTTGCTGGAATTCTTGTTTTTTGAATCGGTCAACTTTTTATCAACGTAAACCGCTTCCCGTTGTCTTATAGGCAGGACGTATATCTCGCAATCAGGCTGGTGTCATTTGCAAGCGGTTGCAAACAACGACAAGAGGGTTCTTATTACACATCTGGTGAGTATGCAGCGCCTTATCCATGGTCGATTCCAACATCGAGGACAGCAAGAAAACTGTCACCATGACTTTCCGCATAGATGAAAGTGTGATGGATCTGCTCCGGGCAGAATCAGAAAAAAGGGAGGTGAGCCTTAACACGCTTGTCAACCAGATACTGAAAAGATTTGTCGACTGGGATATGTACGGGCCCAAGGTTGGGATGATACCCATTGCAAAGCCCGTTCTGTCTGCGGTCTTTGAAAAGCTGAATGCCGACGAGGTGGTTGAGATAGCCGCTAGGGTGGGAAAGAACGCAGTGCACGATATGGCGCTGTTCATGAAAAGCAGGATGGACCTGGACTCATTTTTATCGTGGTATGAAACGCGCATGAAAAGCTCGTCAATTGAATTCAAGCACAGCGTCAGAAACGGCACACATTCTTTCATCCTAAAGCACGAGCTGGGGTACAACTGGTCGCTGTACCACAAGGCGCTGCTTGAGGAAATATTCCACGGTGTCCTGCAGAAGCACATCGATGCCCATATCACCAACAGCACCCTCTCTTTTCAGTTTGAGGAATAATGCAGACAGACATGCTATAACCCTGTCCTGGCGTCTATGCCTTGTGTGATGAAAGCTTTGTGGAGTGCGGGATAACAGATATCCGTTCGATGGTTCTAAACCTAGACCGGATCAGGGCCTGGATCTGCCCAGACAGCAATTCGACATCTGCAAGTTTGTTGTTCCCGTCTATCTCTATGTGCACTTCTGCATGGACCATCATTCCGACGGGCCTCAAGAACACAGATCTTACCCTTACTGATTCCGGCTTGAATTTCTCTTCTACAAGGCTCTTGACTACATCCACGAGCCCCGGATTGTGCCAGGAATCTACCAGTATCAGCGACGCTTGCTTTAGAGAAACGTATGCAACTGAAAAGATGTACCCTGCGATTATCATTCCACCGATTGCATCCATCTGCAAAAATCCAAACTGGGTGGCTACAAGAACGCTTGCAAAGCCTATGATAGAGGCCGAGCCGTCCTTTATGGAGTTCTTGGCATCCGTCTTCAGGGAGAGGAGATCATACTTGTTTGCAATCTTTCTCATCTGAAACGCCCTGTGCAGGGAAATGATGCCGGCCGCCGCAAGGACTATCATTGTAATTACAGGTTGTTCGATTTGATGGGGATTTAGCAGAGACTGGTAAGAATGGTACAGTATGAAGGATCCGATGGCCACCATTCCAATTGCTGCAAGCAATGCTGCGAAACTCTCGACCTTGTAATACCCAAAGGGGAACCTCTTGTTGGCCGGCAGTCCGGCAAAATGCAGACCCACGAAGACTATGAGGGAGATCATGGCATCCGATAACGAATCTATGCCGTCAGCAGTTGCCACGATGCTGCCGCTGATCTGGCCTATGACAAGCTCGGCTACGCCTATGGCTACCAACAATACGACAGAGATCTTGGCTATCCTTTTGCCTGCCCTGAGAGCCTCCGTCGTGACCGTGCCTGACAAACCAGCCCGTCTATCGGAGGCTGTCGGCATATCGCGTTTTTCTGCCGCGATATCCGCAGCGAAATGCTCGTCCAACTAAGGAAATACGATACTAACTATGGCTGCCATCGTATATAACGTTTGATCACGGGTTTAAACCAAATACAACGCCTAATGCTAGCACGTGTTGCGGTAATTTCCCTTAAAAGCGGCTCATGTCCAGATGAAAGTTACATCTTGCAAAACCAGCGAAAAGCAACGATAAATACTGATGCGTGGTATAGTAAGGCATGGTTTCAGGCAAGTACTTTAACAAAGGAGTAAAGGCGCTTGATTCTCCGCACGTAGGCCATGTTGTAAGAGAAACCGATGACTTGATAGTAGTGTTTGGCGAAGGAGACGAGAGATACGACATACCAAAATCGGCAATCCGGTTCGTAAGCGGAAACGTTCTCATCGACGATAATTTCCATGAAATAGTCAAGAAATACAGGATAAAAAGGGATGCACCTCTGCCTTCAACTAAGAAAGATCCATGGACCAATCCCGGAGACGTGGACCTGGCAACCTACGAAAAGCAGTACCCAAAATCTCTGTTTAACAAGGGCGTAAGGTCGCAGGACGAAGAACATGTGGGACATGTCATGCGGGAGACCGGCGACATGATGGTCATCTGGGGCCACTATGACTGGAGATTTGACGTGCCAAAGTCCAAGATAATTGCTGTAGGCAGAAACGTCATCCTGGGGATGGACTACAAAGAGGTATTCAAGTACAAGGTTGACAGAAACGCACCGCTACCCACCGGCGAACCGGTGGAAAAACTGGCCGAAGAATTGCCTTTTGAAGAGGCCGCACAAAGCATACCAAAGAAGAGGCTTGAGGCCTTTATTGCACAGGACAGACTTGACAGCGTGCTGAGAACGCTGAACTCGCTAAACCTGGTTGCAACTTACTCTGACTCTAAGGGCAACGTCAGCAACATGGCGTACCTGATGACCATAGTGGATGCCCACAGAGTTGATGATATAGTGTCTGCCATACGAGGGGCAGCAGGTTCTGGAGCCACCAACGTGGGAAACATGATCATCTCAGACGTGCAGGAAGTTCTGAAAATCTAGCTGACCATTTTTTACGCGCGGCATCCTGCAGCCTGGATAACTGACTTATGCAGATGACTGGGTTGTCCTTAGTATCTGCCTGTTGACAACAAAGTGCGGATCAGGGCTCTTTCCATCCAGCACCTGCAGGATGCTCTGGGCAGCAACCTCGCCCATCTTTGATCTTGTCTGATGTGTTGCGCTGCCGATATGCGGCAGGAGTGTAACATTGCCCATCTTTAAAAGCGGGCTTGAAGCAGCTAGTGGCTCGCTTTCAAACACGTCAAGGCCCGCCCCGGCTATCCGCCCATTTCTGAGGGCAGCTGCCAAGTCGGCTTCCTTTACCACCTTTCCTCTTGCAGTATTTATGAGAAAGGCCGTCTTTTTCATCTTCTGCAGCTTGTCCTTGTTTATCATGTGGTAGCTGGCCTCGTTCATGGATGTGTGTATCGATACAAAGTCGCTAGCGGCAAGAAGTTCGTCAAGACCGACGTACTTGGCTCCAAGCTCCTCCTCTGCGTTTTTGTTTCTATTCCTGTTATGGTACAGCAAATTCATCTTAAAGCCGCTGGCGCGTCTTGCCACGGCTGCGCCTATCCTGCCAAGCCCGATGATGCCAAGCGTCGCGCCGTAGACGTTTTGTCCCAGTAGAAGATCGGGGGCCCAGCCAACCTTCCACTTTTTCTGCCGGATCATTCTGTCGCCCGCTGCAACATTTCTTGCGCAGGCCAAGATGAGGGCAAAAGTCAGGTCTGCCGTGGCCTCGGCCAGTAAGTCGGCAATGTAGGTGACGTAGATCCCCCTCTTCGTAGCCTCTTCCACATCGATGTGCTCGTAGCCTGTGCTGTACGAGCTTATTATCTTCAGGTTCGGCCCGGCGGCATCGATGACCTGCCTGTCTATCCTGTCAGACAGCATACATAAAATAGCGTCCTTGCCAGCAACGTTTCTCAACAGCTCTTTTCTGGTAGGCTGGACGCTCTTTTTGTTAACAACGACATCGTATCTTTCTTTGAGCATGGACAATGCCGGCCCGGGCACCATCCTTGTCATGTAGATCTTGCCCACGGCCTTGTGGTGGGAAAGGATTCGTTATGAATTTTTTGAAATAGCCCGGCCCAGATTCGAACTGGGGTCAAGGGCTCCAAAGGCCCCTATGCTTGGCCACTACATTCGGCGGAAA
>CAZKXR010000021.1:0-43221 GCA_964556935.1 uncultured Nitrososphaera sp.
TGCCGATGCAGGAAAAGCAGTGGCTTGGGGCCGACCTGATATTTGACATCGACGGAAAGGATCTGGACCTGCCCTGCGCGCCGTCACACTCCTATCCATTATGCAGCTGCGGACATGCGTCTGCGCCCTCCGACAACACAGACTTCACATGCCCGTCCTGCGGAGGCAAGAAGGCCGAGTGGGTCTCGATACCCTGCCCCAAGTGCATCGACGGCTCAAAGAAAGAAGCAAAAAAACTGATAGACTTTCTGACCGAGGATCTGGGCGTCCAGAGATCGGCAATACGCCTGTATTTTTCTGGCAACAACGGCTTTCACTTCCACATAGATGACGAATCCTATCGAATGCTGGACTCGCAGGCAAGGTCGGACCTTGTCGGATACCTGTCTGGCATCGGGCTGATGGCCGAAAGCATAGGCGTGCGCAAAAGCCCCGGTGGAGATCTGGCTTACGTCAAGTTCCCCAAAAGCGGGCTTGCGTACGGCTGGCGGAAAAAGATTGCTGACCGCCTAAAGATTGACAACACCTCGACTATCCGGCTTACCCACCTTGTCCAGCAAAAGGGCGGGTTTTCTGCCTTCAAGTCAGAAATTGACGCCCTCGCCCGGCAGGCTGGAGTCCGGATAGACCCGCAGGTCACCACCGACGTGCACCGGATCTTTCGCATGCCGGGTACACTTAACAGCAAAAGCGGGCTGGCAAAGAAAAGATGCGACATAGACAGCATCGACTCCTTTGACCCTTTCTCTGAGGCCTGCCTGCTTGGCGACAGCAGGATCCAAGTCCGGATGAAAACCCATGTCAAGTTCAGACTCAAAGGCGAGTCCTTCAACATATCCAAGGAATCAGCCGAGCTGCCGGCTTTTGCCGCAGTCTACCTCCTCTGCAAGGGCCTAGCACAGGTGGCCTGAACGTATTAAAGGACCTTCATTCCTACAATGCTTGATTGTGGGATAGCTACAGTAGCGGCAGGGACAGCATGCCGCGCTCCGGCATCGGCCGGACGGTCCGTATCGCAGTCTTTGCAGCGGTAGGCATAGTCATCTTCCTTCTGGTCAGCAACCAGGCAGTGAGCCTGCTGCTCAACATATCGGAGTTTGGCTCGGTCTTCACCAAGACGGTTTACTACTCCATACTTTCCGGCCTCATCCTGGCAGCCATCGCCTTGGTCCGGGTCAACTTTGTCCACCGCCACTCCATAGTGTGGTACAGCTTCTACGTCATAACAAACCTGGCAAGGCGCGGCGAGCGTCAGCCAAAAAACCTGTCCTACACGGAGTTTAGCATGAGCCCGCTGAGCTTTGGAGTCTGGCAGGTAACAAAGGTGGTACTACTGGCCCCGCTTTTTGGAAACATTGTCTTTGGCATGGCAGTGGAGTACATGGCTGACGGAAACGACATCGGGCTGGCCTCGATAGGCCGGATATTTTCCATCCCCTTTGCGGACGTCCCCGCAGACGGCAGTTTCACCACAGAAAACATCATCCCCCTTGTGCCTTCTCTGACGATGGTTATACCGTCGCTTTTGACGGCAATCGGGGTCCGGCTTTTGGTCTACGTGGGCGTCTCCGGCGCCATCACCATAGTATCTGCATACATCAACGACGTCACCGACAGAAAGCCCCGATTCCTGTCCTACATTTCAACCGTCGAGATAATAATAGGCACCGTGATCTTTTGGGCCGGCTTTACCGTATTCTTCAGCTCGGCCATAGACTATAACACGCAGTACATCATCGCCGGCGCGCTGGCTCTTGGAGCGGCATTCCTTGGCTTTGGATTTCTAGACAAGCGCCGCGCACGCGTGATAATATACCCGGCAAAAAATCATATCTACTCGCGGTTTATCGCCGTCGCGGCGGTACTTGTCGTAGTTTCATCCATCGTTTTCATAAACGCCGGAATCGCGGAGGCCAAGAAGGTGGAGTGGCGCGGCCCGTACATCTCGCAGGAGATAGCCGTCAACCGGTACGCGGCGGAGCTGGATGATATCAAGATAGTGAACTATGACGTCAAGCCGCCGTCCGTCTCGCCGTCCGACATCCGACCCATAGTGGACGAAAACCGCGATACTCTGACCAACATCCGGCTTTGGGACCAGGAGGTCGCCACATCGAAGCTGAAACCGGAGCTTGGGCAGAGAAACGACATCGTCTTTGCCGACACGGACATACTGCGGTTCGACTCGACGATGGTCTGGACCGGCACTACGACGCCAAAGCTGCCCGACACGGCCAGGGGTAACGAGTGGTTCAACGGGCACCTTGTTTACACCCATGCCAACACTGGCCTCAAGATGCTTGAGGCTGATACTGGCAGCGTTGTAGACGAGGCCAAATTTTTTGAGCAGCGCCGCATATACTACGGCGAGAGCGGAAGCGAGGGCATCTTCTCAAAGGCATGGTCTGCATACCCTGTCGGGCGGTCTTCCAGCAACGAGATAGACGGGTTCTTTTACAACGGCACCGGCGGAGTGGATGTCTCGCCGCCCCTCAGCTGGGTGTTTGAGCCAAACTTCATGCTTTCTTATCCTGACACGCCGATACACGTGATGAGGTACAAGGACATACACGACCGCATGGAGCTTTTGTATCCGTTCTTTGCTTATGACTTTGGATTCGGTGAAAGCGTGACTCCCACCTTCCAGAAGGTAGATGCTTTCCCGGTAACGGGCGGCACAAACACGTACTGGATGATGCCGCTTATCATGGGGCTTGACACCTCCCACGTGCCGTGGGGGCCGCCCTTCATGATCAAACTGGTGGGCTACGCGCTCATCGATACTTACAACGGCGACGTGCAGGTCATCGTGACTGGAGACGACAAGTTCTCAGAAGTTTTCTACGAGCAGTACAAGGACCTTGGCGCCACGCGCGATGTCCCCGACTGGCTTGAGAAGCAGATCCGGTATCCTGAAGAGATGTTCGTCTGGAAGATAGCAAAATTCAACCGCTACCATGTAATGGATCCAAAGATGTTCATAGAGGGCACCAAGTTCTACGACATACCCCAGGACCAGTCCAGGGACGTGCCGCCTTACTACATCGTGACCAAGCCGCAGGGTTTTGAAAAATCCGAGTTCGTGGGCTTTCAGTCCCTTGAGCTGAGCGGCTCACAGAGCAAGAACCTGGTGGGCTACATGATAGTGCAAAACGACCTTGGCCGGCTGGGCGAGATGACTTTCTATTCTGTGCCGCAAGAGTCTCCTACGAAACTTATTGGCCCGACCGCTGCGCGGGAGGCCCTTGAAAAGGACAAAGAGTACAAGAACATCAAGACGCTGTTGCAGGGCAACCCCAAGCTGGGGGAGAACATTTTGTACAAGATTGGAGACGAGGAAGTATACTTTATTCCGGTTTACACTGCCAGCACTGCTGGAGGTGTGGTCTCGCAGATAGGCACGATTGCAGCAGTCGGCGCGTCGGTGACCGGGAACTTTTACGTCGGGCTTGGCGACAATCCAGTGCAGGCGTTTGAAAACTACCTTCTCAAGTCCGCCGGCCAGGAACCGTCAGACCAGGTTCCGCCGTCAACCGGAGGCAACGTCACCGACACCGATGCACAGGTAAGAATATCAGCGCTAGAAAAGCTGTTTGCAGACGCCGGCATAACAGTTCTCAAGCCCACGGCCATATCTGCTCCCCTTGAATTCCAGGAGGCGTCCGTATCCTACAAGTCGGAGGCCGAGTCTGATTCTGCAACGCAGTCGGTAAACGACTTTATCAGCAAATTTGCCCCGCAGGGCGGCAGGGTATTTGAATGGCAGGCGGACAGCACTGTCAACTTTGGCGTGATACGGTCCGTCGACGGCATTGTCGAGGTCCATTACATATCGGTAGAGGTTGGCTGACCTTGCAGACGGTACTGGTGGTGGACAACCTCTCACCTTTCACGCCGGATATACTGGCCTGCCTTGACCGGCTGGGGGTAGACTACGTCTGCAAAAAGTACTCTGAAATCTCGGATCTTTCGGAGTACAGCCGCGTCATTCTCTCTGGAAGACGGAAGAACGACTCGGCCACAAACGCCGCAAATGCGCGGATAATAAGACACTGCTTTGAAGACAGCCTGCCGGTGCTGGGGATCTGCTACGGTGCCGAGATAATAGCCATGACCCTTGGCGGGTCGCTTCGCCGGATGCCGCAGGCAGTCCAGGGGCCCACAAAGATCCTGCCCTCTGGCCCAAACCTGCTTACCGGCGACAAAAAGTCGGTGATGATGTACGAAAGCCACCGGCTTTGCATCGCAAGGCTGCCCGACGGCTTTGACCTGCTGGCAAGCTCGGATCACTGCCGGTACGAGATTTTTTCGCACAAAACCAAAAAGATCTGCGGGACCCAGTTTCATCCAGAAAAGAGCGGTCAGGACGGCCTGGACCTTATTGAAAGTTTTTTGAGGCTGTAGAAGGATTTATTTTCCGCCGGCCCTTTTCTGTCCGGTCAGTTGTCAAATTCACAGTCAGAGCATCTCATCAACCTTCCCCTTGTCAGCAAGAGCGAGGAAAGCGCAAGGCTCCCACTGGCAATAAACGTGGTGGCCAAGTACTGGGGCGAGGACCTGACGCCCCTTGCTTCAGAGCCAGCCCTTGCAAGGGGGGCCGTGATGATGGACGGAATAGATCTGGCAGAAAAGCGCGGCCTTGCCTGCTACATCTACAAGAGCTCGCTTAAGGACCTGAAAAAGCGCATCGACCAGGGCATACCGCCCATAGTCATCATGCCCGGCATACAGGATGTGGTGCAGCATGCCACGGTGGTCTCCGGATACAACAGCGAGGAGCGCAGGATCCTCACCTACGTGCCGGAGCCAGACACCTTTGGGGCAGTATCTGAATCCAAGTTTGAGTCAGACTGGATACAGGACGACATGACTGCCATCGTCTTGATTCCACAGGACATGAAGGGCATCATGAAAAACGAGGAACTAAAATTCAGCAAGTCAAACCGGCTCTGCTTTGAGTCTGAAAGGCCGCGCCATGAAGGCCGGCTCAACCTGGTGGTAGACATGCTTACACAGGCCACACAGGTGGACCCTGACAACCCGCAGGCCTGGTGCCTTTTGGCTGGGGTCCACAACGAGATGGGCTCGGATCAGGCCGTGCCATGCTATGAGCGGACGATAAAGCTGAACCCGCAGTACTACCTTGCGTACCGGGGGCTTGGAAACTATTTTCTAAAAAGAAAAGACCATGCTCTGGCGGAGGCCTACTACACCAAGGCCATAGAGATAAACCCTGTGCGCTTTGGCCCCATATACAAGAACCGCGCGGTGGCAAGGTTGCAGATCGGCAACAATGCCGGCGCAAAGCAGGACCTCATAAGGTACTTGGAGCAGACGCCCAATGCCGGCGACAGAAAGTCAATAGAGGACGCCATTTCGCAGCTAGGCAGGACGTAAACCATGCATCATACAGAGGCATGGAGACGATCCAGAGCAACCCATCCTTTACCTGTTTTTGCGCTCGTTTAAGTCGAACATACGCCGCAAGCCCACAGGAAATGGAATATTATCAAAAGATCACGAGCGTCTCAAACCTGCTTTACAATCTCCAGAAAGCGATCTAATTTAAGGAGATTCAATCTTTCAAAACAGGCAAGACTGTGGTCGTGGCTTTGGATAAGAAAACACCAAGGTCGTTCTGCGAAGGGAATGGACTGAAGATTGTTGGTACATACGTTGTGCTCAGACCTTACTAAGGTGTCTAAAATTTGAGAGCTAGGCTTCACACACTTTAAAAATTATGGGAGGTCATCTCCTTCTCTAGACTCTTGTAGTGTAGAGATGACCGCATTGTATAGCTCATCATTTTTAGACAGTTCTCTTACCTTCTTTGCCGAGATTATTTCGTAAACGCCAGTCTTCGAGTAAATGAAATTGATTGTGGCCCCCATCCTATTTGTCACGAATTGTATCAATGGTAGGAAATCGCCACTGTTCCCTTTTTCCAGCGCACCTATGTAATCCGACCGTGATTCTGGAGTGACGTAGATCGGTGGAAAACCTGCCCTCTCTAGCATGATGTTTAGGATCTCCCTTCCGACCCTTCCATTGCCATCCTGAAACGGATGAATCTCTTCAAACTTTTGATGGAATATCGATGCCAGTTCCACTTGGTGTATTCCTTCCCGGGACTTTGCTTCATATTCAGCTACCAAATATCGCATCTGTTGTGGAACCTGTTCTGCAGGGGGAGGACGATAACCCAAACCCTGAATAATGACAGGCATTTCACGGTATACACCTCTCGCAACCGGTTCGCCCCGCTCGTTTCTCATACCGTACATCAATATGTCATGAATCTGTTTGATTACCTTCTCATTTATGGGTCCTCGATAGCCTTTCAAGAATAGTTTTAGATGTTTGTAGTTGTTGACAGCGTATACATCTAGGACTGGTTTGTTCTGTGGCGTTAATTCCGTTTCAAGAACCTTTGCTGTCTCTTGTTCTGTCAGCATCACCCCTTCTATTGCGGTTGTTCCATAGACGTACTTGTGGTAGAATAGTCGCTCTACCTTCTCCCACTCTTCTGGTCGTACCAGTGGCCTGACCCAACCATATGCGGTCTTGATATCGATTATAGCGTTTGCTATCAACGGGATGGTGAATTCAAAACTATAACCCGACTCGACGATATTCTTAACTTTGTCCAAGTTGGCGACATGTCTAAAGAAGGCCACGCCCTTGGCGTCGTTGAGCTCCTGTGGATTCATATCTGCCCTTCCAATGTAAGTGCTAATCGTCTTTGGGCCGCGGGTAGTCTTGACGAAATCCTGGAAGTAAAGATACCTGCTTCCTCTAACCACCTTCTCCGTTAATTTCATAGGTTAACTTTATAGAGCATAATTAACATATATAGTTATCCAAGAGGTTAACATTACGATACGTTAGAATGCTATAAAAGTTAACACGCATAATAACAAACCGTTACAAATCCTATATATACAGACAATATATAGATATTAGGGACATGGTCAAGACTGTAATGATCACCGATGAAGCATACAACGTGCTAAAGGCCGCCAAGAAGGAGGGTGAATCCTTTTCTGACGTGATACTGCGCAAATTTTCCAAAGGAGACCCTGCCAGAATCCTTGCAGCCGTCAGGGAGCTAAAACCAAACCCCGAGCTATCAGAGAGCATAAGGCAGGCCAGCCAGGAAATGCGCAAGAACTTTAGGATGAGGAAGTTGCAATGACCTACTGCGCCGACACCGACTTTTTAATTGATCTCAAAGACCAGAACAGGAAGGCAATAGCAAAGGTTGAGGAGTTGGAGTCCCAAGGAGAGATGCTCTCAACTACGGCCATCAATGTCGCCGAGTTTTATTTTGGCGTCTACCGTTCAAACGGCAAGGAAAGCGCCCTGGCTGAAGCAAACAAACTCTTTGAACCTTTCTCCATCCTTGATCTGAATTTCGAGTCTGCAAGACTGTACGGGGAACTGGCAGGGAACTTGAAGTCGAACATGGTAGCTCCACTAGACCTTCTGATAGCCAGCATCGCTCTTTCCAACAAGCAGAGGTTGCTGACAAGGAACAAGAAGCACTTTGAGCGCGTGCCGGGGCTGCACGTCGAAGGCTGGTAGCCTCTGGCTGATACCAAATATCCAGTAAAGACGTTCTGCCGGCTATTTCCCAGCTCTGATCTCGGTGTACGTCTCTATCCTGGCAGGCTCCTGTAATAGACCGTTGATCTTTTCTGGAAGGGCCTGCAAGTATGGTTTTTTCAGGTGTGCTTCCAGCGCAGCCATGTCTGTCCAGACCTCGTCAAAGGCAAGCGAGTCTGGATCCTTTGTTGAGCGGTGAAGCACGTATGCGATGTTGCCCGGCTCGCCTCTCGTCGGTTCTACAAGGTCTAAAAGTATGCTTTCCAGCTCCTCTGATTTTCCGGGCCGGGCCTTGAAAAATGCAAGACACCTGATGGACTTGTCGGTGCGGTTCTGGAATTTCTGTAGATCTGTGGTCTCGACCATGCCTTTTGAGTTGCGCCGGCATTCATAAATAAACTACGTGGTTGGAGTATAACCCCAAACTGGTGGCTGGTATCATCAAGGTTTGAATCGAACTATGTGGGAAAGTTGGGTTACTGCACCTGTGTTGTTTTAAAACCGTTTTGAATTGGCACTTATTACAAGAACCTTTTTATCTAAAATAGGCCAATCCCATACCGATGGCGCTATACAATTTTACCATCAAACTCAAACATGAGGATGGCTGGTATACTGCCCAATGCGAGGAACTGCCGGGTGCCATCAGCCAGGGCAAAACTTTGCCAGAGGTTATGAAGAATATCAATGAGGCTATCGAGGGATATATCGAAGCATTCCCGGAAGAGTTTGAGAAAGTCCGTTCCAAATTACAGATAAAGAACAAGGTTGTAGAGCAGAAGACGATCCTTGAAATCGCCATCTAAACTTCCTATTCTTTCATGGAGAGAAGTGGTCAAGGTACTTCAAAAGCAAGGTTACGAATACAAGCATGGCAAGGGAAGTCACATGTATTTCTCAGATGGTAAACACAAAGTCAGTGTTCCCAGACATGAGGAATTGGCACCCGGCACACTGCTGTCGATAATAGAGCAGACGGGCCTTACAAAGGAAGAATTCTTGAAGTTGTTGTAAGAACCTTTTTATGATAACCGATGCAAGTGTTATTGTGGCCGCTACAAAGCATAAAAGGGTCGCCAAGATGACACCTGAAGAGGAAGAGCGAATCCTGAAAAACAAGGCGGATATAGCCGCTGGAAAGTCCAGACGGTTCAAAAGTATTTCGGAATACATAAAATCACTCGAAGAAGATACGTAATGAACTGATTGTCCAGTCCACATAATTGGGGAATAGAAGAGCCGCCAGATGTCAGAAAAATCTTCAAAAGGTTATCCGAGCCCAATAAGAAACGATATATTCAACTGCTAAGAGATTTTGAAGCTTCTGATAATCCCAGAAGGCTAGGTCGGTTTAAGAAGGGGAGAAAGGTGGATTGCTTTGTAGCAGAACTTGATCGTTCATTTCGAGTTAGTTACAATGTCTATGATGAACAGCGACTCATAGAAATAATCGATATAGATGATCACAAAGGGATCTATGGCCGAGATAAAAAATCGTGATGTGTCATCGTTATGGCGATACTCCACCGGGATGATGAAGATAAAGCACCGATGAAATTCAGAGAAGACCTGACGGCAGGAAGAACAGAAAGTGTTGCGGTACGTTAGGACATAAGATGGGTCTTGAGTCGAGATTAAAGCCCCTTTGATAGCCGCAGCGGGAGACATCAAACCATAACGTTACATCCACGAAATAAGTTTGTAATGAGCTATTCTAGCACGACAAGATTGCCCTTCATAGTAGGTATGTGATATACACACTGGTATTCGAATATGCCGCTTTCATTTGCCACTAAGGTGATGACCGCGCTCCTCCCTGCTTCCACATCATGGTGCATCTCGTAAGGCTCGTACATTGTAAAGGAGTGCTTTTCTTCAGTCTCCTCTGGCTCGAGGTTGTAAAAGTGGATGGTTACTTTGTCGCCCTTGTTGACGACAATTTCCTGCAAGGAGAACTGGTCTGGAGGAATGCCAAGAGCCTCCTCCTCTATGCTTTCTTCGACCTCTGAGAAAATGTAAAATTCCCTTTCCTGTCCTTCGACCTCTGCAGGTTCTGGGCTTGGAGCAGGGCGCGATAATGATATGCTCACCGCCGCTATTGCGATGGCCACGGCTGAGATTGCAATAGCAGCTATGCTCAGCGCACTGGGCCTAGAAGCACCAGCGGACATGCCTTATATTTCTCATTCTTGTATATTAAAATTTTATAGAACTAGATCCTAGAAATGATTGCCATTGCCTGTATAGACTTGATACGTCTTTAGATTTTCGACGGCTGCATGAGAGTGTCTTTTATCGGCTCATTTGAATAGAACTATTGCAGGAAAGTTTCAGCCTGACCTCTGCCTGTGGGCCAGCGTCTGGACTGCCTGATGGAACTGCTCTTCTGTAAGCGGCGGCATCTCTGCCAGCTTCAGGTTTTCAGCCAGATGCTCTACACTCTTTTGGCCGATAAGCGGCGCTATTACTGACGGGCTTGAGCGGATTACTTGCACTATCTTTGACAGCTGGTCTGTCAGGCCGCAGTAGTCCGGGATGGGCGCACGCAAAAGCCGTCCCTGGAACAGGGGCACGCTGGTAAAGATGCCGATGCCAAGCCTTGCTGCCGCCTCAAGTATGTTCAGGTTATCTTCAGAACCAACTGACTGGCTTTTGGTAAACAGCGCTTCGCTGTACGCCAGATTGTAGGGCAGTTGAATGAACTTAAAGCCGTGGTTCTTGCCTCCAACGGACTCGGCGGCCCTGACTGCCGCTTCTAGAGAAAGGTATTCCCTGCTTTCCTTTGGAGCCCGGAAGCAGGTCCAGGTGGCCATGCCGTAGTAGCGAAGTTTGTCGGCCGCTCTGTACTGCTCGTACACTTCAAAGACCTTGGCCAGCATCTCCATAAACCGGCTTTTTGAGACGTCGGCATGCCAGCTTTCAAACGCGTTGTGCACATAGACAAGGTCTATGCAGGAAAGGTGCATGTTTGCAAGGGATTTGTCGATGCATTTTGCAATGTAAGATGGATTCAGGATGTTGTAGCCGGAGCTGATGTCGTCGGCGCTTACGACGCCGGCTGAAATGTACATGCGCTGCAGGTACTCCATGACGTCGATGTTGGGCAGGTCGCCGTCGTTGGTGATGTAGCCGTTCTTTGTGGATATGAATACCTGGTCACGGCTTACCACGTCGTCTTTTATCAAGCGTGACAGCGCGCGGCCTATGCTTCTCTCAGACTTCATGGCCCGGTAGTTGATGGCCGTGTCAATGACGTTGATGGCGCCGGACTTGACGGACTCGTAGACCGAGTTTTCCATCGCCTCGTCGTCTTCTTTTGTAATGTCGCCAAGGTAAGTCCCCATCCCCAGGCTTGAAAGCCGCAGGCCGTCAAAGCTTTTGAAATGGGCGGTAGGCCTGCCCATCGAGACGGAGCGCTGCATGTATTTTTCCGTGCCGGCCGGAGTAGCAAAACCATCAATGGTATCGAAATCTGACAACAGAAAAGCTCTTGCATGGGGCGATAATAAACGGATCGAAGGGACTCACCTGAGGGGAGCAAGGCTTATCTTTCAAACAGGGATAAATTACCTGTGGCAGAACTGGACCCAAACGTGCTCAACCCGTACCTGCTTTTAGACGTAGGTATTGCACCAGCAGTCAGCCTGGCCTTCAGCGCCGCATCGGTCTTTTTGGCCCTGTTCATATCGCGGTACTTTTTCCAGTCGTACCGCTTCTCGGGGTTTGGATACCTGCTTGGCCTGCCAGCCGGCTTTGTGTTTCTGGCGTCCTCCTTTGGCCTTGAGCAGCTTGGGCTAATGTACAGCCAGAATGTGCTTTTGCACCCTGCATTTTACTGGCTGCAGATTGCTTTCCAGTCCGAGGCGCTGGCATTGATAGCACTTTCGTACTATTACAAGGACTCTGACGGCCGGCCGGTCCGGATAAGGCTGCCGGACATTGGGATGATGGTGCTTCCACTGGCCATGGTAATGGTGCCCATGCTTCTGGCCACTTCCGAGCTGGCATCAAAATCGTACATCAGCTACCCGTCGCTTGCAGATTTGGGTTTGGTCATGCGCATATTCAACATGGCAGTCCTGGCGTACATATTCAAAAACACCGTCGTTTCGCTGGTCCGGTCAGCAAATGTAAAGATGCTCTACGTTCCAGCGGCCTTTGCGCTTCTGTGGCTTGAACAGTACTCGCTGGTCATGACTTACTTTGACAACAGCGCCTTTGCCTTTGCCGGTTCGCTGGTGGCCCGGGTCGGCGGCCTTGCGCTGTTTGCCTACGTCCTGCACGCCGTGACATCGAAAAGGAGGCTAGAAATTGAGGCAAGAGAAAAGGCATAAGCTGCAGCTGTTCTACGAGATCCTCTGCGCTATTGAGGAGGACTCGATGAGAAACGAGGTTGCAAGGCCCACCCACGTGCAGCATTTCACTAGGCTTTCGTACGACAAGATGATGAACCACCTGCAGGAGATGGAGGACAAGGGCATGATCCACCGGGTAAGCGGGCTTGTGGCCATAACCGCAAAGGGTCGGCGATTTGTCGAGCAGTACGACCAGCTGATAAAGCTGATTGAAAGCGCAGGTCTCTAGAATATCAGGCTTATGGCAAGAAGCGCCCCGGCAACCCTGGAATACCAGACCGTGGCAGCCATGGCCGGCACTAGCCCATCAATAGTCTTGGGGTCCTTTCTCAGCCTGGATGCGGCCTTGACTGCAAACGGAACTGCGGCAAATGAAGCCAGCGAGTACACCTTGGTCAGACCAAAAAACATGCCTCCCACTATCAACGCATATGCGGCTACTATGAAAACTGGCAGTGCTCTTGCCGCCCTTTGCCGGCCAAGCACTATTACCAGAGTCCTGCGCCCCTTGGACCTGTCAGCCTCGTAGTCAGGGAAGGCGTTGACAAAAAGCACGGTGGCTGACATGAGTCCGATTATCGCGCCAACATACATTGCTGCCGCATCAAGGACTGCCGTCTGTACGTAAAAAGTCCCAAGGACTATCATGGCCCCCTTTATTGCTACAAACAGCTCGCCAAGGCCAGAATTGACGATGGAAGTCGAGTAAAAGTAGATGGCCACCACCGCAAAGCCCAGTATGACGGCTATTGTTGCGCCCCGTATGGCAACAAAGTACGCTCCCACCAAAGCGCCCAGAATCAGGAACATGATGCCTGCAGTGTAGACGGTCTTTGGCGCAAGTATGTTTTCTGGAAGCACGCCGGTCCCGCCGCTGAACTTTGTCCTTGTCGTGGCAGCATCGATGCCCCGCTTGTGGTCCCAGTAATCGTTTAGAAGGTCGACTGATGCGTGCAGGAATATGACTCCGACATAAGTCAATGCAGCGTACAGGGGATCCACAGTCCCAGACTTCCAGTAGGCTACTGCCAGGCCAGCGCTGACGGCAATAACCGACGCAAGCAGGAACCGTACCCTGATGGCCCGCATCCACTCAGAAAGCAACGCCGTACGTTGGAGGGAACGGCCTTCTATGTCTTTTGCAGTATCTTCAGTTATTCACGCTGTCTTGTTCATAGCTGTCCTATGATACAATTTTCATCTCAGTGCAAAACCGCAGCTGTTGCAGAATTTGGAATCCTCTGTGTTTGTGTGTCCGCACTTTGAGCAGACATATCTCACCTTTGATCCACAGCTGTTGCAAAAGTTGGCGTTGGCGGGAATCAATTCCTTGCATGAAGGGCAGACTATTTGGTCTTGCAGGGCCTGCGGCGCCGTGCCGATTGCAGAGCTGACCGTTCCTTCGGTCCTCTGGAGGAATCTCTTCTTTGCTTCCTTTATGTCATCGCAGGCTGCCTTTGCCAGACGCACCAGGCCTTGGGGGTCTATTACATGGGAAAACTGTATCATGGATTTTCCGTCTGCCATGAACACTACATCGCCTACAATGCGGCTTGTAGTACTGCGCTCGCCGGAAGACGTGCCCATGTAGGTGCCTGTTCTTCTATAAGTTCCAGAACTCTGCGAGTCGGATTCCCTGCGCTGGTTCATCACCACTATGTCATCAACATTTGAAAGGAATACCCGGCCGCATTCATGGGACTTGAAATCGTACTCGATGGCCCTGAAATTCGTCAGGGCATACAGCACCTTGACGTGCCTGTTTATGATCCCTTCATCAAAGGTGCGCATCCACAGTATCTCTTCGTTTTCTGCAAGAAACGGTGCCTTGTAAAAGACCTTTGATACAGCCGGCTTGTTTTGGTGGTTATGGATGCATTCGGCTGTCGACCAGTAATCCTTGGATATCTGGCTCAGGTTTTGCACAACCTGGATAAACTCGTTAACCTTCTTGTCCTCAATATCTACCGTTATCGATCCTCCGCCCAGCTTGTCGCCATACTTGATCTCTACTGAAAGGTTTGTTCGCTTTAGCAGCCCTTCTGGTCTTGAAACTGTGTCTACAGACTGAATGATATTCAAGGCAGCTGCAAACAGGGACAGGCCGTCCTTGGTCTGCAAGTCCAGTTTGTTGCCTGCCTCCATGGGATAAATTACCAACCTGCTGACATTCCGTATCTCGGTACCGTCCTGCCTGGCAGAGTCAACATCATAGGAGAATTTCTCCACACGCTTCGGATCGATCATCGGCTTGACAAAAAAGTAGGGATCAACCAAAATTATCTACTATGCAAAAAGAAAGGTTGTATTTATGCACTGCCATCAAGACATATGAATTTCATGGATTGTCTAAACAATAGTTATCAATTGTAGAAGTTGGTATGAATTTTCCATAATAGCAGATATCCTAGGTGGAACATTTTCTTCAAGATCTGAAGCGCAGAGTATTTCTTAACCCGACTCGCAACGATTCAATCAACAATTCCAGATTTCCGATGACCTGCCATTGGATATGCTGCTGACATCGAGTATGGGTGGCAAACGATCTTTTGGCCAACATGAATAAATGACAACAGAAGCTTCATTAATGCAGGCCTTGCTAGCCATCCCTATGGCAGAGGCATACATTCTGATAAACTGTGAACTTGGCTCTGAGGACGGCGTGATCAAGGACCTCAAGGCCATATCCGGAGTGGCAGAGGTAAAAGGCGTCTTTGGAGTTTACGATATCATCGCCAGGATCAAGGCTGCAACTGAGGAAGAGCTGAAAAAGACCGTGGGCAGGATCCGGTCTCACCAGAGCATCAAGTCCAGCCTGACGATGGTGGTCATCGAAGGCCAGGGAGACTGACCACCCCCTCCCCCCGACGGGCTTTATCGGTTATAAACCTGCCAGAACAACCTTCATCTGCCTGTAGAACGTGTTGCCATATTTCCCCTCCCCCGGGATTCGCAGTTCTACGGGCAACCTCCCCCTTCTCACGCAATGGTTATAGATGACTGCACCAGAATCAAGCGCATTGTCTTCCAGCGACAGTTTGATCTCCGAGATTGACCCGCAGATGCTATCGTTATTCCCAAGCCTTGCCGTCAAAAAGCCAGCAGACCTCAAAAAGCTGGCGTGCCTTCGGGCATTGGGCGAGGCTGGAAGGCCCCTGAGCCATACCGAGGTCTCAAAGATCGCCGGTATTCCGGCGGCAACAGCCAAGAAGAACCTTGGCGACCTGGTCATGCTATCGCTTCTGACTGCAGAAAAGAAGGAAAAGCAGTTGGTTTACACCCTGACGGCAAAGGGGGCGATGGCCCTCATGTCGTTTGCGCCTTTCCGCAGCTTTTCAAAGGTCCTGCCGGTTTTGTCGCTCCAGAAAAACGACGATCTGGCCTTTGCCATGCTGGTGATAGGAAACTCGTCTGCTGAAAGAAAGGATGACCTGCTTTACACAATCCTGTCAGGATACGCAAAGTACGGCCACAGCATGGAATCGCGGGACGGCCAGACCGCGGCAGACTCGCTTCTCCGGTATTACGCCAGCCAGTGCAAGGTTCAGTCAAAGACGCTCCCGCCGTACCTCAACATGTTCCGGGATTTCACGCCGGCAGGCTTTCAGGACATACTAAAGATGCTGCTTGTTGCCCTCAAGCCGACGCCTGACGATTACAACTGGCTTGTCCAGTTCTTCCACGAGCTGGTGGAGTTCTACTACAACCCAGTCAGGATAGCCTACATGAACATGCTGACCCATGACACGGTGCTAAAAAGCCGGCTTGACCAGTACCGAAAGGAGCAGGAGGCCATGATGAAAAAGGCGGATGGCGGCATCGAACTGACCTTCAAGGTCCTTGGCGGCTTTGAGCTGGAAAAGTTTGTCAACATGCCACCACACCTCAAGGCCATGGGGCTAAAGCTTGTGCTGGAGCCGCTCCGGTTCATGAATGACGAGCTGCGCGCTGCGTTCTGGTCTCAAAGACAGTACTCCTAGACCGGAAATGGAGAATCCTTAAATAATCAGCCGATAATAGGGCCCTATGGCTGCTCAAATAGGTCAAGAATTGGCAAGCGTGCCATTTGACGAGATGATTAGAAACCTTCTGCTGGCCATGGTCGATGCACAGAACCAAGCGAACTCTTCGTTCATCGCAGGTATCCAGGAACTGGCAGACACCGAAGTCGAGATAAAGTACAAGAAGGATGGATCAGACAAGACTGTAACGGGTAACGCCATCGCCCTGGGAATTCTGCCAACCATGCTGCAGATACAGCAAGGCGTGATCGAGATCAAGATGGCCATCACCATGGAACAGAAGAGGGAAGTCCAGGTAGGCATCAAGGCAAAGGCGAAATGGGCATTCTTCTCCGTCTCAGTCGATGCCAAGTACTCGTCCAGCTACTCGTACAAGGTCGAGGCCTCCAGCTTCATAAGGATCCAGGTCGCACCGGCACCACCGCCCCAGCCGCTGATGACTGTCATACAAAAGATAATGGAAGACACCCCGGTATCGTTGCCTGCGTAGCACAATGATACCCTCCGTCCCTTTCTTGGATCTGGCAACAGAGCTGGTATCTGAAGTCCTAGAGGGTACTGATTACCTTGGCAAGCTTGACTCGATCCCAAACACCGTCTTTGTGGCGCCGCAGGTGGACGTCAAGTTGATGTGCTTCATCTACGGGGCACCGCCGCTGGAGATCATACCCTCAAACGCCGTCAGTTCAAACTATTACGATACAAGCAAATATGAATCGGTTATCAACATACAGTTGAAGAATATACCGAGGCGAACCAAGAATGTCTGATGAGCTAAATATATTGAAGAGTCAGATCAAGAACCTGCAAGCGGAAAAGGCGACACTTATAGGCAGGATAGCGGAGATAGAGGGCCCCTTCGCCAACAAGATAGAGCCGTCCATCCTGATAAAATCTATACAGGACGACCTGCTCAAGGTTGACGAGTTTGCCCAGACGCAGGAGCGGCCGACAACGTACGTGGTGTCCGACCTCAACCTGCAGCTAAAGGCCGTCGTCACCAAGGAGGGCGACAAGCCCCTGTTCATTCTGCCGACCAAGCCAGGAGAGATCGACCCCAACCTGCTAAGCTCGGTCAACATCACCCTCAAGCCGATACCACTTCGCGTCAAGCCGGCCATAACGCCGCGTCCAGTTGAAGCCATCGAAGGCATCGGCCCTATAATCGGAGGCAAGCTCCGCAAGATCGGCATAAACACCACGCTGGACCTTGCCACTGCCTCTCCTGAAGAGGTAGCCAGAGCCGGCGTCCCTGCAAAGAAGGCCACAGAATTTGTCAAGATGGCCAGATTCATGGCCAAGTCCGAGCTGGCCGGAATCGAGAACGTCGACGAGCAGACCGCAGAGCTGCTGGTGCTTTCCGGCAAGATTGACTCAAAGGAGAAACTTGCCCAGTCAGATCCAGAAGTGCTTTTCGCCACGCTCAAAAAGTCCATAGACACCGGCAAGATCAAGGTTCCAAAGACCTTTGTTCTGGACAGAGAGAAGGTCGATACCTGGGTCAATTCTGCAAAGGTCCGGACAGGCCTGACAAGAGCGGGAACGAGCCAGTAAACCTCTCTCTTTTATTCAAATCATGGCAAATATGATCCCTTCCAGAGTCTTTGGCCGATCTTGATTTTGTCGGATAATTATTTGCTACTTATTTTCTTGTTTTGCGTCTAAGGGTGAGAAAAGCAATTCCAGCCGCTATAGCAGCACCCACACCCACAAGTATTGGGATGGAACCGGAGTTGTCGGGATTCGTCGAATTTTCCATCGGAGTGTATCCCGGACCCAAAGCGCTCAGGTCGGTGTATGCTTCCTCGACAGGAGCCGTCCTGCTGCAAAGACTCACGCTGGCAGGACCCTTGCCAAGGCCGTATACCAGGTACTCCTTTCCCTCTTCAAAACTATAGCCGCATGACGCTCCAGAATCGGCCGTAACAACGGCAACCCTTTCTGTAAAAACACCTTTCCACGCCTTGCTGACCTTGAATTCTACCGTAATCCCAGTTTGGTCCCTTTTTACCTGGGACGCCTCCCCCATAAAGACAGCGTCGCTTTGCTCAAGCTCTTCGCTTACCGGATTTGGTTTGCTGCAGCTGCACGCAAAAGCCGGACTGCCGGCTAATGCCAGAGAGCCTATGACGCAGGCAACGACGGCAACTGCCAGCAGGTTCATACCTTTATCTTGGCTGATCTTTGTTATAATCCTCTCCGGCCACCCCGTTGTCTGCCAGAAGCAAGAGGATCTTTTTCCCATTTTCCGTAATGGAATAATATTTTGTGGTCCCCACTGCCACTTTTTCCTCAACAAGGCCGGTTTGCATCAGCATCCCGATATGGTTGTCCACGGTCTTCCAGTCGACGTCCAGCTCCCTTGCCATCTGCAGTTTGTTCTTCTGCTCAGACAGAACCAGGTTCAAAAGCCGGACTCGAGTAGGACTGCCGCGCATCTTTGCCACAAGCCTGAACGTGTCGTAATCGTAGCCCTGCTTGCGCCACTGTGACCGGATTTTGCCCCGCCAGATAAGGGTGCCTGCAACGGCCCCCCACGTGATTGGTAAGATGACATGGGACGATCCGTATATGGAATCAGTGACTATGTCCTCTGGGAAACTGCTCTGGACTTGTTCGGCTGCGGGTGCCAGCCTCTCTTTTGCCAGAGCGTCTGCCTCCGCTTCAGAATCCATGCTGGCATCCGGATCTTCGATGGTGAGTGAGAAATTTTCGTCCGGCAGGATCTGTCTTTCAAACTCTGATTCCTGATTCGATTGTTCTAGCTTAACTGAAAAATGATCCGTCAATGCCTTGGCCAGCACTATTGCTGTGATTATGACGGCTGCAATTGCCAAAACAATGAAGATAATATCGATTACTGTCCTGCTTGCAAGCAATGTAACGATCTTTGCGCCCAGACGTATTCTAATAAAGTTTTATCCAAACTGCGCCGGTAGCTTATCGGCGCATTTTATCCCTGTAAACTGTCTGCTCAGAGTAAAAACTCCAAGATTTCCAATAATTTGGTAAATCCTTATTAAATAGCGTAGAAATCAAACTCCAATTCACAAATGGAATTATTCTTTGGGTTTGTAGGAGCTGCAGGAACAGATTTGGATAAAGTAGTAAAAGAACTGAAGGTAATTCTAGAAGATGTTAATTACGACACTGAAGTTATATCACTTAGTAAGTTACTAGACGATTTCAAGGATTATCGAAAAGAACTAAAGCAGAAACCAGAAGATGAGCGGATTAGTACGCATATGAATATAGGTAATAGGTTTCGCGAGGACATGGGAAAAGGGGAAGCGTTAGCATTACTTGCCATAGCAACTATTTGGGATAAAAGGGAGAAGGCAGTCGGCTCCAAGAAACCTCTTGAACGTACTGCATTCGTGTTTAAATCACTAAAACATCCTGACGAAGTTTTTGCGTTACGTCGAATTTATGGTGCTTCTTTCTACCTGATTTCTGTCTATTCCTCGAGGAACAACCGAGAAAAATATCTTGCCAAGAAAATATCTGATTCATACCATAAGTCTCATGCAGTAGATTTCGAAAGTATTGCAAAAGATCTTATCCGCAGAGATGAGTCTGAGAAAGACCAGACGAAGTACGGACAGAATGTAAGAGACACTTTCCCGTTAGGAGACGTATTTATCGATGCAAGTGAAGAAAAAGAGCTTAAGACATCTTTAAGAAGATTCATTGAACTTGTTTTTGGAAACACATTGAATACTCCATTTCCTGATGAATTTGGAATGTTTGTGGCTCATGCAGCTGCGAGAATGTCTGGTTCGTTAGCTAGACAGGTAGGTGCAGCTATCACGAACAAAAATGGCGACATCATTTCCATAGGAATGAATGAGGTTCCTCGGGTGGGAGGAGGACTTTACAATGCACAGAACATTCCAGACTATAGAAATATTGGTTTAAAACACGATCCTAATGATAAAAAGAAGAGACAGATCCTTCTCGACCTTCTTGACAGGCTGCGTGAAATAGGCAAACTTGAAACAGATGACGTTGAGTTCTTGGCAGATGAGATAAGACCTAAGATTAAGAAGGCGGACCTTATGAATCTGATCGAATTTACAAGAGAAGTTCATGCGGAAATGGCAGCAATAACATCTGCTGCCCGTCATACAATCTCAATTAAGGATTGTATACTATATTCAACAACTTTTCCTTGTCATGACTGTACAAAACATATTGTTGCTTCAGGATTGGATAAGGTTGTTTACATTGAACCTTATCCAAAAAGTTTGGCTAATGAACTCTATAGTGATTTGATTTCTATAGATGATTCCAATAATCAATTTAAAGTCAGTTTCAAACCCTATGTTGGTATTGCACCTCGCAAGTATCTTGAATTTTTCGAGATGACTGAAAGGAAAGACGAAGATGGTTCTTTAAAGGAATGGGATCGGAAGACTGCAATTCCTCGTTTCTCAGAACCCTTCAGTGTATACCTGTTACGAGAGAATCAGGAGCTTAAAGCTTTGTCAAAGAAAATAAAACAAACAGGAGTTACAATTGGCACTAAAGTTAATTTGCCAAAAAAACTAATATAGTTGTTACCGCTAGTGCCCTCAATGGAATTAAGAAATGGCCCATTGAAGCGTCAGATTGAAGCTGCTGTTAGGGATTATGACAACCTTCCAGAGTGGTTGAAGAGCGACGATTCTGAAACCGAGCTTAATCCATTAGTTGAACAATAACCTCTTTTCCTTTTTGTCATTTATTGTATTTTGAATCACCATTATCACTTATTCCTGCCTCCAATCTTGATATTTGCTGCTTCCGCATGTGTCTAGCTTCTGATCCTTCGCGGGGTCTGAAGTAATTATGACATATCTGGTAGTCCTTCAGGATACGGCGACCCTGTTTTCAACCCGCGCATGACCTTTTCCCTGTCGCGCACCCCTCCAATCACGTGCTCCATTTTGTTATTATTCATGTCGTCCGCAATGTGTATGTGGCGAACATGGCTTTTGAGCGACGGGATTCTATGATCTGAACGCCCGTCTCAAATGCTTGGCGTTACCTTTATTTCCGGCATTTTCTGCCTATAGTTTTGGGCTATGGCATTAGCCTTGGCATCAAGACAGCCAGAACCGCACCTTTTGTCAGGTTGCTGATAATGCCTACCAAGCATCGAAATATGGTGGGCAATTGAGTTGAAAGGCATCGAGTTTGTGTTTCTGGCAGCAGGGGCTGTTGCCGGCGCGTTTTTACGCTACAGGATAACCGAGTCCCCGCTGATTCTGGGCACCCTTCCAGTCAACGTGCTTGTGGTCAACGTCATCGGTAGTTTCATCCTGGGCGTGTTTTCCGTGCTCTCAGTAGTCTGGAACTGGGACGCCAAGTACTCCTTGCTTGCGGCGGTTGGATTCTGCGGCTCGCTTACCACCATGTCCTCGTTTGCCCTTGAAACCACGAGGTTGATGGACGAGCGGCAGTTCGGGAGTATGGCAGTAAACATTTTGGCCAACGTCGCCCTATCGATAGGTGCGGTCATGGGCGGGAGAACACTGGTCAGCATGCTCCTGAAGGGAGGCGACATGTAGCATGCGCATCAATATGTGGTGCCTTACCATCAGGATAAAGAAAAACGACCGCCTTGACGGCAAGCCGCTGTACAGGGCCATCCTGGACTTTATGATGAAGGCCAAGGTTTCCGGGGCCACGGTGGTCAACGCGGTGGACGGCTTTGGCCGGCGGGGAAGGTCCACCATCCACGTTGAGGGGGTCTCGATAAACTACCCGCTTATAATCGAGGTCGTAGACGAGCAGTCAAAGCTGGAGCCGCTGCTGCCAGAGATCAAGATGATGATCGGAGACAACGGCGTGTTTACCGTGCACGAAGTCTACTCGTACTGAGCTTCAGGCCTTGACGACGGGCTTTGTCTGACCTTTGAGCCTGTCAAGCTCTTCATGCAGCTCTTCGTTTTCTTGTTCCAGCACCTTGAGTGAAGTGATGGCCTCGATGTTCTGGGCCCGGAGCGCCTGGAATTCTTTTTGCAACTTTTCGTAGGCCTGCTTCATCCGGTCGTCAAAAGCAACAGGCGTTTGGCTTTTTGCAGCCTGCAGCCTTGCGTTTTCAACCTTGAGATCATCTGCTGTTCGCTGCGTGTCCAGCGCCTGCTTTTTCAGCCGCTCAACTTCTGCAATGTACGACTGGATTTGCGACCGCAGCTCGTTGTTTTGCTGCATGACTTTGCCGCGCTCTGCAACCGCCGCATCCAGCTCTGACGCAAGATTCCTTGCCTCGGCATCGCTGACTGATATGTTTGCTTTTAGCAGCTCTGACAGTATTGCAGGTACCAGTTCTGAATTGATGTATGCAGAAGATCCAAAGTCAAGGCCTATGGCCCCCTTTGATCTCAGGAAACTTTCCACCGCCGGCTCTAGATGAAAGGAGCTGGCGTTAAACGAAAACAATTTGTCTGACAACAGAACAGGGTTTCAGGGATTTTTTAAAAATGACGAACGCAAAAAGTTTTGACTTGATCACTGGTAGTCGTGCAGCGGCTTGTCGCGGTGCAGGTTCATCTTGGCTTCCAGCTGACCTTTGTGCTGTTTGATGATGTGCTCGTTGGCGCACCGGTCGTGCATCACGCCAAGGTCGCAAAAGTCGCAGGATGTAACAAACTCGACCTGTCCGAATTTCTGCTTGCAGTAGCTGCAAGAGTCTGCCCCGACTTCAAAATCCGAGAGCGGCTTTAGCCACGGGTCGCGCCAGAGAAGAGTCATCCTGATCTTGATGGTCGTTGCAGGTAATTTACCTTTTCAGCTGCTCTATTATTCGGTACATCTGCCTGTACGATTCTAATAGGTCCTGTTGTCGTTGCAGGTTTGATTTTACCTGCCGCAGCCTTTTGTCTAGTTTTTTGCCTTTCAGTCCAGATATCTCCGACGCATCCTTGATGAATAATCGGACGTATTTTGAGACGTATGGGTTGTCCTTGAGCAGGGCCGCCATCAGTTCCGGCTCGTCGGTCATGATGCTTTCAGTCAGCATCGACTGCACGGCAAAGGTTGTGCCGCCGACCCGCTTTAGCACAGAGATGTCCTGCCCGGAAAGCACCTGGCCAAAGGCGATGTTGACAAAGTACGTGAGCCCAAGCACCACTGCTATGGTCTTGTCATGGGACCTGGCGTCAGGCATCACCTTCAGGTCTGTGCCAGAAAATATCTCTTGAACCATCCTTGTTTCGGCCTGCTCGTCGCGTACGGGGACAAGCAGCATCTTCATCTTATCCTCGCTTGCACCAGGCCCGAACATGGGGTGGATGCACAGCGGCTGCAGGTCTTGCCTGGTTTTTCTAAGCGCCGGAAAGGTTTTGCTTTTTACAGAGGAGATCTCGGCAATGACGGCACCGGCCTTCATGCTTTTGGTGCATTTTTTTATCATGCCGGCAGTCGACTGCACCGGCACGCACACAAGCACAAGCTCGGCGCCTTTGACGCAATCCTGCAGGCTGTCTGCTACACGAACCTTGTTGCCGGTTATCAGTTTCTGGACGTCGTATACACAGACATCCCTGGCGCGCTTGGCAAAGTACCTCGTAAACCAGGATCCCATCTTGCCGGCCGCGCCCACTATTGCTACATGTTCCATGCTACTTTCTTATCACCGATGACATTATCGCAAGTCCGCTGGCCAGCTCGTCTTCCGGCCGGCAGGCAGTGATCCTGACAAATTTACTGTATGAGTCGCCAAAGCCGCTTCCCGGAGCAATGGCCACGCCCTTTTCAAGCAGGCTTTCAACCACTGAAATATCATCGCCTGCCGGCAGCTCCGGGTAAACATACATCGCGCCGTCGGGCTCTACAAACCGCAGGCTCATCTCCTTGAGTTTTGAGGATATGAATTTCAGCCTCTTTTCCATGACCCGCACGTTTGCCGAGGGGTCCTCTGATAGCGCGGCCAGCGCGGCATGCTGGATGGGCTCGGCGACGCTGGTTATCCCGATGGCCTGCACACGGGTCATCTTTTTTATTATCTCGGCTTCTGCAACGGCGTAGCCGACCCGAAAGCCGGTCATCGCATAGGTCTTGGAAAACGACGAGATGACTATGCTTTTTTCGTAGTCGTGGGTAAGCACGCTGTCAAACTGCCTAAACGCGTAATCGGAATATACCTCGTCTGAAAGCAGGTACAGGCCGTGATCGCGGGCAAGTGCAACAATTCTGGACATGGTCTTTCTGTCCAGGATCTTGCCGGTCGGGTTGTTTGGGTAGTTGATGGCCAGCATCTTTGTGCCCTCTGTTACCATGGAATTCAGCTCATCGATGTCCGGCGTCCATCCATCCTCAAGGGTGGTGCGCAGCACCTTGGTCTTTACGCCGGCAAACTCGGCGCATTCCCTGTAGGCGGGCCATGCAGGCTCGACGGTTATCAGCTCCTGACCCGGCTTGAGAAGCCCGGCTATGGCGGAGAACACGGCAAACCGGCCGCCCGGAGTAACTATCACCTCGTCCTCGCCGACGCCTGATGCCTTGGCTATTGCGTTTCGCAGCTGCGGGATTCCCCGCGTCTCTGTGTAATGGTACTTCTTTGAGCGGAACGCGTCTGCAAGGGATTTTCCAACCGATTCAGGCGCAGGATAGTCCGGCTCGCCTACTTCAAGGTGGATCATTTTTCTGCCAGATGCCTCAAGCTGTTTGGCCTTCTGAAATATCGCCAGGTGTGTTTGCTTTGGAGCGGATGATTTCCGCCCCTGCGCTTGCACTGCCTCAGACTCGGTCAGCAGCGTGTTCAGGAGCCGGAGGGCAAAGTCCCTGTCCATGCCCAAGGATGCTGCCTGCCTTATCACGGCAAGGCGGACTTCCTGCTCCACCTTTTCGTCCCTGACATCAAGGTCAAGCCTGCTTTTGACCTCCCCTATTTGCCTTGCCAGGTCCATGCGCTCCTGAACCTTCTGCATTATCTCCGAGGTTACTGCACGCATCTGCTGTCTGAGGTGGTCAAGATCGTTTCTCTCGGCCATTTCCATCATTGCCTCTTTAAGACCGGCGGTATCAGGCCGTAGCGCAGCCCATGGTCTGCCAGAACCATGGCAACGACGCATTCGACTATGGGTGGCGCGCGGGGCACCACGCAGGGGTCATGCCTTCCGGGGACCATCAGGTCTGTCTGCTCATGGGTGGTGATGTCCAGCGTCTCCTGCGTCTTGGCTATGGATGCTGCCGGCTTGAAGGCAACGCGAAGTTTGATGGGCATGCCGGTGGAAAGCCCGCCTAAAATGCCGCCGGAGTTGTTGGTCTTGGTGACCACCTTGCCGGCTTCCATGTAATAGACGTCGTTATTTTCAGAGCCGCGCCTTTTAGAGCCCTCAAAGCCGGAGCCAAACTCGATGCCCTTGACTGCCGGTATGCTAAACAGTGCCTTGCTCAGGTCGGACTCTAGGGAGGCAAATATCGGCTCGCCAAGACCCACTGGAAGGCCGGTGGCGATGCACTCGACTACGCCGCCAAGGGAGTCGCCGTCCTTTCTTGCCTGCAGGATGGCATCCCGCATCTTCTCGGCGGCCTCGGCGTCCGGACAGCGCACGTCGTTTCCGTACCGGTTGGCAATCCCCTCCTCCGTGATTTGCTGCGCCTTTATGCCGCCTATCTCAACCGTGTATGCAGTGGTATTGATGCCCAGGGTATGAGCCAGTAGCTTTTGCGCCAGCGCGCCTGCCATCACCAGGGTTGCAGTCAGCCGGCCAGAAAACCGGCCGCTTCCACGGTAGTCGGCAAAGCCACCGTACTTTACTAAAGCAGGGTAATCAGCATGACCCGGCCGCGGTATGTGCTTTATGGCCTCGTATGACCGCGAGTCCTGGTCCTTGTTCCAGATAAGCATGCAGATGGGCGCGCCGGTGGTAAGGCCGTTAAAAACTCCAGAAAGTATCTCGACTTTGTCCTCCTCCTTTCGCTGCGTGGTTACAGCCGACTGGCCGGGCTTTCTCTTGTCCAGCTGGCCCTGTATGTCTGGTTCTGAAAGCGGCAGGCCGGCAGGACAGCCGTCTACCACTATGCCGACGCAGCGGCCATGGCTTTCGCCAAAGCTCAATGCAGAAAACCGCTCGCCGATTATGTTGCCGCCCATTTTTGCAGATAAAGCTGGCCCCTGTTCTATATATTGTCTTATCGCATGTCTTGAAATGGATGTGAAAGCCTGAAACCCACCTATGAAGCAAACTCGTCAGATCATGAGTCGTGTGAAAAAATGCTTATTTAGTAAAATCCTCCATCTGAAAGTGTGAGTTCATTTTTCCAAGCAGTGTCCTTGATAGCAATGTCTGTTGCCACGATTTTGCAATTTCCATTAGGAGACGTATACGCCCAGAATTCATTTCCGACAGGAATTACTCTGTTCACGGAAGAGAGGATATACGTGCCTGGAGAGTTCGTTCGGATTTTCGGTCAAGTTCACACATGCGAACAGGAGAGCAATCTGGTGTTGCTCACGGTCTTTACGCCAGCAGGAGAAGTAAGACTGGCAGACAAGCTTGACGCGCGTGGAGGGGTTTTCGAGTACGTCTTCAATTTGGGTGAGGCACAAGCAGGAGAATGGACCGTAGTCGCGAGGTGCTCCACCATCATAGAAGAAAGGACGTTTACCGTCTTTGCTACAGATGTGCACGATCAAGCCATTCTGGGTCAGCCCCTGCTCAAGGACATAGAAGGCAAGGAACTTTCAGGAGAGGGACTGAGAGCAGAAAATAACATTTTCATCACGGCAGACCTAATCAGTGATGAAAAGGACCTCCAGTTACCTTATGTCTTCATCGTTCAAATAATTAACGAAGAAGGGTTGGCCGAGAAGATCTCCTTTATTTCCGGGGATTTGCCGGGTGGGCAGACAGCCAATCTGCTGGTGCAGTGGATCCCCGCAGAAGGCGGAAAGTATTCTGTAGAGATTCTTGTTTGGAATTCATTGAACAATCCTGTCTCGCTGGTGGAAAAATCAACAAGTGAATTCGTCATAGCGTCCTGACACAGGCATACTATCTGATGTCCTCTGTTGGTGTCTGAAAGACCGAGAAGATCAATCAGGTATTCCATGATTCTTGCCGGTTGGACAATGATCAATCCAAGTACCGTTTGAGGTTTCCAGCTAAGAAAATAATATTAGGTATTACGCTTGGCATCACTTTCAATCAACTTCATCAGTGTAGTTTTTCTAGTTCCCCATTCTCCATAAATACCGACAGGGAAGTTGGTCTCGATGCTTTTATTATTCGGTATATGGCTTCGCCATATTTGTCAAAGTCGAGAACAGGATTTTTGATTTCCACAACATCTATCAGAATAGACGGGTTTGACGAATCATTATTCCCAGAGTTAGAAGACAACTAGTATCCAGCAGTTCTAGATTGGATAAACTTTTCCCATGTATGCTCGCTGTTAGGCATTCCCGGCTAAGCAACGTCGCAACTCTTTGCTGACTTCCCTTATGCATTCTGCCGTTTCTTCGTCAAGCGGTTCACGGTCCTGTAGGTACGCCAAAATCCGGCGTGGACCTCCCCTAGGGAACATCCGCAAGATCACATCGGAGAGAGACTCGCCTTCCTTCTTTGCAGCCTTTAGCACCTTGTATGCCTCTTCGGTGATCGTTATCGTAATTCCAGGCATCTTGTAATACTGCACTTGCCGTGCACTTAAACAATTGTTTCTTCTTTTCGAGTACTAGATACTCATCGTCAGATCTGCATCACTTCGTAAGCAATTGCAGCTATACATAATGTTACAAGATATATCTAGACTTTGTATTTATTCACAAACTCTTCCGGTGAAAGAACTTCGATTTTGCCTGCAACCCGGGCAAAGTCCCTCTTGTTCCTTGTGATAATTACATCCACCCCTTTGGCTGAATGGAATTGGAGTGCATCTTCAAAGTCATTGAACCGCCCATCATCAAAGGCTGAAGAGATATGTTTTGAACCCATGTCAAGGATCTCAAGCCCATCAATTGATTCCTTTGTCTGCTTTCTTGCCTCAGATTCGGAGAGATCTTGACTCCGTAGGAAATAGATTATGGCAACCGTAAGCGAGGATACGCAGCCTGAAACTTTTCCTTCCCTTGCAGAATTCAAAACCTTACACTGTACTCCCATTTGGGGCGCTTTTGAAGTATATCGAGGAAAACGTTTACGTCGATAAAAACGCGCATACTCCTATGCATGACGCTCAGCTGTTATCCGTCTGACTATCCCCTTGTCTTTAGAAGGCGGGTTGTATGGCATGGTGCCAATCAGACCGAGCAGGTTTTTGTCAACTTTCATGCCGGGGAACTTTCTCTTCAGTGCTGATTCTATCTTTTCTATGCGGTTTATTTTGGAAAGATCTCTAAGATGGCCCATCTCTTTTTCGATCTGCTTCTTCAAGTACTTGACATCTTCGGCCATGGCTACAGATCATCTATTGATAATGGTTTAAATAAATATATCAGAGATTATTCGCGGTCCGGCATCGGCGACAGGTTGGCTCCAAGTTTCCTCATGTCTTCAACAAAACTTGGATACGACACATCAACGGACTCGGCGCCGGCCACCACGGATTTCTCTGTCAGCATGGAAGCAATGGTAAAGGCCATGAAAAGCCGGTGGTCGTTGTACGCCTCCAGCGCGGCGTTTCTCAGCTTCTTTGGCGCGCTGATGGTCAGCCCGTCATGGAACTCATCGACGGTCGCGCCAAACTTGACCAGCTCCCTGGCAATGTTGGCAACCCTGTCTGTCTCCTTGACGCGGGCGTGGGCAACGCCGGTTATCTTGACTGGCGACCGTGCCTTAAGCGCCAGTATCGAGACAACAGGCAGCAGGTCTGGCGTGTCGCCAAGGTTGAACTGCCCGCCATCCAGACTTGCCGCGCCGAAAATCACGACGCTTCCCTTCTGCCGGTCTGTCGTTATTTTGCAGCCCATCTGCTTCATTATCTCAAGTATTGCAGAGTCGCCCTGTGGCAGGTCAAAGTTCAGACCCCGGACCTCAAGTTTTTCGCCGGCCAGCGCGCCGGCAGACAGTATCAGAGCGGCCGTGGAAAAGTCACTGGGCACGTCAAACTCTGCCGGCTGGTATTCGGCGTTCTTGATACGGTATGAAAGCATGTTCTCATCGTGCTCCACTTTGACTCCAAAATGCGACATGGTGGCCAGTGTGGCCTGCACGTACGGCTTTGATACAAGCTCGCCTTTTATCTTCAGCTGGATTTCCGAGTCAGCGTATATGCCGGCGATAAGCAGGCCGGAGATAAACTGGCTTGAGATGCTCCCGTCAATTTCTGCAGAACCCCCCCTTATCCCGCCTCCCTTTACTACCAGTGGCGGCATCCCGTTGGACTTTGTCGAGAACGCCTCGACACCCAGCTGGCCAAGGGCATCCAGTATCGGCTGCATCGGCCTGCGCCGGAGGCTTTCATCTCCGGTCAGCACGGTATAGCCCCTAGTCACGAGCCCGGACATGGCCGTCAGTATACGTATCGTGGTCCCCGAATTCTCGGCGTTTACCACGTTCTCCGGCGGCTCAAAGCGGTGCTTGCCCTGCACCTGCACGGCGCGACCTTCGCGCTTGGTCTCGATGGTCGCGCCAAACGCGCGGCAGCCAGCCAACGTGGCAAGGGTATCGCGCGCCAAAAGAGCATTTGTGATGGTTGACTTGCCCTCAGTCAAAGAGGCAATGGCAAGGGCGCGGTGAGAGTAGCTCTTGCTTGACGGGCACCTGACGGAGCCGTCTACGGTGGATTTCCGGACCTGGATGCTGACCATTATTCTAGCACCTCTACAGAAGCCTTCTCGTTATTAACCTTCGAGACCAGGGTCTTGCCTCCAAACTTGGCAAAGGCAGACAGGATATCCTGTACCTTGTCCTCGGCTGCAATGGCGGCAATGGACGGCCCGTTGCCGGATACGCTGGCTGAAATCGCGCCCTTTTCTAAGGCAGCCATTATTGGGTCGTAGCTTGCCGACAGCGCGGCTGAGGCAAGCACGCCGTTAAGCTTCATGGCCTTCCAGTAGTTGCCGGCCTGCGCCAGTCTGTAGGCATCTTCAAAGAGGTCGGCAAGACCCCGCAGTCTGTTGACATCGCCCCGCCGTACGTTGCGCGGAAGCAAGATGACGGCGTGCAGGTCTTCTCTTGCCATCTCGCGTTTAAGCAGTTTGCGGGCATAGTTGTCCGTGACCACAAAGCCGCCAAAGTAGCAGGCCGTTGCATCGTCGTACGCTCCTGTTATGGTAACCTTTGCGTCAAGGGATGCCCGTACAGCGGCATCAAGCACTGCAAAGTCGTCCACCTTGCCGCCGGCTATTTTGCTGCATGCCAGCGCGACGGCGTTTGATACAGCGCTTGAGCTTTTCAACCCAAAGCCGATGGGGATTTCAGAGCTGACGCTGATAACTATTTTGCTGTTTTCTAGCGTGTTTTTTGGCAGCGTGTTTCTTACTATGTTGTGTATCAGCGGATCGTCGCTTTTGCCGGTTAGAAAGGCAACCCCGCTTCCGGTTTTCAGCTCCACTTCGGCTGCTACCTTAAGCGATATGCCAAGAGCCGAGCCCTTGCCGGTGGCTATCGCGTTGACTATCGAGACTGCGCCGTGAACAGTTGAGCGAACCTTCATGTCGGCTCACCAAAAACCCCAAGCAGGTTCTTTTTCATGGCCTCGCGCGGCGCCTCAAGGCCGGTCCAGATCTCAAAGGCCTTTGCGCCCTGCTCCAAAAGCATCTCGTATCCGTAGACAACGTGCGCCTCTGCAAATTTCGCGTTCTCTATCAAGTCTGTGACCACTGGCCTGTACACGATGTCGTAGACGATGCTTCCTTTTTTAATGTGTTCATAGTCTATGGGGCTTGGCTCGTTGTTCAACCCCAGAGAAGTCGAGTTTACTATCATGTCGGCGTCAGCCGAGACGCTCTGCACGTCCTCGAAGGGCAGCACCTCGCACTTGAGGCCAAGCTCAGAGCCCATCTTGGCCAGCTCGCCGGCCCGGTCCTGATCGCGGTTTGCAATGATGACCTTTGATATGCCTTTTTCTTCGGATAGAGCTGCGACTATGGCCCGCGCTGCCCCGCCGGCTCCAAGAAGCAGGATTACCATGCCGTCGAACTTGACTTTCCGCTTTCGCAGGGGCTCCATAAATCCGTAGATGTCGGTATTGTAGCCCCTGAACAAGCCTTCTATGTTTTTGACGGTGTTCACCGCGCCGGCCTTTTTTGCAGTATCGTCAAGCTCGTCTAGATACTTGATAACGGTAACCTTGTGGGGGATGGTAACGTTGAATCCAGAAATGTTGATGGCCCGCAGCGACCCTATAGATTCTTCAAGTTCGCTGGCCGGCACCCGGAATGCGATGTATGTGCAGTTCAATCCAAGGGCTGCAAAGGCAGCGTTCTGCATTCCCGGCGACAGGGAATGGTGCACAGGATCACCAATTATGCAGTATGTCTTGGCAACCGAGGACATCGCTACTGTCTGCCAATCCTGAACCCGTCATATAGCTTTCTCATCTGCCTTACGGTCAGCTGGCCGGGAGCTACTGCCTTTTCCAGCGCCGCGTACGTAAACGGCGCGCCGTACATCGTGCAGAGAACCCGCGTCAGAACGCCGGCCTCCCCCATAGCAAAGATGATGGGGTGCAGGCCGGTGGCGTTTTCGTAAAGCTCCAGCAACTGCAGGGAATCGTCGATGTTTTTGGCCATTGTCACGACCTTGACGTAGTTGCTGAAGATCCTCATCTCTGTAAGCAGACTGGCCAGCTGGTCCTTTGGTGGAGTCTTGTCAAAGTCATGCCATGATACAAGGGTCGGTATGCTTGCCAGCTCAAGGTAGTCGGCAAGGTTGTCGTTCTTTTGCAGCGTGTCAAGTTCAACATCAACAAGCATTGGTCTTCGCTCGGCCAGCTTGCGCAGCAGCCTCATTCTTTCTTCCTCGCTTGCAGCAAATTTGCCGCCCTGCCCCCTGGCGCGGAGCGTGAATACTGCCTTGTTCTTGATGCCCTCGACGGCGTCTGCCGCCGCCATCACCTGCTCGGGCTGCAAAAAGTCGAACCGGAACTCTACAAAGTCGGCGCCCAGCTCAAAGGCCCTGCTGGCCTGCACCTTCAGGTCGTCAACAACATCGGTAGCTATCGAAACGCAGATCCTCAACGGTCATCCTGTAGTACCAGGCACTTTATTTATCCAACGCCTGCAGGAGGATGACTTTCCTTGCCGTGTTCCATCCGCTTGTGGGCTTCAAGCATGTCCTCGGTTGCAAAGACCTTGCCACATGCCTTGCAGCGGAACTCAACAGCCCGCCGGGAGCCTGTCATGGAGGCCATAATAGTATATAGCAAAACAAGTATTAAAGTAGACAGTCAACCGCCTCACATTTGAAAAGGCCTCCAAGATATAGCCCATTTGTGAGAAATTGAAGGGTACGAATTTTATATTGCATGAAAAACATTAGCGCTGGACCATGATAGTTTTTTCAATAATGCATTTCTGAAAACATTTATCTATTTAGTTTACCATGAATTGATAATGGATTATGAAAAAATCCACGAAAAGATTATGAATCTTGACTCAAGAATACGCCTCGTTACCATCTGTGATACGACAAAGGGAAGTATTCTGTACACCGGCCACCGTGAAGGAGTGAAGAACCTTCTTACCCCAAAGCAGAGCAAAGAGTCGCTAGAGATGGCAGTGAAGGCCTGGAAAACTCGGGCCAAGCTGGCATCCAGAATAGGAAGGGGCAAATATGTCCTGGCTGAATACGAAAAACTGAAACGCATCACCATGCCTTTTGGTAAAAAGCATCTTCTTTACATAACCGCTGAAGTAGACGCCGACCATGCCGCAATCATTTCCGGCGTTGAAAGGTTGAGGAATAAAAAATAAAACCTTGCAGGGCTTTTTGAGCATCGGCAGCATTCATTTCTGGCTGACCAGCGAGATCGTTAGTAATGTCAGAACTTGGCTGTTGACGTCAAACATCAATCAGCAGCTTGCTTTTTGAACAAAAATGCTGCCGTGCGTCTTTGCTTCATCTATCGCAGAAAGCAACCACTGCATCTCTTCGATTTCATGCAGCAGCCACTGCCTTCTGAAAACATCGCTGGTTTCAGCAAGTTGCGACTTGGCAACGGCTATCTTGACTTCCAGTACCAGGACATCTCGCGGAGCCATCTTCAGTGTCTTTATCCTCAGCTCTTCAGACAGCTTGTTGATGCCGGTCAGCCCCAGCTCTATGGATTTTCTGTGAATGCCAATTCTGCGCCTGATCAATTCCTCGATGTCAACCATGTATACCAGCATGGTTGTTTTGGATAAAACATTGCAGGTACTGAGGGGAGAGGGAGTCCTTTTCGAAAACGTCTGCCCAAGCAAACAGGAACTTTTTCGTTCAACGGTATTGCCGAATGCATCCGACCGAGAATATAATAATCCCGTGGCATTCCAGAAACTGCATGTCCTTCGATGAACACGTGGCCAGAATCCGCAGCCTTGGATTTGATCAAGATTCCATAGACATGTTTGCCAAACTCTGGAAGCCACTGCAGGAAGAAGGCTACGAGATGTATGCCATGTACATGGGTCAGGACAATTCTCCCCTTGAAGGCAAGGCCGCCTGCGTCGTGTGCTCAAAGAACTCTTTTCCGCTGCGATGGGAGAAGGTCATCACCCCCAGCATGGATAGCGCAGCCATCTACACCGTATGCACGGCCTGCGACGCTGAATACGTCGAGACGGCCATAAGGCAGAAGGCCCTTGGGCGTCTTTTAAAAGAGCGAAACACGCGGCCTACCTGATGACATAGTGGGACGGGATCTTTTTCCAGTTGGCCACCAGTGCTTCCTGGCGTATGTGCAACGGCTCTTTTTCCAGACGCGACCGGGCCAGCTCGACGTACTCCTTGACTAGATCCATTCCAACATAGCTGCGGCCCATGTTGTACGCCACCTTGGTTGTCTGGCCGCTGCCGTTGAATGGATCTAAAACAGTGTCGCCGGCGCATGAATAGAGTTTTGTCAGCCTGTACGGGATCTCCTCAGGGTACGGGCAAGGATGGTTGATAAAGCCCGGCGGCACGGGAGCGATGTGCCACACAGAATTGGCTATCTCCTTGGTCCACTCCTCGTGGGTCGCAGGCAGCTGCTCCGTCCGCTTGCGGCCGCTGTTGACGTCGCCCTTTCGCAGGATGAGTATGAATTCGTGCATGATGTTTGCCCGGTAGTACTTGGGGTACGGGTTTATCACAAACGAACCGTATCGGTTTGTGCCGCCAGTAACCTTGTGCCAGATGATCTCTTCGTGCATCTGCCATTTCCCAAAGGGCTGCACAAGCCTTGACAAAAGCATGTGCGGCAGCGGCAGTATTGTGCCGTTGACTACTTCGTTGGCAATAACCACGCAGCAGTAGCCGCCTTCTTTTGTGACGCGGTACACATGCTCGCCAAATATCTCGGTCATCTCGTTAAGATAGTCGTTGGTATCGTAGCTGGCGTTTCCGCGGTAATAGCCGCCGCTGCCAGAAGCGTGCATGTCGTAGTTTATCGCGTTCCGGTACGGCGGTGATGTAATCGTCAGCTGAACAGAATTTTCAGGCATACGCTGCAGCACATCCTTGCAGTTTCCAAGGACGATCTGGTTGGTAAATTCGGCTTCCTGGGCAAGCATGTTTTACGCATGCTCGCCTGATTTGTCCATATCACGAATACTCTAAAGTAGTTAAGCAACGGCTAAAATTGTGCTATGCTTTTTTTGGCGTGCAATCCTGATCTCGCGCCTCAGTGCATGCATCAAAATTTTAAATACAAGATCCTGGGCTCTTTAGCCCAATGACGCTTCCAAAAGGATTTGGGCAAAAGAAAACAGGTGGCAACAGGACGTTTAATGAGTGGTGGGACGGTGTCCCGGCCGATCTCAAGACCAAGGCCCGCAAGGGAGACGAAGCCAACAAGCCGTTGCTGAATCAGGTCAACTATGTCCTTTTGCATCTTCATCTGGCCGGCAGTCATGATGCAAAGCCGACCCACGACGAGCTGAAGGACTGGCTGCACTCTGGCCAAGTTGATGTCCTTAGAATGAACAAGTAAAGGGTGTTGCTTTACACCCAATTTTTTCAGACTACTTTTCTACAATATATTCTTGTACTTCCATTCCAAAGTGCCGGCCGCTGGCTGGTTTGGCAAAGCCCAGAACCTCGTCGCCTTCTTTTACCTCAGTCACGGACAGCAGTTTTCCGTCCGGCTTTATCAGCCGGATGGTCTCGGCGTTCTGCAGTATCACTGTCCCGGATTCGCCTTCTATCTCTGCACGTATCAGCCGCAGCGGTCTGGTCTCTATCTTGGATCTACCGACGGTGGCCTTGCGCGACATCCCGTCCTTGTTGACTATCCAGACGTCGGTTCCTGATTCCAGTTCCGATAGATACCGCGTGTTTCCGTCCGGAGTTATGGTGTAGCAGTAGACCGCGCCGGCGTTGACTCGGAATGGGCGCGGCGAAGTAAATGACGAGCCCACCGACTCGTTATGAACAAGCAGCATAAAGTTTGACCGGCTTCCAACAAGCATGCCCTCGCCCATGCCCATCATCGAGGCCGTGTCAACGCAGACCCGCTCGCCGGTTCCCACGTCCTTGACCTCCACCACCCTGGCCACTTTTATTGGAAACCGCGTTGAGGACAGCTGCTGGCTGGCCTTCTCGACTTCGTCCTCGCTGGCAGCTGACAGTATGACTCCGTCGACTCCAAGTTCAAGCACGGAAAACATGGTGGCCACCTCCTTTGATGAGGAGGCAGTAGTGTACACCTTGGTCTTGGACTTGTGCAGCTTGGCGATGATGTTTTCAAGGGGGATTATCTTCCAGTCATCGGCGTCCACAATGACAAAGGACGCGCCGGCCTCGGAGGCCTTTTTTATCTCGTCGACATCGGCGTTGCTGAGCACTTTTTTGTAGTAGCCAAACACCTTGCCGGCGGATCCGGCCTGCTTCATCTGGTCAAAGGTTTTGCAGACAACCAGGTCGGCGTCCGGCGATTCGTGTATCGTTTGAAATTTCTTGCCGGCCACCAGCTTCGGGTCTATGTTCAAGACCGCGATGTCCTTCAGCTTTGAGAGCAGCCTGTCCAGCGCTGCCTTCTGGGCGGTGGGCCGGACTATCAGTTCCTTGTTTTTTTGGTCAACCAAGCTGCTTTGCCGCCTCTTTTGCCGACTTTCCCTCAAATATTACTTTGTGCAGCGCCCGCACCATCGCCGGCGGGTTTTTGTGCTGGAATATGTTGCGGCCAAAAGTCACGCCCTTGGCGCCGGCCTTCATGGCGCCGGCGCACATCTCTAGGATCTCCATGTCCGTGCTGGCTTTGGGGCCGCCAGCTATGACTAGGGGAACTGGGACGGACTTGACCACCTTTCTAAAAGAATCAATGTCGCCGGTGTAAACTGCCTTTACAATGTCCGCGCCGGCCTCCGCGCCAACGCGGGCGGCGTGGGCCACCACTTCTGGGTCATGCGGGTTTTTGATGTTCTCGCCCCTTGGGTACATCATGGCCACCAGGGGCACGCTCCACTCGTCGCACTTGTCTGCGATCATGCCCAGCTTTTGCAGCATCTCTGGCTCCTCCTTGGCACCGATGTTGATGTGCAGCGAGACTGCGTCCGCGCCAAGCCGGATGGCCTCTTCAACGCTACCCATCAGCACCTTCTTGTTTGGGGCCGGCCCAAGCGACGTGCTGCCGGAGAAATGAGCGATGAGGCCAACGCTTGTTGGCCGCGGCATAGACTTGATGATACCCTTGTTAACCAGAACACAGGTAAGACCGGCATTCTCGCAGCTGTATATCATGCCGTGGATATCTTCCAGCCCGCGGATGGGCCCGTTGCTGATCCCGTGATCCATGGGGATGCACAGCATCTTGCCGTCCTTTAGAATCCTGCCAAGCCTTACTTCCCTGCCAAAGACCATATGTACCGATGAAATCTCTGGGACCTACTTATAACTTATATAATTCAGGTTGGTCGGCTTTGACTTGCGGGAGGGCTTGCTACGAGGTGCTTCTCAAAACAAGCAGAAAGCGGCCTTATTAGCTTTAGATTGGCCAGAATGTTTTGAGCAACGATGGTTAGAATCCCAAGTCATACTCGCAGATTATTGATTTGTTGTCTTGATGGAGTATAACTTTGAAGCTCTTGTTTCAGTTGGCTGTTTTCGTCTTCAATTATGAAGCAGTTTTTGCAGCAGATCCATGTATAGCAGCGAACAATTAGGCTACTCCACTATCACTACTTGAAATGGCGGAAGACTAGGTGGAGAGATTTCTGGTAAGAAATGTCTGTCGTACAGACGTACGCGGTTTGAAAAGGTAAACTGTTACACATAAACGAAGAACTGCAGAAATTGTTTACATTCAAACAGATCTTCAGTAAGCCACGATTTATGATTTTAATTCATTTTACGACTATTACTGGACGATCAGCTCGCTCAATAACGCCTGATGAAATGCTTCCCAAGAACAGCCTCTTGAGTCCAGAGTTTCCTCTCGTACCTACTATGATCAGATCTGCCTTCTCCTTGTTGGCATAATTAATGATAGAGTCTACAATCGATTTGGGTCCACCTATCACATCTGCGGCAAAGTTAATTCCCTTTTTCTCGGCCGCCATTCGAATCCCATCAAGAGACCTGTTTATTTTACCAGTGTAGTCTTTCACAAAATCTTGTAAAGCCGGAATTTCCAAACCTGCCTTTTGTATTGAGATGATGTATTCCATATCCAGCGGGACGACGCTTAATGCTATCAGCCGTGCATCAAGCCTACCGGCCAGGTTCAAGGCATACTGTGCAGCGCGTAAGGAACATTTAGAGCCATCCACAGCCACAATTATCCTATAGATCTTTTTCCTCTCCATCCTTATCACTTGGGGAGTGTATTACCAATGGATTTCAGATGGAACTGCAAATAAAAGCTGCGAAGTTGTACATGGATGCTGCTTACAATCTTCCAGAAGAACAGCAAATTTATGTACTTTGCAAACGTTTTTTCTTGCTATGGTATTAGGAGAAAAGCTGTTTGAAGAGACAGGCAGAGTAACAGGCCTCAATATCGAGTCTGTTCATCCAGTCGAAGGAGTAAAGATGCAAGTTTCTTTTGCATCAGAGATAACAGGAACTGGAAGATTTCCAAACGCGAAAAATATAGGATCTGGAAGAATGACCCAATATCCCCATGGCATTGTAGATGCAGAATATCGGGGTGTGGTCACAACAGCCGAAGGCGAGCAATATTTCTGGTGGGCGCATGAAAAGAGCAAGGTCATAGAGCAAGGTAAAGTCAAAGGTTTGGTCATTGTAACAGGATTCACAAATTCCCAAAAACTTTCGTGGGCAAACAATTTGATAATTGCTATAGACTCCGAATTTGATCCTTCAACACAACAATTCAGAGGAACTGCTTACGAGTGGAAATAGAGCCGATAGGGCACCAGGTGTTAATACTCAAAAAGTCTTGAACCAGTGCAAGGCTTCCAGTAATGCATGGTCAGGCCGTAATGCGGCGGGTTAGCATAACAGAAGACCACATCCTCCTATCGTCCCTTTGAAACTTACACGGACTTTAGAGATGGCCGTTCTTAGTTAAGGATAGCATCCATATAATAAAAAATATCAAATTCATGCAATTCACAAACTGGATAAAGACTCCGACATGGAAGTTATTTCATCACACGTAGTGACAACAAATGTTTAGATTATTGCCCTCTATCTGCTCAATGATTTGGTTCCCAGATAGAAAAGACAAACGTGCAGCAAAACGGCTTTATACTATGTCCCCATACGGTAGGTGAATTGGCAGCAACAAAACCAATGGTCTTGATGTTCATGATCGCGTCTTTGGCGTCTGGTGTTCTGGCCCTGTTGCTTGCTGCCGCGGCAGGTAGCAGTTTTTTGATTTATTCCATACCCGGCTTTGTGGTGGGCGCGTTTTTTGCCTTCAAATACGCGACTTTTGGCAGGAAAAAAGCAAGAGAAGAAGAGCACAGAAAACGGCGCGGCAAGCACTAGCGCAAAAGCAGTATGTACAGCACTAGGGCAGCAAGTCCTGCAAACAATATCATGGTGGCCTTCCACAGGCCCATGGTGGCCTTGTCGCTGATGTCCCACATGCCGCCCTGCACGCTGGACCGGTACTGGCGTTTGATCTCCTCGTAGCTGTAGACCCGGCTAAAGTCAGCCGACGGCACCCACCCAGGCCGCTTGGTGTTTGCATCGCCATCGTACTTTTTGCGCGAGTGCTCGTTTGAAAGGACTTCGTAGGCTTCAACAAGCCTCATGAACTTTTGCTTGGATTCATCAGAGTTCTTGTTCCTGTCAGGATGGTATTTCAGTGCAAGCTTGCGAAACGACTTTTTGATCTCCTCCGGCGTTGCATCGGGCGAGACTTCCAGTATCTCGTAGTAGCTTGGCACATACTAGGATGGTCGATAGCTCTAGATAAACGTGATTCTCAGTTGATTTTACCCATCTTGCCGGTCCGATAATCCTCGATGGCCTGATAGATTTCTTCCTTTGTGTTCATTACAAATGGCCCATACCTGGCGATGGGCTCTTTTATTGGAACGCCGGCAATCAGCAGCACGTCCAGCATTGATTCTGCTGCAATTGATACTTCATCGGAATCGTTCTCAAAGATAACCATCCGGCCTCTTTCGACGGTCTTGTCCCCGAATTTTGCTGCGCCGCTGACGACGTACGCAAACGCGCTATAGTTGCGCGGCACTGTCTGGCTAACAGAACTTCCAGGCTGCATCGTAAAATGCAGGTAAATGATTGGTGTGACCGTATCGATGACGGCCTTTGAGCCCAGAGCCTGACCGGCAATGATTCTTGCTGATACTTTTCCATCATCGGTTTTTGCCACCGGGATCCTAGAACTTGGGATCTCTTGGTACTGTGGCTGAACCATCTTGTATTTTCCTGGCAGGTTGACCCATAGCTGAAAGCCGTGCATACGCCCGCCAGTGCGCGTAAATTCCTTTTCCGGCATCTCGGAATGAACAACCCCGGAGCCGGCGGTCATCCACTGCACGTCGCCGGGCCCCAGTTTTCCAGCATGACCTTTCGAATCCCTGTGCTCGAATTTTCCATCAAGCATGTAGGTCACGGTTTCAAAGCCTCGATGCGGATGGTCCGGCGCTCCCTTGGCCTCCCCGGGCGCCAAGTCAACAGGGCCCATCTCGTCTAGTAGCAGGAACGGATCGAAATCCGATAGGAAATGGGTTGGAAATGGCCTGTTTACGACAAAGCCTTCGCCTTCCACGGTCCGGACGCTGTTTATTATTTTTGAAACCGAACGAGCCGATCTGTTGGTGTTAATCTGGTTTATTTTTACCATGCCATTGTTATGAAAAGCATGTTATTTAACTATGGTAGCAAGAACTTACTTAGCAAGTTCTCTGTACCAGACATAGTAAGTGGGGACTGACTTGGACCGCAGGGTTGCACTTTTACCCTTAAATCGTTGAATTCCCTTCTATACTGATGATGGACCGCGCATCAGACTGCAAGTCTTTACCGCGTTGTGATCGCATGTTATGTAGATGGTCTGCCACGGTACAAGAGACAGAGGTAGGAGGCCAGAGAAATGTCTGACAAAAAGCCAATAATTGTCCCGCTTCCAAACGGCCCGCTGTACCTGATAAGCGACCAAAAGCCGGTACCGGTTGAAAACCTGCAGAACGCAAAGGGCGAGCCGCTATCATCGGTAGCAGGCGCCGCGCTGTACAGATGTGGCCAGTCAAAGAACAAACCGTTCTGTGACGGCACCCATGGTGTCGTTGGTTTTTCAAGCCAAAATGTTCCAACAGGGGTACCGGAAGACAAACGCAAAAGCTATGCAGGAAAAAAGATCACAATCCACGACAACAGAAAGACATGCTCGCATGCCGCAGAATGCATCAGAAACCTTCCAGCAGTGTTCAGGCTCAACGAAAGGCCATGGATAGACCCGGATGCGGCGGCTGTTGATGCCATAATCGAGGCCGTAAGGAAATGCCCATCGGGGGCCCTCAGCTACTCCATTGACGATATCGAGTACAGGGATCAGGACAGAAAGCCCATGGTCACAGCAGGCAGGAACGGGCCGTATCTCGTTACAGGCGGCATAGAACTGGTCGGCGTCGATGATTGGGGCGCGGGCGCATCAAAAGAACACTATACGTTGTGCCGCTGCGGAAAATCCAACAACAAGCCGTTTTGCGACGGAACCCATCTTGCTATTAAATTCAAAGACGGCCAATAATTTGCAACACACATAAGCAAGTTCTGTAAAACTAGTGTCAGGCCTTGGAGGACAACATTTTCCTTATCGTATTTTACGTGGCCACGGTAATTCCAACTTTGCTTCTGGCCAAAGAGACCAAGACGAGGCTGCGCAACTTCAAGCAAGGCATCAAGTCTCTGGCATTCCTTCCGCTGACTATAGGCGGGCTAGCCGTATACATCCTGTTTGCCATGGACTTTTTATCCACAGTACCCATACTGAACTGGTCGTGGCTTGGCTACAATGTCGCGCTGGGACCCTACGCCGACCAGGGCTACATGGGCGTCCTGCCCTTCGTGCCTATGCTGGTGTACATGCTGATACACGTCAACTACTTTGAGGAGATGTACTTCCGAAAGAACTGGCTGATGACAATCATCTGGGCCTTTTTGCACGTCGCCATGGGCGTTGCAGTGCATGTTTCCCTGGCGCTGCTTCCGCTGGGCTTTCTTTACAAGCACATCTACAAGACAAAGGGGCTCAACCACGCCTACGCGCTGCATTTTGCCACGAACATGATAATAGTGGCAGTCTCCATCGCGTCGTACTTTGTTGTGTTCTAGCCCTCAACGCGTTTTTTGAGGGCGCGGTTCATCTCCTCAAAACCGGCCTTGATGTCCTTGTCTGTGCTGCTTCCAAAAAACGAGGTCAAAAGCCCGCTAAACAGTTCACGGTGAACAAACTTGACGTGGCCGGGCCCCGCATCCTGTATCGAAAAGATGTGCTCGCCGGACAGAAATCCAGGTATCTTGCCAAACCAGCGAAGCTCGGTTTCCGGCTCGACCTTTGTCACCTTTGGTTCGTAGGACCGGTTTGTGCCCGACGGGGTTGTGATCTTGATCTCAAGTTTTGAGCCTTCCTTTGGCTCGCCGGTTATCCTGCGGATAAATGGGTTCCAGTCAGGGTAGCTGGCAAAATCGACAAGAACCTGCCAGACCTGCTTTGCGGTGGCAGCAATCTCTATCTCGGTGTAGACCTCCTTCAACGGCTGCCGGTACGCGGGTCTTGGTTAATTCCTTTACTAGCTTCTGCGGGTAAACTCGACCCTTATGGAATCGCCGTCTTTCAGCGGGATGTCCAAAAAGCTGCCCTCCGTGTGCTGCCTTTCGTTGACAAAGACCTTGGTGTCAAATTTCGTCAGGTCTATCTTCCAGTTGAAGAGAAAGTGCCCAAGGGTGAACGGGTACGGCTCCTTGTACGCCACGTGAATAACTCCTTCCTGTAGAGTGTGGACTGGAAGCGTGCAGTCCGGCGTAATGCCGATGCCCTTTGGCACCAGGGCAGGAGAACCGTTTTCGGTGACCGTGACTGGCACCGACAGCTGGTACGGCTGGCCTAGCGGGTCGCCTATGCACTGGTAAATGGGGTCGTTTACACGCATATAGTCGGTGACGAGTTTGGTGCCTGCTCCGGCTGCCACGACTACCACGGCAAGAATGACCATCGACCAGACAAGGCGCTTCTTTTTGTCTGGACCTTCAAAAGTGCCATCAAAACCCATGATTGCTGATCAACTTTGAAAAGTAAAAGGTGTTATAAAAATTGGATTACTGCCCTATAGACAGGACGTGTGCAGTGGTATCCAGCAGCTGGAACCCTGTCAGGAATTTGGCGGGAGGAATTGAAGTGATGTAGATCAGGACGCCGGGTACAGCTGAGCAAGCTATGATTGTGATGATAATCAGCCAGACGGCCGTCATCTTTTCGACCATTATCATGATCCGTTTGCAATTGGATATATATATCTTAAATTGTTCAGGTTCTGATAGGTTTGCTGTTGCCTTTGGTCGCCAAGACGGATTCATTTTATCCATTGGCCCGGATTGTTTTCCAACATAGAATTTTGTAGAACCTCCCACTATGATCCATTACAGCTATTTGCAGGCAGCTTGTTTGTAGATACCTATATTGATACTCTACCATTAGCGGGGATTCTGATAGTGTGTTCACATACTAGCACAATAGTTAATTAT
>CAZKXR010000022.1:0-38284 GCA_964556935.1 uncultured Nitrososphaera sp.
CGTCGCTGCTGTGTTACTGATCTGCGTGAGCGGTCGGGAAGCAGCAGTGCTGGCACCTTTTAAACATCAATATTCTCGCCAAAATGCACCTGCTTCATAAGGTTCCGCGCGTGCATGGCAATGCGGTCTATCATGCCAAACACGGACGCCAAGCCTGCCGGATCCCAGACTCCGGTTTCTATGATGCAGCAATAGTCGCGGGCCTTGACGTTGATGCGCTTGACTTCCTCTTTCATGATGTTCTTGACCAGCTCCTCTGAAAGCTCGCGGTCCTGCGCCAGCATGTTTGACAGCACGCCACCGCTCCATCCAAGGCTGGTGGCTCGGCCGTTGTACAGCTGGTAATACGGGCTTGCATCCAGAAGGTTGTGAGCGTTTTCGTCGTTATCTGCCACATGGTCGTTGTCCACGATACAATATACGTTAAAGAACGGGCCCATCCGCACGACTTCCTCTATGCCGATATAGTTAACGTTGCCTCTCTCCATGGTGACAAAGCCATCGCGGTTGGACAGCCATCTCTCAAAGTACGGTCGCCGGTCAGCCTTGACATCCGACAGGCTGCCGGGCCTGCAGCTGAACCCCTGCTCTGACAGCTCGTCAACCAGCGAATCCAGCTGGAATATGGGCAACAGGATCATTATCTGCTAGGTTGTTAATTATCCTGACGCCGGCGGTTTTTCTTCTTCCATCAGCATCTTGACCAGCGTCCTGATTCCAAAGCCGGTTGCACCTTTCGGGTTGTAGCTTTTCTCGAATGTTCCTTCCTGCGTCCATGCCGTTCCGGCAATGTCCATGTGCACCCACGGTGTACCGTTGACGAAATTGGACAGAAAGGCAGCCGCGGTGATGGCTCCGCCTGGCCTGCCGCCGATGTTCTTGATATCTGCATGGTTGCTCTTTATTTGCTCAAAGAACTCGTCGTGCAGAGGCAAATCCCACATCTTTTCGCCGGTCTTCTCTGCCGTCTTGCGCAGCCTGTCCACCAGCTGTTTGTTGTTTCCCACCAGCGCTGCAACGTTGGCACCCAGCGCGATTATGGCCGCCCCGGTAAGGGTGGCCATGTCCACCACTGCCTTGGGGCTGTACGTTGCAATCCCGTACGCCAGCGCGTCTGCCAATATCATCCTGCCTTCAGCATCGGTGTTCAGCACTTCGACGTTCTTGCCGTTGTACATTTTGACGATGTCTCCGGGCCTGTAGGACGTGCTTGAGGGCATGTTTTCTACCGAGGGAATGATGCCAACCACGTTGACGGCCAGTTTCATGGATGCTATTGCCCGCAGTACGGCAAGGACGTTGCAGCCGCCGCACTTGTCGTATTTCATCTCATCCATCTTGTCCCCGGGTTTAAGCGAGATGCCGCCGGTGTCAAACGTGACTGCCTTGCCGACCAGCAGGTACGGCTTTTGGCCTTCGCCGGCGCCGTTGTATTCCATGATTATCAGCTTTGGCGGATTGTTGCTGCCCTTTCCCACGGCCACTATGCCGCCCATGCCCATGTTCTCCATCTCGTACCTTTCTATGATCCGTGCCTTCATGTCGTACTCCGAGGCCAGGGATAGTGCAGTGCTTGCCAGGTATGCCGGCGGGCAGTCATTTGGAGGCAGATTGCCAAGATCACGGGCAAAATTCACAGATTCGACCACAGGGGCTGCCCTTTCCGCGATGGATTGGAACCGCGGCGAGTCCGAGTTTATGAGGATCGTTATATCCTCGATCTTTGCTGCTTCCTTGTCTGCGGCCTTGTACCTGTCAAAGGAGTACAGGGACAGGGCCATGCCCTCCGTCATGGCCTCGACAAGACCCTCGTCCAGATTGGAGAACTGCAGTATAGAGAATTCCTTGACGCCCAGCTCCTTTGCCTTGAGGGCTGCCTTGCCGGCGCAGACCCTGGCTGCTTCATCTGTAAACTTTTCACGCTTGCCCAGCCCAAGCAGCATAATTTTTTTCATTGGCCCCTTGCCAAGAGTGTACACCAGTATGTTTGAGCCAAAGGTGCCGCGGAACTCCTTGTTGTCTAGGGTCTCCTTGATGTACGTAAGCACGGAGGGGTCTAGCTCCTTTGATTGCGGGAAATCCTGCTCGTTTTCAAAAACGCCGATAACCAGAAGGGAGGTCTGTTTCTGATCGATTTTAGCTTTCTCAACTTTGATCTGGACCATGCTTACAGAAGGCAAATGACGTTATTTTAAACTGATCAAAAACGGAATACAGCGCCGTGGCTCAGCAATGTTGCAAAACGTTTCAGGACGTTGGTCGGGGTGTAGCAGGACATTTCCGTGCCCCTGTACTCGCAGGCAGCCGCATACATGTCATCGTTGGAGCTGGCCCGGAACCATCCGATGAATATCTCCTTTGCCACGGGCAGCAGCGCAGACCTTGCGCCGTATGCGCCATTCTTGTTTATCAGCCAGAACATGTTTGTTGGGTCGTAATCCTTTGGAAATACCATTGTCTTGGCCTTCAAGGCAGCATCCGAATAGTAGTGCCCGGCAGTCCTTATCCACCCACGGGAAAGCATGCTTGCCATCTCGGCGAATTTGGTGCAGGAATAGCACTTATCGTCGTATATGAGCAACGGGCGGGCGAATGCCGACGACAGAGACAAGCAAGATTATTTTCTGCTATCAACTTTTTAAACGTTGACTGCACCTTACGTCAGAAGGATTTGCTAGCGATAAGCAATTATTGATATGAAAATGACTGACCAGTCAGTCAGGTTTATTAGGATCATAGCTCAACATGTAACCAGAAATCGAGGATAAATATGCTAGACAGTAAGATCAGGTGTTAACAAGGGGCTGGAGGTATCTTTTTATTTTCCTCACAGTCAGCATTTGCTGCTATGATGTTAATCTCTGCTAGGCGATGAATATGGGATTTAACATGCGCTACCTTGAATTGAAGAGGCAGATCCGAGAAGTGCGCATGTTGGCCATACAAGGCATTGCAGAAGCAGGCTCTGGCCATCCAGGCGCATCGTTCTCGGCCGCCGAGATAATGGGAACCCTTTATTTTAGAAAGATGAATCACGACCCAAAAAGGCCGGACTGGCAGGATCGCGATTATTTCATCAACTCAAAGGCTCATTCCGCTCCTGGGTTTTACTCTACACTTGCAGTTGCAGGCTATTTCCCGCCTGACGAGATCAGGACTCTGCGCAAGCTGGGCTCCCGGTTGCAGGGCCACCCCGTCAGGTACTCTGACCATCAAAAGAACCACAGTGTGCCAGGCATAGAGTACTCTGGCGGCTCCGAGGGTATCGGTCTTTCCGTCGGTATCGGGATTGCACTTGCCAGCAGGCTGGACAACAAAAGGAGCCGCGTCTACGTCCTGATAGGGGACGGAGAGTCCAATGAAGGCCAGATATGGGAGGCCTCCATGGCTGCTGCCAAGTTCAAGCTGGACAACATAGTTGCCATACTGGATCGCAATAGAATACAGCAAGATGGCTTTACAGAGGACGTCATGCCACTGGATCCCACCAAGGACAAGTGGGCTGCCTTTAACTGGCAGGTCTTTGAAGTGGACGGCCACAGAGTCGAGCAGCTCATGGATGCGTTAACCAAGGCCGAAGAGATCCGCGACAAGCCGGTCATGATAATCGCCAACACGGTCAAGGGAAGCGGGATACGCCACATGGCTAACAACCCGCAGTGGCACGGCAAGGCACCGTCAAAGAAGCAGCTGCCCGTGCTGATAGAAGAACTTGAAAGCGAGTGTCTTATAGCGCCGTCCATCATTGCCGGCGCTAAAGAAAACTATGAAGAGAAGATCAAAAAGGTTGAGCGCGAGGGCATCGAACTGATACACCTTGATGTCATGGACGGCAAGTTTGTTCCCAATTCCACCTTCCTTGCTGACACGATCAAGAAGCTTAGGCGTGCCACAAGTCTTCCTTTCGACGCGCATCTTATGATAGAAAAGCCGCTTGAACACATAGACGAGTACATAGACGCCCGCTGCGACATTGTCACCGTCCACGTGGAGGCATGCAACGAGGACGAGTTTGTGCAGATAAAGGACAAATTGCTTGCGGCGGGGATAAGCCCTGGCGTGGCGATCAACCCGAGGACCGCATTCCCGGAATGGCTCGATCCCTACCTCAAAGATATAGACGTCGTTAATGTAATGTCAGTGAATCCCGGCGCATCTGGGCAAAAGTTCATGCCCGAAGTTCTGCCCAAGATGATAGCGTTAAACAAGAACCTTCGTGAGAAGGGCTTTTGCGGCTACATAGAGGCTGACGGCGGAATAGACGCGGTAACGTTACAGCAGGTGTACGACGCCGGCGCCAGAATATTTGTGGCCGGAAGTGCGGTATACGGCAACTCGGACATACACAGTGCAATCATCGAGCTCCGCCATGAAGCAGCAGTCGCGCTTGAAAGAAAATTGCTTGACCATGCTACAAGACTTGGAGTCCGCAAAGAATGGCTCAACGCGCGCAAACACATATTGATTCCGTACGCCACCAGACTTGGTATAAAGGGTGAGCTCCATGCAATCGAGTAGCGTTAAAAAAGTGATGGACATGAGAGGGGCGTACGGTGACGCTCTCCTCGAGCTTGGCAAGTCAGAGCCGCGAATAGTCTGTGTAGGCGGGGACACCACCGACTCCCTAAAGACAAAGAAATTCGGCGACATGTACCCAGAGCGGATGTTTAACGTGGGCATCGCGGAGGCAAACTTGGTCTCGATCGCTGCCGGGCTTGCAATTGCCGGCAAGATAGCCTTTGCCAGTACTTATGCAGCCTTTATACCGGGAAGGTGTGTGGACCAGATCCGCAATACCATTTGCTATCCCAATCTCGACGTCAAGCTGGTCGTCTCCCACAGCGGTCTGACGGTAGGCCCTGACGGTGCGTCGCATCAACAGATCGAGGACATGAGCACCACCAGAGCAATGCCAAACATGCGGGTGCTGGCGCCGTCCGACGCCGTGGCTGTCAAACACCTGATAAAGACCATAGCCTTCACACCTGGTCCGTTCTACGTGCGTCTGCCAAGGCCGGCCAGCGAGCTGGTTTACCCGGAATCGGCGCCGGCTGAACAGTTCAAGATCGGCAGAGGCAACATCCTAGTTGATGGCTCGGATGCCACGATAATGGCTTGCGGCCTCATGATCAAAAAGGCGATTGAAGCCGCAGATTTACTGAAACGCGATAACGGTTTGTCATGCCGGGTGGTAGACATGTTTTCAATCAAACCCATCGATGTTGACCTAGTTAGCCGATGCGCAAAAGAGACAGGCGCCATTGTTACAGCAGAGGAGCACAACATCATAGGAGGCCTCGGCTCCGCAGTTGCAGAAGCGGCCAGTGAAAACCATCCTGTCCCCATAAAGCGCGTGGGCGTTCCCGACAGGTTTGGTGAATCAGCCCGAGACGAAGAGATAGACTCCCTTCTTGACAAGTATGGCCTGACCACAAAAGAAATAGCACGTGCGGTCCTAGAAGCAAGGAGTAGGATGCAAAAATGAAGATCTTTCTTGACACTGCTAATATTGAATCAATAAAGAAATACAACGACATGGGTTTGGTAGACGGCGTTACAACAAACCCGACCCTTCTTGCCAAGGAGAAGGGCAACCCGGCCGAGATAATGCGCGAAATTGTCAGGATGGTCGACGGTCCAGTCAGCCTCGAAGTTGTGGGCACCACTGCTGGGACGATGATTGAAGAGGCCTACCGGCTCAAGAAATACGGCAAGAACGTCGTGGTCAAGATCCCCATGATCCCCGAGGGCCTCGTGGCCGTCAAGAAATTGAAGGCAGACGGCATAGAGACAAACGTCACATTGGTGTTTTCAGCCAACCAGGCTATACTCGCTGCCAAGGCCGGCGCGTCGTACGTCAGCCCGTTCATAGGAAGGCTTGATGACAGCGGCCAGGATGGCATGAGCCTTATCAGGGAGATAATCCAGATATTCAAGAACTACCAGTTTGATACAAACGTGCTTGTAGCAAGCGTCCGCCACCCGATGCATGTGGTTGAGGCCGGGAAAATCGGCGCGCATGTCGTAACGCTGCCGCCAGACATACTCGGCAAGATGCTGACCCATCCGCTGACAGACAAGGGCCTGAGCACCTTTCTAAGCGACTGGGAAAAGGTAAAGAAGGAAAACCCCGACCTCGTGATTTGAGATCACGAGCGCAAAAGCTTGATCACTTTTTTTGGCATATCCGGAAGCCTGCTGACGGCCAATGTTTTTTCATAATTCAGGTACTTCAGGTTATGGCCGATGCCAACTGCATCATTCAAGTTCCTTCCAACTCCTATGGCCACCATCTTGACCCCGATCTTCCTGTAGTAAAGCACCATGCTTCTGACAGCATCAAAGTCTGACGGCTCTCCATCGGTCAGCGTTACAAAGATGTCCGGCTTGAACGACTTGATGGCTGGCTCCAGCAGCCCGTACACCTCTGCAAGGGGGGTGCCGCCTACCGCCTTTATCTGGGCAAGCCTTCTGGCGGAAACAAGCGACCACTTGATCTGCGGCGGCTTGATGACCCAGCATTTGACCTGGCGGTTTTCCGTGCTGAACGCGTACACGGCGAATTTCACGCCAAGGTAGCTCAGCGCTTCGCACAACGCGATGGTTGCCTGCTTGTATTCCAGCTCTACATCGGCGATGCTGCTTGAATGGTCCAAAAGCAGGACAACCTTGGTTTTGATGGACAGCTTGAAATCTGTGAGAAACGGCTTTGGCAGCGAGTCAGCGAGCACTTCGGCGTCCAGCTCTTCTCCTGTGTCGTCGTGCCTTTCAACCCAACCCGTCTTCCATTCGCGGAAGGCAGCCTTGACCTTCTGTATCAGGTCCAAGTCGTATATACGCGTCTCGTCGACATCCATCCTGTCCGGGATGCTTAAGCCAAAATTCTCAAGGCTCTCGTAGCCCTTGTTCTCAGTCTTTTTGCTTTCCTTTACCAGCGTCTCGAATTCATGCAGAACGTCATGGCCTTCATAGATCTCCTTGGTCTTCTCCTCCACGTCCTTTTCCTTGCGTCTAGTTCTGACCACCTTTTCTATCTGCTTGAGGAGATCGTTCTGGTTCAGAGAAGCCCCCATCCTTGTCTTGGGCGCCAGTATCGGTATGGAGATGAGCGGATCAAGCTCCAGAATCTTGATCAGCTTGGGCACGTGCTGCTTTATCCAGTCCGTGCTGTAGTTGTTGTCAATGGCCTCCTTTATGATTTCATTGGCATAGTCTGTTGCCTTTTGGACCCGTTCCATTTCGCCACCAAACAGCTCCCCTTTCACGTAGCCGGTGAGGAAGTACTGCGAGAACGCCTCGGCTATCTTGTACCGGCCGTAAATGGCGTTCAGCAGCTGCCTGGACATCCAAGATATGCCTTCATTGAAGATGATCTCCTTTTCCATCCCCTCCCATTCTCGAAGGCCCAGAATCTCTACGCGCTTGGTCTCCACGGTGTTGAGAACGAACCCGGAGGCATGCTCGTTGCTCTGAACCTCGGTGGAGAATCGAATCCGCATGGCCTCGTACCAGAGCGCAACGCGCCACTGCCGGTATTTCTGAAAGTCAGTCCCCGGGTAGTAGTTAAGGTTTGGAAGCGTGATCAGCCTTTTGTCTATCCTGGTTGTAGGCGCCCTGTCGGCTGTAAGCGCGATGATGACCTTTTCGTCGCCGGACCAGCGGCGGGCAAGGAACGTGGCTATGTCCAGCAAGACATCGTTTCGCATAACAGAGCTGGCAAAATGGGACATTTACCGGTCGCCAAATATCGAGGTTATCATGTCTACGACTTTCTGGTATTCCACCTGGCCCCACTGGTCGTAGGCGTTGGCGTATACCACCTCCGCGGCCTGCCGTGCAGAAAGGCCAGTGTTCAGCATCTTGGCAAATGCAATCGTCTCCCGAAGGCTCGGGCTATAGTACAATTCCTCTACCGCTGCCGCCTCGCGAAGGTTCCTTGCCAGCTGGATGGCGTGCCTGACATCACGGAGCTTTGAATCTTCTATCTTGACATGGCGTTTAACTATTTCAAGTTCCAGCTCCTCCGGCGGGTATTCAAGCCTCAATCTGACAGGGAACCTGCTTAAAAGCTGCGGCGGGAGCTCTTTAGTTCCAACATGCGACAGCGGGTTTATGGTGGCAATAACAAACCAGTCAGGGGAGGCCCTTATCGTCTGGCCTTCGGCCTCTTTAAGCACGAGCTGGCGTCGGTCGTCCAGCGCTTCGTCCAGCCTCAAAAGAACGTCTGCTTCGGCGGCGTTAAGCTCGTCTAAATACAGCATCGTGCCGGTTCGCATCGATTTTACAAGGATACCTTCTACAAAGTTTATCTGGCCTTCTTCAATAGTCCTCGTGCCAATCAGGTGTGACTCTCTGGTACGCAGGCTAAAGTTCACCGAGTGCAGCTCCTTGTTCATCATGGACGCGAACTTGCGCACAAGGGTCGTCTTGCCCGTCCCTTTCGGCCCGATTATCAGAACAAACAGGCCTGACTTGTAGGCCTTTTCTAGAATTTCAAGCGCGTTGTTCCAGTCTAGGTAAATGAGCTCCTGATCAGAGAGCTCTGCTTTTGCAGGCGAAGACATCAACTTATTGCATACTATAATGGTATTTGAGCGTTGAGTATCTGTCGCCCAGCTCTTATATGAGATGGCGTTATCACGCATGGCAGTGAATTCAACCAGAGAACTCAAGCAGGACCATGTAACGGTGAGACGGATCCGGGACATTGCGCAGAGGTGCTCAGACAAGCTCTATGCCGGAGAGGAGATACCACTTGAAGACATACAGATCCTCTCTGTAGTTATAGAGGAATTCATTGATGCGTTCCACCATGGAAAGGAGGAAAAGGCCTACTTTCCGGGAACGGAGAACAAAAGCGAAGTTTACAGCGAGGAAATACGCAAGTTCCTGATAGAGCATGAATTCGGCCGCAGGGTTGCAAGGATGATGCAGCGCAACCTGAAAGAGTGGAAGGGTGGAATAAACGCACGGGAGCCGGTAGCCAGGTTTCTTAAAACGTATGCCGTGTTCATCACGGATCACACAGGAAAGGAGGACAGGTTCTTTGACATGGTTGAAGAGATGAAAAGCTTGTCAGCTGAAGAGGATCTCGAGCTTGTACGCCACTATGAAATTTGCAGAAAGGATGTGGGCGGCAGCGCAAGGGTTGAAGAGCTTTTCCGATTGATTGGATACCTGGAAGAAAGGACCTGGATGAAGTAGCGCAAAGTTTTGTTTTAAATATGGGTTTTTCCCCCACAGCCCTATGGAATTGCCAGTCGTCAATGAAAAGGGTACTTTTGTGGTCATCTCAGACATCGAACTTAAAAAGGAATCGATGAAGGAGTTCAAGGAATGGTTTTCCGAGTCCAACAAGGTGGTGTCAAAGTTTGACGGGTTTATCGCAAGAAGGCTTTTAGAATCGCAGGACGGCAAGCACAGGATCATCGTGATGTTCAGGGACAGGGAGTCCTTTGCCAAGATGCACCAGACGCCGGAGCATATGGCGTTGCACAACAGGGCCGTAACCTTCATGGCGCGGCCGCCGCAACCATCATTCTACAGTGTTATCGCAGAATAAAGGCTGCCTACCCACTTTAATTTCATGGCCATCGATTTTCAGACACGCTCCTTTTTTGCAGCAGCTTTTGCACACAAGTAGCAAAAAGTGTTACAGGTCAGCTCTTTCCGGCCAATTCGGGCTCTTTCTTTCGGTATGCTACTTTAAGCCATATCGGCGTGATGATGGTAGTCAGCCCTACCATCACTATGACAGCTGTGTAGATATCGCTGGAAAGCACGCCTGATGACACTCCCACTCCTGCAACAATCAGGCCAACCTCGCCTCTAGATATCATGCCTATGCCAACTTTCATTGATTTGGCCCGGTCTTTCAGAAACAGCATGGACGGCAAACCGCACCCAGCCAGCTTTGACGAAACTGCGACGGCCATCAATAACCCTGTTAGAATCAGGACATCCATGTTAAACCCTCTCAGGTCTACCTGAGCCCCTATTATGGCAAAGAACAGCGGTGCAAATATTATCTCCAGTTTAGAAACGTATTCTTCCATTTGCTTGATTATTTTGGTGCTTGCAACAGCCATGCCCACTGCAAACGCTCCCACTATAGGCGACAAGCCAAGAAACGCGGCAACGCCGGCTGCGCCAAAGAACAGCGCGGTGGCAATGCCTTCAATGCTCCCTTTTGATCTCCACAGTCTTTCGACATGGAGGACCCTTGGAATCACAAACACGGCTACGACAAGCAACGCGGCAAATAATCCAAGGATCTTCATTATCAGGAAGGCAATTTCTATGATATCCGGCTGGACATTTCCTGTCTGCACCATGGTCGTTACGACCGACAAAGCCGCAATGGCCAGAATATCGTCCACTATAGCAGCTCCAAGTATCAGCCGGGCTTCAGGAGACTGGATTTTGCCCATCTCTGTCAGCACCTGGATCGATATGGCGATGCTGGTAGCCGTCAATGCGGTTGCCACAAGCATCGACTGCAACGCCTCTAGCCCGAAAGCAGAAAACACATAGAACCCCATAAAAAATGGCAGTATGACACCAAGGGAACCTACGGTAAAGGAGGCTGCCCCACCCCGCAGAAATTCCCTTGGAGTGATTTCAAGGCCTGCAATAAACAGTATGACGATGGCGGCTATCTCGCCTATTTGCTTGACAGTTTCATCCAAATTTACAAGCGGCTCTCCTTCCAGAAGGAACAACCCGCCTAAAGCAAAGGGTCCAACAATTATTCCCGCTATCAGTTCTCCAAGCACAATTGGCAGCTTTATCCTATGGAACAGTTCTGCCAGCAGCTTTGCCGCAAAAAGCAGTATGCCAAGTGTAATCATTACATGCAGAAATGCAGATTCTACAGCCATGCCAGATTACCGGTTATTTGATGCTGCCGTACTTGTAGAAGGTGATGGAATTTTTCTTCAACTCGTCAGCAAGGTCCGCGACGGGAATCCCCTTTATTGGTTCCATCTTGCATAGTTTGACATTAGCACCCTTGCTCTTTTTGCCGGTCGATTCGCTGTTAAGCTTTTCCAGTTGTTCCTGCAATTCCTTGGACAGTGGAGGAGGGCAGATCTGGCTGTTGTAGATGCAACCAAAAGAGGCGTGCAGCATCTCCTGCAAGTGTACAGATCCCCTGTCTTCGTGAAAGTGGGGATTCCTTGTTTCTATCTGGAAGATCTCGACTCCCTTTTCCATGACCTCGGGGTAATCAGAAGGCAAAAGCCCGCCGTATTTTTCAAAAATGTCTATGTATTCGTAGGGCTCGACAGAATATCCGCTTGAAAAATGCATGCGTTCTGCCAAAGGCATGGATAGGGCATGCTCGCCAGAGTTGCCGGTCTTGATGATCTCCGTTTCGAATCCTGTAATGTATGAAAGGAACGTGTTCAGGTGCTTGTTGGTGACTTCGGAGATCCTTCCCCACTTTGCAAATTGCAATGAATTATCCCTGATCTTTGGCTTGTACACCCACGATATTCGGATGTTGCAGTACGGCGTGCTTGACATGCCAAAACCGGCGGCGAAAATCTTGACGTATTCATTGACAGCGCCGGGTATGTAATTGTCGCTGTCTATGAAGCCGACATAGTCTTTGTGGTACATTTTAGCAAGAATAAGACCTATCACCATGCCCTCGGCTTTTCCGTCGCGTATATTGCCATCCGAATTCAGGATTGAATCGTAACTTGCTTTTTTGAAAAAATCCGCCAAACCAAGATCTTTTTGGTGTACTATGGCCACTTTTTTGTCAACAAACCGGGAATACTGCCTGATCATCTCCACTTCCATCATGAATCTATCGATAGGAGATCTCGGGCTGTTTGAGACCACTATGACCAGACATTCGTTTGGAATCCCGCTCAAAACCCCCTCCAAAAGTTTCAGCTTGTCCCCCTTTATCGGGATGATTATGGCAAGATCGTGAAGTATGTTGGATATTTCATCGTAGTCAAAGGCCCTTACGGTCTGATGGGAGTCTTGAAAGCCTTTAGACTTGCCGGAGTCAAGTTCGTAGATCTTTTGAACGGAATGTATACTAACTACGCCCAGTCTCTCCGTGTGCCGGGGAAAGTCTATCTTCACGACAAGAGTGTCAATGCGCGATTTAAAACAGTTGCGGAAAAACGACGGCGATGTACCGATTAATTCGATACAAACACCATGATCTGTTTCAAGTTCAAATACTCGCAGTAACTTTTTAAAATGCACGAACTCAATTTCAACTATTATTTCATAATGACAACAACCAATTCCAAACTTGCCGCCTTTGACATGGATGGCACCCTGATCGATGGCAGGGTGATCTTTTCTCTGTCAGACAGACTTGGCTTTTCAGACAAAGTCAGGCAAATACAATCCAAGGACATACCGGGGCACCTGAAAACAAAGAAAATTGCCAAGCTGCTTGAAGGCATCAAAACGGCTGAGGTTCAGTCTGCGGTGGCTTCGATACCTCTCATGAAAAATTGCGAGTTTACAATATCTGAGTTAAGAAAAAGAGGGTTCAAAATAGGGATAATAACCGACAGCTACACGATCGCCGCGGAATTTGTTGCAAAAAGACTCTCTTTGGATTTCTATGCGGCAAACAGACTGGAGTTAAAGGACGGGGTGATTACTGGAGAGATAAAGATGCCACTAGGATGGGAAAAGATCGATTGTTTTTGCAAGATCTCTGTCTGCAAGAGATACCATCTTGAGGAATTTGCAGAGAAATATGGAATACTCATGGCCAACACCCTTGCTGTTGGCGACACCCGCTCTGACATGTGTATGATCCAGCGCGCAGGTATTGGGATAGCCTTCATGCCCAAAGACTTGGATGTAACTTCGGTCACAGACAGCGTCGTTTACAAACCAGATCTTGCTGAAGTGCTTGATATCGTGGATAACTCTTTTAAATCATGAATAACTAACGTACCCTGAATTTCCTGTAAATTCAAAACTGTACTATTTGGTGATATATTCATGTGTGGAATTGGTGGAATCGTTAGCAAAAAAGGCGAAAATGTAACACCGCTCGTAGCGGCAATGCTTACACAGATGCGCAACAGAGGCCCGGACGGCGTTGGAATAGCTGCTGACAGCCGCATCATTCAATCCGATTCGGTTGATGGCCTGCAATGTTCAGAAATACGCGGAAGCAGCGTCTTGGGACATGCAAGGCTTGCCATCGTAGGCGGTACATGCGGCTCGCAACCGTTTAGGAGCTGCGACGGTAAACTCGTGGTCGAGCACAATGGCGAGATATACAATTACAAAGACATCAGAAAGAGGCTAGAAAAACATCACAATTTCAGAACAAATACAGACAGTGAAGTCATAGTCCATCTGCTTGAAGACCATTACAACAGTAATGGCGGAAATTTGTTAGATGCCATCAAAAAAACAGTTGCGGAGCTTGACGGCATCTACGCTTTGGCAATAAGGGACGAGATGAATGGCACTTTTGCGCTGGTGCGGGACAGACTAGGCGTCAGGCAGCTCTATTATGGTGAAAACGATGATTTCATTGCATTTGCATCAGAAAAGAAGCCGCTCTGGTCCATAGGCATTCGCGAGCCAACCAAGCGCGTAATGCCCGGTTATGCCGTGCTCATCCCACCTACTGGCAGAATTTCGTCATTCAAAATCGCAGAATTAACTACACTGCAGTCACTTGAACAGCTGGAAACCAGAATCCAGTACAAAACGATGAACGCTGCGGTAAACGCGTATCGTAAGGCACTGATAAAATCGATGGAAAAACGTACGCAGGATTTTAAAAGAATCGGAATCGTGTTTTCCGGCGGCATTGACAGTGTTCTTGTTGCCCATCTAGCAAAGAGAATGGTGCCAGAAGTTGTCTGCTACACATGTGGAATCAAGGGTTCCAACGATATCGATTATTCACGCCAGATAGCAAAGAAGCTCGACCTTGATCTGCAGGTAAATGAACTAACCGAGGACGAGGTCGAACAGCTTATTCCGGAGATAATACATGTAATTGAAGAGAATAACGCGGGGCAGGTTGAGGTGGCAATACCAGTTTTTGGTGCCGTCAAGAAGACCCACGAACAGGGAATCCGCGTCATGCTGACAGGCCAGGGCGCTGACGAGCTCTTTGGAGGATATCCATGGTACGCAAAAATTGCCGATAAAGACGGATATCAGAAAATGCAGTCATACATGATCGAAGACCTTTTGCTGCTATACAAGGAGACGCTTGAAAGGGAAGACAAGATAAGCATGGCAAAAAGTATTGAATTACGTGAACCCTTCTTGGATATAGACTTGATAAAAACCACCTTGAAAATCGATCCCCGGCTGAATGTAAAGGGAGGCGACGATATTCTGGGGAAACGTGTCCACCGGGAGCTTGCATTAAGTCTCGGGATCCCACGGGAAATCGCATATCGTATCAAAGAGGCAGCTCAGCACGGGTCAGGCATACACGCTGCTATTGACAGGATAGCCCGTAAGAACGGCGTTGATGAGTCCGCTATTCCCAAGAAATACTTGGAGGGCCTGGCAGCCAGAGAGAAGATAGGCAGTTCACAGAGATATGGGCATCTCTTTGAGAGTCACAAAATTTGGACTGCTGACCCGCACGTGCAGATGTACCTGGACAACATCTCCGAGAAAGTTCTTCAGCTGGATAGCATCGTCCATCATGCAGGATCTTAATATCCTGCATCCATGGTAAACAGGCGAGTCTCTTCTTTTGCGACAACGCTGGTCTTGTCCGTCCTCTTGACTTTGGCATCGGTCAATCTTACATTGATTACCTCTTTTCCGAAGGCGGAATCAAGCGTCATTTCAACTAAACCGGCCACCATTGTACTGTCTTGTGCGTGATCAAGCACTACATCTTTCATGGGGATAACCACTTTGCTTACTTTGACGATGTTGTTTATGGAATTTTTGATCTTGATTTTCACGCGGGCCTCTTCGTATTTCTTGGCATTGATAGGCTCCATCGCGATCGAGGTCTCCCCGTACCGGCAGACGGCCCCTCTTTCAGGAGTTCCGTACAAAGCGTACCTCGGTTTCTTTGCAGAGAAAACATCTATCATGATTTCCTCGTCTTTGGACTGCCTGTATACGCCTATATCTATCGGTATTTTTGCGTAGAATTCGATCTCTTTTTTCTGCTCCACGATCAGCGGAGCATCGAACTTCAAATAGACATTGTTGGATATGCGTTTCGGAACAAACAGCGGAGGAACAGGAAATATTCCCAAAGCAACCTTTTCTTCCTCGGATGTTATCAACGTCTGTGATTCTGCATTTTCATTGATGTACCGCTTGTAGGAAAATATCCGAGTAGTTATCTCTGCAAGTCCGTCACTTGATAGGACAATGGTGTTGTTCAGGATCGGTATCTTGAGTTTATTATCGTCAAGTTCGTCTGGAAGAAGATACCTGCGGAATAATTCCATTGCAGATGATCTAATTTTTACAGTCATTTTCTAAACACAGGTTATGAGCAGAGTCGGCAGACTTTACATTTCAAAATATTAAAGAGTTATGCGTCTTAAACCACCTTTTCAATGACGGAACGATGGGATAGATTAAAATTAACAATAAGGTATATCTAATAGAGCCCATTGAGCGCCAATAAAGTAAAGATCGCCTTTATCATAGCAGCATTTCTTGCAGCTTCTGCATTCATCCTTACTTTGGCTTGAGAATTTGCGTCTAGTTTCACCTGTCGCCTTTCAAATCGCAGTATGGCGCGCTGCTATTTTTCGGATTTACCGTCCAAAGATAGAATAATTCAAAGTCGCCTGCTCTTATTGGATTTTGTCTAGCCACATTATTATGACCTTGCGGTAAATGTCGTAAACTATCTTATCATTTCCAGAAGGCACTTCCTTTTTTTCATAAGATTTTGCAACGGTAACAAAAAGTCTGGATAGCTGCTCTGTTAATTGGTCGATGGCTTCCGGCATTTCATCTATCTTGTAACCAGAATCTTTTACCATGATGGAGGACGCGATAGAACGTGCTCTTTCTATGCTGATTGGATGGAAATAGCGCGCCACATCCTTGGGCAGAGAATCAAGATCATAAACAAAGAGGTAGGCTGTAGGAGAGAAGAATTTTTGTATTATTCCGTGTTCTTCTGCTGCTTTTTTAGTTATCATAACAAGCTTGTATCTTCTCAGGATCTTCATGTGATAGTTAAGAGATGGATCGGACAACCCTAGTTCGTCTGCCAGCTGTGCCTGAGTCATGGGCTTTTCGCGCAAAAGATTCAGAATCGTCCTGCGCATCGGGTCGACAAGTACTTTGGCTATCTTGGGTTCATTTACTATGAATACGGCTTTCATTTCCGTGAAACGATCCGAGGATATTTTGGTTGGAATATAACCTTTATTATATGGCTTATAGATATATCATCCATTAGATTTATCTAACCGTAACCAAATTATATATTTAATGGCTTCCCAGATTCCAGGCGATTGCGACCCCAATTTGGTCGAAATCGCAAAAGAAGTGTGCTTGAAGGAAGGCATAGATTTTGATTCTTTGAGCATAAACCAGACGCGCGGCTTGATGTATTACTGGTGTTCAGACTGCTCAAGAACATACCCGCTCAGCTATCTTACCATAACTAGGAGGAAGAAAGTGTGCACCCAGTGCAACAATGCCGTGAAACTGTATGCCACCAGCAACAAGTTTGGAAAACTTAGAAGAATAATCTTCTTCAAACAATTCAGGGAATTCTAAAGTCTAGGTAAGGATGCTGGTGTCCATTTCTTTTGTTCTTCCAAAGTCGTCTTCGATCCTTACGATGTCGTTTTCATCGAAATGCCCGTAGGATATCTCCAGAACCAATGAATCTTCTTTCATTGCCGTCAATCTATGAATAGCCCCCACGGGGATATCAAAGACATCGCCTTCTTTTCCAACAAACGTTTCCTCGCCTATCTGTACCTGGACTGGCCCTCGAATGACCCGCCAGAACTCCTTCCTTGAATTATGATACTGAAGGCTTAACCGTTTGTTAGCCTTTACGCAGATCAGCTTTACGGAGCATACGGTATTCTCGTTGTATTTTTCAAACCAGCCCCAAGGTCTTTCTTCGATCTCTATTTTTCATCACAACCCTTTCAACACATTGCGTCAAATTCGATCGCAGTTCGTTACACAGTCAAGATTTTAAAGAGTTATGCAGTAACAGCCATAGTACCATCTGCCGCCAGAAGTTTAGGCGATCGGGCTGTTATGAAGTGTTTTTTGCCAGACAATTTCTGCTATCTCTGCGACCGTCTTATCGACGGACCCATTGAAATTCTTGTACCATAGATCTGCCACGTAATCTCCGGCAGTAACCTTCTTTTCAAGTCTGGAATCCAAGATGCTGAGAAACTTGCTTCCCACTCCCAGATCTGAAAGTCCTTTTCTGGCGTATGAAAGGTGATTTCTTGCAGTATCTATTACGCTGAAGTGAGTTTTGGCATTGAATCCGGACCGGACAACCGATTGCCGCTCCTCCCTTAACGCTGACAGCGGCCGCAGCTTTCTTTTTTCATGGATGGCTCTGTACAGGTATCCTACAAAGAATTCAATGATGGCCATCATCGTCCTAGGTGTAGGCTGTACTGATAATACTCTGGTTTCTACCCTGTAATTACCCGTGTTCATACGTATGCGCGCGTCATCATGTCTTTCTTTTACCATTTCAAAGTAATTCTTGGCTATTACGGGCTTTCTTGAAACTATGTAATCGATGTAGTCTTCTACGCCTCCAAGATAACGCGGGATGGCAGGAAAACCAGAATTTTGCTGCTCAGACTGGTCGTACATGAATATCCTTGGTTCGTGAATAGCGAATACTTTTCCTGCAAACAGCCTGCTGTTGGCACAAAGCAGGATTGCGGAGGGGATCAGGTTCAAAATGTGGTTAAACATCGCTGCGGTATAACTTGGGTCCTTGCCCTGCAAGTGAAAGTGGAAACCCTGGATTCCGTAGGCGACGTGCAGGGCCTTGTATTTCTGGCCTTCCATCTCCACGTCCGGAAATCCAGACTGCCATTTTCCAAGCTTCTTGTACCTGGGCTTGCCGGTGAGCCATGCATCGTCAAGAATAGCCGGTGAAGGGTTTGCCCCCAAGAACAACGGAAACACGTCTGAATGATAGATTTTCTGTACCGATTTGCCAATGGCTTCGGAGAAATCCTCCAGCTGGTCGTTAATTTCTTGAAGGTTATCCATGGATACCGGCCTAGTCTTGAATTCGAACTGACATCTACTGTACTCAAAATCCATTTCATGTCTTGTCCCCTGCATCTTTTGTATCAGAGGCTTGGCATCTACAGGAAGTCCATTTTTACCTATCAGACATCCTTCGATTTCTATCCCTACAAGGAAATTCTCGTCCTGCCGGCGGTCCTTCTTGACTTTTTCTTTTAGTTCCTTCGCCTGTCTGATAATTGCTCGATTCTGCAACAGTAATTATTATTAGATAAATCTAATAAATGCATGGATAAATACATCAAACATGCAATTTTTTAGCACGGCATTAACCTTTAATATTATGGAAACATAGTTACACTGTGCCTGGGGCGTTTGTCTTGGTCAGCTCTGAAGTCGGAAAGGAGCTGCAAGTTCTTGATGAGTTGAAAAAGCTGCAAGAAATTGACGAGGCCTACGCTGTCTCGGGTGTATACGATGTTGTCGTGAAGGTTAAGGAAAGCTCCATGACAACACTGAAAGATCTAATAAACAGACGCATCAAAAGGATAGACGGGATAGAATCAACGATAACTATGTATGTTAACGACCGCTCTAATGGCAGCAAGATTACAGAATAAGTTTGTTCTATGCAGAGTTACTGACGTTTATACAATTGTAATCGGTCAGGTTTGTGTAACTAAAATTCAGCAATTAGTCAGATAATATAGACGTAAGGTTTTCAAATCACCCTGCTCCATAATTGTCTTCGTGGCAAAGACCAAGAAAACAAAAAGTAAATCATCCAAAAAAACAAAGAAAACAAAAAGTAAGTGAAAGCTGCTGAAGCTCGTAACTTACTTTTTGTTTTTGACCTCCCGGACTGTCTGATCGCAAGAGGGCTGCAACGTACTTTAGTTAATACATATATTCTTGAAAGTTGTTAACGCAGTTTGTGGTTTTCAAAATTCTGGTTCCTTATGATGGTTCAAGGCCTTCAGATAATGCGCTGAACCATGCAGTGATGATGGCAAAACTGCTCAGAAAAGACGCTTTGGTGATCCTCCTAAACGTAGTTCAGGAGATCCCTGTGCCGCCCATGATGTTTCAATCCCGCATACGCTCACCTCGCACCGGCGAACAAGCAAGTATTCCGGAAGTCTGGAAGGAGCTGCATCAAGAAATGAAAATCAATGCAATTAAGATGCTGGAAGAAAAGAAGAAGGAAATGGAATCTGATGCTATTGAGATCAGGACAAGTGTTCTTGTGGGCTATCCAGCAGACAAGATAATAGAATTCGCCAAAGACGAGAAAGCTGATCTTATCATAATAGGAAACGTCGGCCTGAGCGGATTGTCTAAGGTAAAGACCCTTGGCAGCGTTTCAAGAGCGGTGTCTGAAAACGCGAAATGCCCGGTAATGATAGTCCATTGAAATGCCGACTTGTTTGAGCAAATAACTCTTGACATTGTGATACTGGTTGGATTTTTGGTATTATTGGTCAGAAGTTCAATTTTTGCGGTTGACTCGATAGTAAAATTCTCCAAGATCGTTGGAATAAGTGAGCTTGTCGCAGGATTCATCATAGTATCCATAGCAACTTCAACGCCGGAGATCAGCGTGGCATTCTTCTCTGTGTTCACCGACAATGTGGGCATAACATTGGGTGACATCTTTGGTTCGAACATCACCAACATTTCTTTGATAGCCGCGCTGTTCCTGCTTTTGTCGCCCATTAGACAAATCGAGAAGAAAACTGTAAGAAATCTCTCCCCCATACTTGTGCTGTCTGCTGTTATTCCGTTTCTTCTTCTTGTAGCCCAAGAAGGAAGCAGGTTTATCGGCTTTGCTCTGCTTGCTGTTTTTGCCTTTTTTATGTACCGCGCCTTTAAATCCAATCAAGCAGACAATGATCGCCAAAAGGCATCCGGCTCTGCATACAGGCAACTTTTATTCTTCGCTATCGGCATCGCATTGGTCATCATCAGCGCCAGATTTGTAGTCGACAGCGCCTCGTCGATAGCTGAATTTACTGGCATAAGACAGTCGGTGCTGGGATCGACGATAGTTGCGCTAGGCACTTCCCTACCGGAACTGGCAGTTGACCTTGTTGCTGTGAGACGGAGACACCTCGATCTGGCGCTGGGCGACATAATAGGATCCTCCGTCACCAATATTGCACTAGTTCTAGGCATCGTTCTAGTACTTTCAGAAGTACAGGTTAGCTTTACAGTACTTTCTACGCTGATTGTCTTTGTAATCCTCACCCATGCAGTTATGTTCCTCTTCATCAGATTCAATCACATAAGAATTTGGCATAGCATCTCTCTTTTTGCAATCTATGCCGCTTTTATGGTGGTGATTTACGAGATCCAGATACTGATAGGCGGATTAAAATTTTAGGCACGATTGTAACTGGGTCTAGCAAAATAACCAAATGTGGGTATTTTATTTTTCTTCTTCTTTGCGCACGGTAATTCGCAGCGGAATGTTCCTGCCTATTTCTTCTACGATGATTGTTACATTGCCTATTGTGGCCCTGTCACCCTGTCTTGGTATCCTTTTGATGTGTTCATGTAACAGACCACTTATGGTAGAGTAATCCGCCCCTTTTGGCAGATTGACGTTAAGGGCTTCATTAACGTCATCAATTTCGACATCTCCTTGTAGAACCACCGTATGTCTGTCCACCTTCCTCAATAGTTGGTGTTCAATATCCTTCTCGTCGGTTATCTCCCCTACAAGCTCTTCAATAACATCTTCCAGCGTTACAAGTCCTTCCGTGCTTCCAAATTCGTCAACCACTATTGCGAGCTGAAGATGCCTTCCCTGAAACTCTTTCAATAATTTGCTTATCAGCATGTCCTTGGAGACAAAGAGTGGTTTTCTTGCGATGTCCTTTAGCATCATGAAACTGGTCTTTGTTTCGATGGCACGCAGTATGTCCCTTATATGGACAATTCCTACCACATTGTCTTTTGATTCTTCTATTATCGGAATTCTGGAAAATCCGCTTTTGTTTATCAAAGGCAGTGCATCCCATATCAACAATCTTGCATTTAGCACAACCATGCTGTTTCTTGGCGTCATTATGGCCCGCACCGCGGTGTCGTGAAACTCTAGCACTTCCTTCATCATCTCTCGCTCTTCTTTCATGAGCACCTTTTCCTCCACTCCGATATCCAGAATCGCGCGCACCTCGGCCTCGCTCAATGTTTTTGGTCTTTCTTCAATTCTGACAGCCTTGAACATCCCTTTCGTCACCACTTCCAGAAAAACCACCAGCGGATACAGTAGATACTGTATTGCCAGAATAACTCGCGCAAACCTGAGCGATATCTTTTCTGCATGGGCGTAGCAGTATGCTTTGGGGGTAATATCGCCAAATACAAGTAGGATAAATGTCATTATCCCCGTTGCTATACCAAGCCCTAGGTTGCCAAACGCACCGGTTGCAAGGTCGGTTGCAACAGCGGCTGCTCCTATGTTAGCTAAATTAACGCCAAGCAGGATCGTAATCAGCATCCTTTTTGGATTAGACTTGAGCTTTTCAAGTGACTTTGCTCCGGATCTCCTTTCATTTACAAGCCGTCTTAGCTGACCTCTTTCCAAGGAGACAAGCGCGACTTCAAGACCACTGAAAAATGCAGATAACCCAATCAGCCCGGCTAAGGCCGGAATAGCGAATTCTAACTCCACCATTCTTTTAAATCTGGATACTTGTATGACAGTAAAAAAGGCTCTGCTAACCTGGCAGGCATCGTTACTGGAATCCGCTCTTCAAGTGATTGTTAGCAGAAAAAGGGCCTTTTCAAACGTTAGATAGATGCTTTAAGCAAAGAATGTCTGTCGTTGGAAAAAATAGGCAAGACATAGTCCGGTTCGTAGATTTATAGACGGTATTGAATGACAAGATAGTAGCGGAACGGCAGTAGCCTTGTCCAAGAATTTATGAGTGTCTGGCTTCAAAGCTTCTTCAGTTCTTCTTCTAATTTTTTAACACGGCTTTTATAGTCTTCAAGAGATTCGTGGAGATTCTTTTTCAGCATTTCTCTATTCTCGATTTGTTCTTTCTTCGACTCCAGATAGTCGAGGTTATCGTTTAGCTCCCGCCTCATGTCTTTGAGATATCTAATGGCATCTTCAATGTTGTTTCTTTCAAGCGCCACTTCAAAACCTCTGAAGTAGAGTTTCAGATCGTTGGCTACAAGCTGTATGTCTTTCATTTAAAATTAGATTGGAGAAAGAAGAATAAAAGGAAATTGACGATACATCAGGAAAATATCCTCATGTAGTAGGTAGGGACTACCAGATGCGTGCCCATAGAAAGATTATCTGTTTACCGTATGACCTGAAGAACTATACCAATCCACGCATGCAGGTCTTGCAAACAATAACCAGATCAATTAGAGGGGTGTAAATAATTGGCCATGCAGACATGCATTTGGCTCATGGAACCTGCATTTTATTCCAGCGAGGGATGACTGAGTGATAGATGTCCGACGGCTGTTTAGGCTATTTACTACCTGTCAGATGCTATAGAACGGGTTTATTGTCAATTAACATAAGTACGCTAACATTTGCTTAACTTTTCGACATTCAGGTAACCACCTGATTATCAGGGAACTTTTGTTAAGAGGTATACTATAGATGAGTTCTCACACTGCATTGAATTCTAAAAGCATAAATCTGATGTTATGCAAAGTGTCACGTTGAAACTGCAAGAGGACACAAGCCTTCATAATTGGCACAATGGACCTAAGAGGTCATGATTCTATGTCAAGATTACGGAATATCAAAACTGATGGAGGTCAGAAACAGAAATCATGTACGTTTGCAACGATTTTAAATGTGAGAACGGCAACCGCAATATCAGCCCTGTTTCTGCTTGTTGTGTTTGCGGTGTCAAATTCGCACCATGCATATGCAGATAGTTACGAGGTGGTCATAAAGAAAGGCGCTGCCAACCCGTCATTTGACCCTCAGGTCGAAAGGCCAGAAGAATGGTACACACCAACTAGGCTTACGATAAAGGTGAACGACACGGTGACATGGATAAATGAGGATCTTGAAAAACACACTGTTACAAGTGGGATGTCTAGCGGCAGGACGGGTTTTGTGCGAGGCGACCTTGGTACCCCAGATGGGATATTTGATAGCGGACTATTTCAAGAAGGAGAAAAATGGTCGTACACCTTTACTTTTCCTGGGACATTTTCCTATTTTTGCACTTTACACCCCTGGATGTTTGGGGTAGTTGAAGTAGAAGGCGAGATTCCCGCCTATCCACAAAATGGCGAGGGAGTAATGATTGAACTCCCTGCAATGTCCCTTACCCCAAAACCCAACTACCATGTCGGGACTGCCTGGTCTCCAAAGGTTCTGAAAACTGGAGAGCAGGTCACCTTCATTAACGACTTTTTTGACAGGTCTGGAACAAAGAAAGAGCACCTGTTGAGATACGACTTTGTGATAATCCAGAATGGTCAAGAGATACACAGGTCTTTTGGATTCTCTGAATATGGCGCGGACATCAGGAATTTTGTATTCACTCAGCCCGGGCCCGCCATCATCCGTTTTGAGAATGTAGGAGGCGAAAAAGGAAATGACGCAGAATTCACCACCATTGTTTATCAGGGAAGTGGCGAGATGAGTGCCGATGCAATAATTTCAAAGAACAAGCAGGATCCAACTCTCATTATAGCAGGTTTGTATGCGGCCATCTTTGGTCCTCTTGTCGGTGGAGTTGCCGTATGGATGCATTATTGGAAACCATGGCGTAAGAAAAGGGACGGATCGATTTGAGTGAAAAATTGAACTCAACAAATATTTTGATTAAGTGTATAGCTGGATGTCTATAATAGGCGCAAATCATGGAATTTGCCATATCAATGACAGAATGCCTTTGAAATCTATGTACCTGAACAGCAGCACATTGACTGCATTACGGAGTACTCTCATGCGTCAAAAAACATTCATGACAGGTTCTTAAACGTACCAAACCTAACTGGTGGTTTTCTCACAAACATGGGTCCCGGGTGGCAGCTTTAGCCGTTGTCAGGGACACTCCTTGACAATCGACTAAAAACTGCTGACAAACATATTATTGCCAAGTACTGATTATCTAGTCAGAATTATGTTAGCATGAATTGCCGGATTCACTTGACTCTCGATTCATAATCCAAAGTAACCACATGGTTGGGTTTACTGATTTTGTATTTATAAGCAAGTATTGATTAGATAAAACGTGGCTGCAACCAAAAAGCTGCTCATGGTAAAGAAAAGAAGTGGTCGCCTAGAGCCATTTGACAGCAGAAAAATGGCCCGCGCGGTGAGCAGGGCTGGAGTTCCCTATGCGACGGCTCTTGAAGTCACCAGAACAATAAAAAACAATGAATCCCTGGCCCAGAAAGAACAGGTTAGCTCCGTAACTCTTCGCAAGATGGTTGCAGAAGAGCTGACTAGACTAAACCAGGAAACTGCTGCCAAGTCCTATCTGGGTTACAAAAAGACCAAGAGTACAAAAGAAAAGTTTGCAAGAAGTCGCAGGCCCAAGGCCAAGCTGCACAAGGCAACCAGAACTCATGCAAAGCAGTCGGTCATGAACAAGGACAACACCGGCGGAAGACCACCACGCTGGTAAAAACACTAAAGCACATCCTTTACAGCGTGTCCTCCAAGCAGTTTGGACCACGCAGGAGGTTTCCTCGATCCCTCGCGTAGGATGCTCAAGTTGCTATCGTAATTGCTTCATGCGTTCTGGCCATGAACACATGGAGGCCAGGCTGCATATTTAATTCGCATCTTATTTTCTCTTTACGAATAGAATGTACACAAAGACGAAAGGTATGGCGGCAAGCACAAAGGCAAACTCTCGTATCAATGATGACAGCGCTATTTCTAGGCAAAGATACAAGGTGATGCCTGTAGGAATGAATCCAAAGATCATGAACCTGTGGGTCCTTTTTTTGAATTTCTCGAAATCGCTGTATGGATATTGTATGTGGTGATAAACAACAGGCAAGACGAACAGAGATATTGCTATTGTTATGGAGAAAATGGCCACAAGTATCGTGATTTTGTTAATCAGAGGAAGATCGGCACCAGAGGTTATGGAGATGGTTAACAGAAACCCGAAGAGTATGCCTGTAAATGTAGTGAGCAGGGTGCTTTCTCTCAGAACCGTGTTATAGTCCCTTACAAGGGCATCTCTGTCACCATGATCCGACAAATTCTGCCAAGTATGAGTATGACTAAGTATGAAAGTATTTCCTGTTATCAGCCTCAAGCTGCTTCGTTATTGTATAACGACTTGCGCTTGGCCAGTCCACCGAGGTACGCTGTGAAAGTGTACGGTCTCCGTTAAGGATCGTGAACCTATCTGATGGTTTGTTTCACTGGTTCCACACAAGTGGAACCAGGACAGCCGTCATGATAGTGACAAGCGCTATTCCGATAAGATCCAAAGGTAGGCCAGCCCTCGCCATTTTTTGAGCTGTCACGTGTCCAGTTGCAAAGGCTATGGCGTTTGGTGGAGTTCCTACCGGCATTATGAAGCCGTAGCTGGCCGAAACTGCGACGGGCATCATCAAAAGCATCGGGTTAATCGATAGAGACGCTGCCAGCGATGCTGCAACCGGTATGATCAAGGCAGCAGTCGCAGTGTTGCTTATGATCTCACCTGCAAAGATTGTGATAGCTACAATTGCAAGAATAATGACAATATGATTTACGTTTCCCAGAAATGACAGATTCTTGGCGATCTGTTCATCCAGTCCAGTCGCTGAAAAGCCTCCTGCCAATGCCAAGCCTCCTCCAATCAATAGCAGTACTCCCCAGGGAATCTTGACCGCGCTCTCCCAGTCTAGCAGTGCACTATGTACCAGTTCGGAAGACGAGGCTCTGTTCCCGAATCTTTTCAAACCGGAATCTGCCTTACCGGGATCTTCCTTCTTTTGGTCTGGTGATTCTTCATGTCTTTTGTTCCTCCCAGCCGCCGAAGCTGGGATGATAAACAACGATAGCGCAGCGGCTATTGCAATCATGGAATCATCAACCATGGGAAGAACGTCCTTCCACAGCAACCCACGTGTAATCCAGGCTATCGCTGTTGCGGCAAAGACGGTTGCAACCAGTTTTTCATCCCTGTTTATCTTGCCTAGCTCGGCCAGCTTTCTTGAAATAAGACTCCTTTCTTCCATCAAAGGATCCCGGTCGATCTTCGCTCCAAAGTTTACCATATAGATCCACAGGACGAAAAGAGATGCGGCACTCACAGGCATACCGACCAACATCCACTGCGAAAAAGTAACGTCAACATCAAGGATGGATTTTGACAACGAAGCAAAAACCGCATTTGGAGGGGTGCCTATAAGCGTCGCCATTCCTCCAAGACTTGCCGCGTACGCAACGGATAGCATAAGGCAAATGGCAAAGCTGGACCTCCTCTTCTCGTCCTGCACCTGGGTCACCACGGCGGCAGCAATAGGGATCATCAGCATGGCAGTAGCAGTATTGCTCATCCATGCGCTAAGAAAGCCTGTAACGATGATGAATGCTGCAACTATATGCTTTGGATTGGTACCAAAGTAGTGCAGAATTGTAAGCGCAAACCTTTTGTGAAGGCCTGTTTTTTCAATGGCCTTTGCCAGCATAAAGCCGCCCAAGAACATGAAGATGATTCTATCGGCATACTTTGCAGCAGTTTCGCCAAGGGTCGTCACGCTGAAAGCTGGAAAAATTACGACAGGGATCAGTGCCGTGACATAGATTGGAAGCGCCTCTGAAACCCACCAGGCGCTCATCAGGATAGCCGTGCCGAGGACCACTTTGGCTTCAAAAGACAATTCCTCGATTGGTGAATTTACTATCAATACGAAAAGCAACGGCCCGCTGACAAGTCCTATCTTTCTGAAATGCTCTCTGGTCAAGCTGTTTTTCAATCTAAAATACACCTGTAATTGTTCCAAATCCGGGTGGATCTTTTCCACGAATCTTTCTGATCATCATTTACCCATCACAAGTATGCAGATTTTGAAGCATTCGAATATTGAGATCTTGATCATATCGTATGTCGTAATGTCCTACATTTTTTAACCATATTCAGTTGTATCTGGTATGTAGGATATAGGATTTGTTGTAATGCAGTACGGGATGTACTTAGACTCAAGGAGTATATTTTTTGTTGTCTTACGACTGATGCTCTATGGAGCGCATGTTCTCGTATAAGCTTGAGTCAAAATGGCGTTATAATAGTCATAGCCACAAAGGAGGATTCCGGAGATTTGGGAGAACATCCAACAGGATAAATTCCCCCTTGAATATTTTACATCTTATTTCAGGGTTTTTGAGTGAACCTTGTAGTGGTATGCCTTTGCGATCTCTTTATAGGAGATCACCCCCACAATCTTTCCCTCATGAGAAACAGCAACAACCTCTGATCCTCTAGACATTAGGAGGCTAAAAGCGTCATAAAGAGAGTCAGAATCCCTGATTACAGGGGACTCCTTGTTGCTGACGGCTGCCAGGAAAGACCTTCCAGTACCTTGTGCTGATACTACATCGTGCAACAATGCCATCTTTATCTTCCCTCCATTCTCATATGTCGTATCTCCTCTATCATCCACAAATACAAAACCAACGCCGTTTGACTTCATTATATCCAATGCTTCCGTGATGGGAGAAATACCGCTCATGCTGACGAATTGAGGGCTTGCCGCATCCCGAGCCTTCAAATCTCGTAAGATGGAAATGTCATACTCCTCCTTATGAGCAGGAGAATCTCTCCTTGTGGTCACCTGGCTCTTGAATATGCTGCTGTTCAAACTTGAGGCAGCGTAGGCAATCACGGTGGCAATCATCATAGGCGCAAGCAAACCATACCCTCCCGTAAGCTCACTTCCCATAACAATAGTGGAAATTGGAGTCTTGGCGGTCGCGCTGAAAAAAGCAACCATGCCAACGATGGCGGTTGCCGATACGTCAATCCATGGGAAAAGCCCAAAGATGTGAAACAACTCCCCGATAAAGGTGCCTAGGAGACCGCCGATAACCATGCTCGGTGCAAATAATCCTGCACTACCGCCTGACCCTATTGTAAGAGAAGTGGCGACAATCTTCAATACTGCGACGATCAAAATAATCCATATTGGAAGTAGCAATGGACTCCCAAACATTGCTAGCTGGAGCCATCCATAACCATTGCCCAATATCTGTGGAGCAATGATGGCTATAGATCCTACCATAGCGCCACCAATCGCCGGCTTTACGTATACAGGAACCCTCAAGTTCGCAAAAGCCTTACTTACAAAGTAAAACATTCTAACATATGCCATGCTTGCAGCAGCAGAAATTATTCCGATGACCGCGTATAGTACTAAGGATTCAGGACGGCTGTACTTGGCACTGTCCGGAGATATGGAAAATATCGGAGCAAATCCAAAAACAAAACCAAAAACTGTGTATCCTACGACTGAAGCTATTACTGAAGGAACTATAACCTTGACTTCAAAATCGCGCCGGTAAAACACCTCTGTACTAAAGAGCGCGGCTCCAAGCGGAACTTTGAAAATGCTTCCTATACCTGCGGCCAATCCCGCAGCGATGGCAATCCGTCGGTCATCAGCGTCAAACTTGAATATCCTGGCTATAACTGAACTTAAGCCTGCAGCTATCTGAGACATAGGTCCTTCCATTCCACCGCTTCCAAGTGTCACAGACGAAGTAATTCCTGTCAAAACAGGTGCCCTTGCGCGAATATTTCCTTCTTTGTTGTGGAACGCGTCGATGACCGCATCGGTGCCGTGGCCTTCTGTTTTGGGTGCAAACTTGTAAAACAACAATCCGACTGCCAAACCACCTGCCCCCGCAATTATTGGCAGCATCCAAGGTCTTTCAATAACGAGCGAGTAGGCAACTTGTTGAACACCGGGAGAGGGCGGGATAAATCCTGCGCCAGTGCCAAGGAAAAGACCTGTAAGAAAGGATGTCAACAGTGAAAGACCGGCAGCAGCTAACCCTGCGATAACCCCTATCATGATCCCAAAAATCGTCCATTTTTGCAGATAGGAAAAATTTAGGAATGAGAAAATCGCTTGAAGAGTAGACAGTAAAAGACGGCTCGTCTTCATCTGTTTGGTTGTCTCCTGCCTAATTTTGCGATAAAGCCCAAAAGTATCCCTATATACCTTCAGATTCTTCTAATCCGTTATACATATTTAATTGATCTGTGATTAAACTCAAGACCCTGTCATTATTATGAGACAAGACAGTCTAATTAAGTTAGAAAAGATGTGGTTGTGAGTATAAATATTTCAGTTGTGCTAAAGTAAAACGACACATTGATTTGATTGAGGATTTTATAAGGACGCTGGAGGTCCTGTCTGTTGCTCCTGCTTTTGTAAAGTATTCTATTGAGAAGTATCTTTACATAAATTCTGTAAAGAAAAGTCAGACTCTTGAAGAGTTGACAAGTAAATTTATGAGCTCTACAGAGATGTTGCTTGGAGATAAGCTGACTCCTGGCGGCTACTACACTGGTGTCTGGTGCAGAGATGCTTCATACATCCTTAACGAGTTGTTATTAATGGGAAAAGAGCAGTCCGTCGCGCGCTGGATTGAATGGATATGGCAGCACCAGCTTAAGCCAAGTCTGCGGGTTGTGCATGGCAGGGGATCTCCGGATAACGGATTTAGGATGTCTGTTGTAAACGAAGAGTTCTTCAAGAGATTTAGCGGTTCGTTGCCTACAAGCATACAGCACAATTATTGCGAAGTTTATGCGAAAAGCCCGGACATCGATTCCACGGCACTCATGATCTCTGCTACATGCAAACTCCTTTTGTCAATTAACAATCGAGAATTTGCAGATAGATTGATTCCCCATTTACGTGACGCCATTGGATATTTGGAAAGCAGGGACTCTGATGGAGACGGTTTAGTCGAGCAAGGACCAAATGAAGACTGGATGGACAGCATGTTAAGGTCAGGGAAAACAGTCTACAGTCAAGCAGTTTGGGCGGCGGCGTTGCGAGACTGGTGCGAGTTGTCCAGAAAAATGAAAATGTATTCAGAGGCCGATATGGTTGAGGAAAAACTAAGAATTGTCGTAAGTCAGGTAAATGCAAAGTTATGGCGAAATGACGGTTATTATGCTGATGTTCTGGAACCAAACGGTTTTGATGAGGGCAGGCCAACCATAACTCAAGACGTTTCGCTCTTTCTGTTGCTCCAAGATGCCGGTAACTACAGAGTCACAAGGACACTTGATGCAATCAAGAAACACTTGTGGAAAGAATTGGGCGTGGCATGCACATTGCCTTCATCCAAAACAGGCCCGTGCAGATTAAAACCATACGACTATCAGAACGGCGCGTTCTGGCCCTGGACCACTTCTCTTGAAATACTCGCGCGGATACGAAATGGTAGGTTAGAGGAGTCCAGCGATCTGTTGAAGAAGACTTTACCGTATGCGGCATTAGAATGGATGAATCCGTATACCAGAAGTAGCGGCGCATACCCTTTTAGAACGGGGATTGCTGCTATGAGAACAGCAGTAAGACGAGCCCAAAATATTGTTTAACCTGCATGTTATCACCTAATTATTCAATAATTTGTAAGCTGGCTCGCCTAGAAAATGGTTATATCATTGTTTACGTTGTATGATATATTCAATGCGTGGATTTGTTCCTGTATTACAATACCTCTTTTTGATGGCGTCCATCATTGGAACCATGGGGTATCTTTTCATCAGATCGGCAGACGCACAATCTTGCTGTGATTTTACAATTTCTGCCGATCCGTCATCCTTGTCTGCTGCTCAAGGTAGCTGGGATTCTACAATAATAACTGTCACAGCGGACAAGTCCAATGCATCGGATATAGACCTCTTAACATTTGAATTGGGATGGGCCGGAACGGTGCCGGACTTCACAGACATTTCATTTGATTCTTCGTCGGTTTACAGCGTGCCTCCGGGAACAACAACTGCCCCAAAATACCTCTATTTTTACACCTCTGACTCATCGCCTGTAGGCACATATACACTGCTCTTGACTGTAAGGGCGTACGAGGCCTATATTGGCATAGATCAGTCTTCATCCGGTTATTATGAAGTCGGATCCCATCAGATCAGGATACCAGTAGAAATTCGGCCCTACGTACCACCGGATTTCACAATATCCGCCAAGCCATCATCACTTACACTAACTCAGGGGGATTCAGACTCTGTTTCAGTAACGGTAGAGTCATTGGAAACTAATGAATATACATTAGATATCGACATTTCAACAAGGTGGGTTGGCGAGGATCCTGAAGGTGTAACAGTATTTCCAGATCAGGGTGTTATGGACCTGCCACCCGGCGAATCTGATACACTGGATATAGAGATAGACACAACTTCGGAATCGTCTGTGGGGACTTATACGCTGGAGATAACTGCCAGTACCACCTATTATGACCGCTCAGAATCTGAGCATACCATTATTCATGAAGAAGACGTGGAAATTACAATTAATTCTCCGTTTGGTTTTGAACTATCGGCGGATCCCCCTTCTATAGATGTTATACAGGGCTCATCTAGTTCATCGTCTGTTATCATATCGGCATCACCTGACAACCAGGGCCCCATGAATATAGCGCTCTCTACAGAGTGGAATAATCTTGAGCCTGATGGAGCAGATGTAGGAATAGACGGAGCTACAAGTTTTGTATTAAATCCAGGACAGACAGAGCAATTCCAGCTGACAATTGAAGCTGCTCCAGACGCGGTAAAGGGAACCTATTCTCTTCATATAGAGGCTGTAGGAACAAGCACCACATTCAGGGATGAAATCATTCGTCAGCTGGATCTTCCAGTAAGGGTCAAAGCACTGCCTGTTGATTTTATGCTGTCAGCAAATCCCGCTTCATTGGAGATCATAAAGTCTGAAGGCACTCCGAGGTCAGAGTCCACTATTACGGTGACAGCACTGCAAAGAAATACCGAGCCAATCGATGTCGTTTTTTCACAAGATTGGATTAATGCACCAAGAGGAGTTGATGTATATCTGGATCCTATACGGATAGACAATCTTCCTCCTGGTCAATCGGCAAATGTTCAGCTCCGGATTACTGCATTTCAAACTTCGGACATAGGTGAATTCACCCTCAGGGTTAATGCGGCTGGTACTGCGGAATTCGCGGATGATACGACAATGCATCAATTAGACATTCCAGTAGCAGTTACGCTGCAGGAAATACCGCAGGAGTTTGATTTTGCCCTTTCCATCGATCCTTCATCATTGTCGATTCTTCCTGGAGCAAGCGGTTCGACAAAGATAGCTGTCAGTTATCTGACGGGCGTGTCTCAGCCTGTAAATCTTTCTGTACAAAATATACCGCCAGAAGTGACGTATTCCCTCAGCGTCAATGATGAGAAGCCAGGCTTTTCATCTGATCTGGTCGTCAACGTGTCGCCAAATGCGACGGCAGGAAGCTATACTCTGACTGTTTTGGCAGAAGATGCCCAGGGCAAGGCGCGTAGTATTCCTTTAAGGCTCATTATCCTGCAGGAGGAAAAACCAAGTACCGGGACTGTAGAAATTGATGTCAGTCCACGGATAGATTCGCTAGTACTAGATGGCTCTTCACTATCAGCAAAAGACCTGATTGCATTCCGTACATGGAATGTTGGAGAAGAGCACTACTTATCGGCAGCGCCGGAAGTTGAATTGGATTCTGGTACGAAATACGTTTTTGATGGCTGGAGCGATGGCATAAAATCTCCTGAAAGAACGGTATCTGTCACCACGTCTTCCATCGTAATTGTTGGCAATTACAAGCCACAGTATTTGCTTACTGTCACATCTCCTTTTGGAGAGGTAAAAGGAGCTGGATGGTATGATTCTGGTACTACAGCAGGCTTTGCAATTGATTCTTTGGTAATCCCAGCAGGTTTTGGGGTAGAGCAAAAGTTTGATGGATGGGCAGGCCCCTCGGCTTTGGTGGTTAACAAGTCATGCGGTGGCGGAAGCGACGATAGAACAGGAATACAATCTCCTACTGGCGAAAATACATTCTTCATATGCATGGATAAGCCTCAGACGCTTGTTGCGATGTGGAAAGAAGATGCTGGTGGAAGAAATACAATATTAGGCAGCACAGTGGGTGGAATTGCAGCTGCTGGCGCAGGAGCATTCTCATATTTCAAATTCCTCCGCCCATCGCAGCAGATACAGGTAACGCGGCAGGAAACCCTCAAGTCAGAGCAAGACATGAGCAAGGGTCAAAAGGCACAGCAGAAGAACTTTCCAATGCTTAGATGGCATGTCTACTCTCCAGACAGGATCCAAAGAAAGGGGAGAGCCTATGTAGATGTACTATTAGAAAATGTTGGCGAGGTGGACGTCAAGAATATCAAGGTTACAGTGACGTGCCCGGCAGGCATAGAATATGACGGTGGTGTTACCACAATCGACTTGATGCTAGCACACGAATCAAAGAAGTTATCGTTTGTGCTACGCCATGTCGAGGAAGAGAGAGGGCCGTTTGAAGTTACCCTCAGCCTGGGCTATGAATTCATGACCAAGTTCATCAGGGCAGGCGAGACCAAAAAGATATCCTTGGTTGCTCACGACATAAGCCTTGGTTTAGTTAAACCCATCAAGGCAGTTGGGGACAGTTCTGAATACAATGCCACCAAATCATGGCTTCTAGAGAAGGGCTTTACTGTTAGAGAGATTGATATCTCTTCTTCTAACACTCAGAAATTGCTGGAAGAATGCGCCAGCGTAATCATATCCTTGAATGATCTTGCAGGTTCAAAAGAATTTGCAGGCCATATGGATCAGTACCTAAAGTCTGGAAAAAGAGCAATAGTATATGCGGATGAAGCTTCCCGGAGAATCGACGATTATAAGGCAATTTCCCACCTGCTTGGCTTCGCATCTGCAAACATTCGTTTGATCGAGACAATCCAAGGATTTGGCATAAGGATATCCGATTCTGAGCATCCCATCACAAGAGAATTCTATGCAGGTAATGTGTTCAGAATTGTCAGTCAAAAGGGTGTAGTACTTGACGGTGATTTGGCCGAGTCAGCATCGGTGTTAGCAGAGCAGATGGTCAAAGATGCCAACCAGAATGTTTCAATTGTGCCAGCCATCACCGTTACGAATGACAATCTAGTCTACATCAACATACCATTGGCAAAGAATGTCAGAGTTTTGTCGCGTGTATTGGAAAGGGCAAGTCTGCTGTAGGAAAGGAGTAAGCCTGTCTTGATACAGAAGATTTTTGAATAGACTCTTTACAATAAGATTGTGCGAAATTACCCGCCCGTTGATACAGCAAATCAAAGAGCACAGAATCCAGGTTCTCTTCCAGCAAACACCGTTGGCAACAACCCCATAAGAAGAGGAGACGGGAGGGCGAATCTCGTTCGACACCTTCAAAAGATGCTTTTTCAGCTTGGATACCTCTTTGGTTCGAATTCAAGGGTTTTAGATGGTGTTGATGGGGACTTTGGAACTGATACAACTGCAGCCGTCCAAGAATATCAAAGGGATCATTTAGACTGGGATGGAACAGCTTTGGTTGTCGACGGAATTGTAGGCGAGCGTACCGCTGATTCGTTGAATAGAGAGATGGTGGGCATTTGGTACGGGTCTTATTCTAGTACGGACAGAGCTGGCAATGCTGTTCCACGTCCTCCAAACCGTTCATTGGTTACGGTCGATATCGACAGTCTTTTCAGCACCGCTGTGGCATTATTGCTGAGCACTGCGGGTAACATTCGCGTAGTCATTCATCAGCAGGGAACTTTTCCTAACCTGCGGCCGGATCGTTCCGTGAACTTTATCCCTAATGATCCAGAGGTGTCAGGACCAGTACCGCCCCTGCCTGCGCCCCCGATCCCAAGATTTCTTTCAAAGGAAACACACCTGTTTCATCTCCATGGCAATAATCTGCCGACGTGGGCGATTAGAGACCAGCCGCCTCCAGCAGCGGGACCGGCGCCGGCTCCTCCAGCACCTGGTACCCCGATTCCAATTCCGCTCCAGGCCTTCATGGCGACCGGACCGCAGCAAACATGCGTTCATTTTCCCGGTAACCCGCCCCAGAACTTTCCTGAACCCGGACGCTTTCCGGCTGGCGCAAATTTCCCCGGAACATCGGGCGATTTTCAGTTTCAGAGAGGTCACAATCATCTTGTAGTCGCAGTTTCCGTAAGAACATGGCTGATGCGCGGTTTTGTGTTCAATGGCTGGAGAGCTGGTACTCTTGCTACACCTGTGCCTCCTCTAGCAAATCCTTTGAATGTAACTTTGCAAGATACTGCTGCAAACCTTGGCGGTCCGATCAACGGCTTTTATACCAGGCCCAATCAAGTAAATCTAGGCTTCAATGGTACCGTATTTATCGCAGATTCTGCAGATTTCGTAGGTCATGAAGTAGGGCACGGCATTTTAGACGCAGTTGCTCCTCAGCTCGTCTCATCTGGCGATTTCGAGGCTCGCTCTTTTCACGAGTCTTTTGGTGATATTACTGCTCTCTTAAATGCATTGTCTGATCCTGACGTCAGAGAAGAAGTAATTAGAGCTACTGCTGGAAATTTATCACAAAACAGCCTTGCAACGAGGTGGAGCGAAGCGATTGGAAGATTCCTTGCAATAGGCGGACCTGCAAGAAATATTTTTACGGCTAATCCCGCTCCGAATTTTCCGTTCAATTATAGAGATCCGGCCACCTTGCCCTTAGCTCACACTGCCGGAAATAGCGATTTAACCGAAGTAATTCGAAATCACCATAGTTTCTCAGTAGTATTTTCATCAGCTTTTTACGATTGTTTAGTAAATGCATTTGTTAGTTTAAGACCAGCTGGTGCTAATGACGATCAAACCGACTCTGCACTGAGAAGAGCCGCGGGTAGTCTTGGATCAATTCTGGCCCGAGCAGTTATAAGACAGCCGGCGCCGGCTCCTGCGCCTCCTCCCGTAGGAGCTAATCCTCATCCAGTGAGAGGGTACTATTGGCTATTGGCTAGAGAAATGTTCAGAGTCGATAGGGATGCCTTCGGTTCAACGTTTAGAAATAACATGCGCGGGACAGGTGCGGGAAATGGATTAATAGGAAGAGACCTTGTTCGAGCTGGCGAGATCTAGGAATTAAAGCATGAAAAGTAGTGCAGAGAATTCAACTGACGCCATTTCTATTCATAACTAGCCAAGGGTCAGCGTATCTCCGACCATGAACACAACTTATTATTGAATTATCTGCTCGCACATGCTTCTAGGAGACAGTTGTAAGGTTTTTCCATACGCCACAAAAGTATTAAGGGTTAGTGCAGTCAGAATAATTGATTTGATTGTACAGGCCGATGACAAGCTAAAGTCCCTGATAAAACTACCAATTGTTCTTTACGGTAAGGGGAGCGGCGAAATTTTTGATGTTATCAAAAAGTACTTCCAACTCGATAACGTAATGGAAATGAACATTACAGATCAGCTTTTCGAAGAGGGAAAAACAAAACTTCTTATCAACATTATCCAAGAAGTTCAATTAGAAGGAAAAGAGCTGGGCGAAGCCAGTGGACTTATGACACCGTTTGGCCGCAATCTAACACTTTTTTTCGATGCTGCCGGAGAATTATCTGCCTATGAGATAGACGATCTTACAAAGGAAGGCATGGAACGTAGAAAATTTGATGTGACAAAGCTGATAGAAAACGGAGAGGTGTACTTTGCAGCGAAAGGAGAAAAGATTGATACATCGAAGTTAATAAGAGAAAGAAAAACATACTATATCCAAATGAACGAACAAGGAAAGAAGTACCTTAATTTCGTCTACACAACCTGATCCAACGCAATAGCCGGTTTTGTAAGTATGGCTGTTGCCGCAGTTATGGAACGGGACCGAGATAAAGATATAGGAGTATTTCGTTTTTAATATCACTTGGGTACATACTCTCAATTTCAGGAAGTGGCCCGGCGTGCAGAAGCGCTGACTCTTTCATACGAAGGCTCACAGACAATAATTAAAAAGAAATCAACCGAACTAAAAAACAGGGCTTATTCGATTAACACAGAGAAAATACTCCTTTATCCCGGATGGAGGCTAGCAATAACAAGGATATCTTTTCCAGATAAAGACAGCTTTGAAGTTCGGGTTAATGTAGACCGGGACCTGATTTATTCGCTGCAATGGTACCCCAAATCACGGGGTAGCCAACAGGGATAGAAAACCCGAGGTCCGGTATTTGTACAAGAACCTTGTATCATTGCTCGGAAGATTCTGCCTTGATCTCCACGTTTCCCTTCCACTTGGAGCTTAAGGATAAAAGGCCTTGCTCATCGGTGGAAAATTCCTTGGTATCCCCAGTCGATGATTTTAGTGTCAGTTTCATACTATTGATAACATTGCCCTTCCCATCAACGAATTCAATATCTAATTTCTTTGGGGAAAGCGGGTCGACTTCATGTACGGTGCGTGCTACCACGACATAACAGGTGTGCTACTAATAATTATCCTTTCTACCGCATAGTGATGGTTTTTGCAATGAGCAATGTTTATTTTCACATAGGACTTCTTTCTATCAGTGTCAGTCAAGCTAGACGACATTGACCTTATCAAAGTAGTTAAAGGGGATGAAGGACAAGGCGGTGCAGAATCCTCTTCGCATCTACAGGAGATACGAACAATTTATGGCATGCGTATTGTTGACAGAAGAAATATTGTGGAAATAGAGATTCCTGGCTCTTCGGGCAATCTCCTCCAAGACATGGGATGCAATCCGGTGAAAATTGCTTTTGCTGGCGAAATAATGGGAGAAAAAGCTTCTGAAACAATAGAGCAAATTTTTGTTAAATATAATTCTGGCACTCCGCTTGAATTCCATTCTGATCTTACGGTTATCGCGGAAGTAAATAAAGTGGTCATAGAAAACTTTGGCGTGGAAGAAATCGGTGGCTCGATCTCGAGGTATAGGTATGTCATGACTTTGTTAGAGTACAAGGAGCCAAAGGAACAAAGAGAAGAGGAAGAAGAACAAGAAGCAGAAGTTAGTGCTGGAGTCGACGACATACGCGGCCAGGTTCTAGACGAGGAGGGCAACCCTGCTGCAGGAAA
>CAZKXR010000023.1:0-37788 GCA_964556935.1 uncultured Nitrososphaera sp.
AAGATGGACATTAATTCTGCTACGTTATATGGACACGAATTCTGCTACTATACAACTATGTTTCTTTCTCTGCCTCCTTTCTCCATCGTCTTATTACATCATGATTCCAGTATGATAGGATTCCTTCAGAAGTATTTTGATTCTTTTTTTGCGATGCTTGTTTGAGGAATGAATCTAAGGAAGAGCAAAGTCGATACTGATACTTTTAACTAGATGACTTATCTATTCCTTATACGCATGCTTAACGAGAGTATTGTAAGAAGACTCGTTTATGTGAAATTACTATACTCTATTTCGAAGGAACGTTTTGAAAATTCGACTGAAATTGATATTATGCAATCAATTCTAACACTCGACAATTGTTTCGAGAATCTATTCTGGGTTATCCTAGATCTGAAAGACCCAATTACAGCAGACAGTTTCAGAAGAAAGAATCGTCCTACTTTTCAGAATCTATTCAATGAAGTTCAGAAGTATACTGGAAAGCTAGATCTTTCTTTCGTAAAGGAAATGCACGAGGCTAGAAATCTCATACAACATAGCGGAATAATGATATCACAGACACATGCGACAAGATATCTTACACAAGCAGAAGAAATCCTCCCTAAGATAAGTCGAGAGACTCTAGGTATCGACTGGGAAGATATCTCACTAGCTATGCTCATAGAAGACGAGCAAGTCGCAGAATACTACAGGGAAGGAGAACGCCTCTACAAGCAAAGAGATTTTAAGAATGCAGCACTTAAAATCATAGAAGCATTCGAGACTGCAAAGGTGAAAAGACAGGCAGGTCAATCAGGAAGTTTGGTATTTTTTGATGCTATGCTTGCAAGAAATGCGGCCAACAGGAGCAAGAGTCCAACAGCCTCATCCATAATAAATTACATCGACAAAGTCTATTCAGAAGTAGAAGTCCTGAAAATGGGTCTCGACTACAAAGAATGGAGGGAATATCGCCTTCCGCTCGGAAGTCTTAATCCCTATGAAGATATACTAAAAAAACTTCGGAACGCCACGCCGAAAGATAAACCAAGTCTTCTAACGATGACTAACGATGAGATTAGAACTTGGTTAACCAGAGTTACACCCTTCATTATTCGTTCGATACTATATTGGCAGCAAGGTCGCGGACTCTGGGAGTGGAAAGGCACGTTGTTTGGCTAAGAATAGTTAATAGACATCTTTTGTAATGTCGAAATGCCGGTCAAGTAGCCACTTCCCGCCCTGCTTGATAAGAGATGGCCCATCTTTCAGGAAAACTTCCTCATCTCACCAATATTCAAGAGTCAAAATTGAATTACAAGATCGGGAAGAGGCCAGAAATCTTCAAGGTAGGATTACCCTTGCTAGCTCGGCCTGGTTTCGTAAACCCTAGGTCGCGGGTCGAATTCCACCCGGTCCACTTAGTTCGTATTTACAATGCTTGGGTTTGAACCAATATGCATGACACAAAAGCATTGCAAATTCAGTCCAGCGTTATCGTCGTTTCGTCCCACGAATTTTAGCTCAGCAGGCCGCTTTTTTTCAGCAACGGGATGATCTTTTCAAGTATGATGGGTTCATGCTCTGATTCAACGTCAAAAGACACCATGAAAATGAAATTGCCGTTTAGGGGGATGACTGCCCTTCTTATTTTTTCGTACATTGCAAAAGCGTAGATGGTTTTTCCCAGGTAGACTTCGAGAGTTCTTCTTGAGCCCATCCTGAGTATCGATTGCGCTGCGGACAGTTCCGACATTTCCTTTGTCAACAACGGGATCTGGCCTTTTCGGTATTCGCTTGCGACGATGCTGCCTAGGTCGTTGACTAGTGCTGCAAACCTAATCGATTTATCAAGTTCCAGAACTTCTTGGCAGAGTTGCTGGTCTATATCAGACATTCAGGGCATCTGAGAACACACGCAATAATATACATTTCAAGTTCCAGATGGACAAGCTTCCAGTTCGTTGATTTAGAGCAATCGTGCCTTTTGGATCACGGTGATTTGCAGGCAAGATTTTGTGCATGGCAGCATCAGTCGCTTTTGTTATCCTTGGCTTTCATGGCCATTGGGTTTGCATTGCCGACAAGGATGCAAAGAGCCTGTCCCAGTAATATCAGTCAATTAGCCGCTTTTGTTTGACGGTTATCGATATAGCTGCGTCGGTTGTCCAATCTATAGGGAAGTATCACTGCAGAAACATCTTCCCACCATCAGACCCATTCTGGTGAAATAACAACAGAGTGAATAAAAGATTCAAAGTAGATAATTGATGTATGAGTGACTTTGCAATATTCCGGTTCCTGACCAATGGTCTTTTGAACGAAGACAAAGAAACTATCATTACGCTCATTGAAGAGATCGTGCACGCCCGAGGGATGGAGCGCAACGCTACGATCGGGAAGATATCGGAAAAACAACAAGAAACTCTTGAAGTAAGGTGGATTAGAAGGCAGAGGGAAAAGAACGGAGGGCAGGGTCAAGCGTGGAGGGAATTAGCACATGAGTATTTCAGGTAGTACCACCAATAGATAAGGTGCGCATCAAATGGATTTTGCTAGACGCTGGCTTTGGATGCTTTTAATTGCAATGGCAATTTTCGCCATTTCATTACTTGTTCTTCGTATCAATATCCGGACGCTTGCCTTCCTTTTTGGAATTGGAGTGGCCGCCGCTACTTTATGGTTGTATCTTGATGCACGCTATTTTTCTCAACCTAAGCAGGCTTTTTCATCAACGCAACCATGCGCATGTGCTGTCTGTAAACATGAGCATACGGAAATGTGTCTGCAGAACAAATGCGCATGCTGTCTAGTTACAAAAGGTGAAAAAGTGATAGGACACTCAAACAACCCTTTACAGTAATCCAGAAACCTGTGCAAGATACTGCACCTCCAGCAAGGGATAACCAAGATCACAGATTCCTCCCGGACTTTTTTTCTCAAATTTTCATGTTTTTGCTGCACCGCCTGCACCACGCGAATACTAGATGCTGGTTCTTCCGACAAAAAGCGCTGCGTGATGACAAGGATCATGCATCGATGAGTATACAAATGAAGTGGCAAAAAAATTGATCATCGGTACGAATCTTTACGAGGTTACTTGCATATCGCAAATTATCATTTTGAGTGGGTAGCCGAGGGACATTCGATCCATATAGCATTATCAACAACCTCAAAACTATGTAGACGAAAATTCTTTAGGTTAAGGAGAACAGAATCGATTATGATGCCGGGTTACTTTATAAAAAGTTTATGCCCACATTATATTACATGTTGCCGTTATTGAATCACATCTGTTGGAGATTACATTTCCATAGCTTGGAAAAAGTAGATTTTTTTAACTTGAGAGGCATCATGCCTTTTCAGCGAAGATCTTCAAAGTCATCTTCATTCCGATAGTGCTCAGGATCGAGTCGGAACCCTGTTGGTTTTTCGTATGGAACTTCGCTTAGCTTGAGATGGAAGTCCATATTCGTCTTTTTCAGCTGTTCATTCAGCCACATGGCAAGCCGGTCTTCCGTCGTTCCAGCCTCCTGCTTCTCTATGGCAGGGTATATCTCGTGTAGCTTATCTGCAAACTCAACATCTATTGCAAGTTGGAAAAAATCCCACCCCATCGCCTTCTTGCCGTCAGTGTAGCATTTACATTTGCTTTTGGAGCGTGCGCCAGATTCCAGCATAGATACAAACTCCATTATCTTGGGCCTTTCCTCATCAAAATTTGTGCACGAGCCAGAAAAGACGATCATTGTTGAAGTTTCATGCATTTTTTCAGGTGGTGCAATCTCTGCCGATGCCGATTGTGATGCATCATCTGTTGGTTCTTCGTTTCTTGCAAAATTTTCTGCAGGGACAGAGGGTATCCTTCTTATCGTTACGACATCATCTATTTTGGCCCCTATGACGTTTCTGATGTGAGGGTCAACCCTTGTAATGCCTTGGCCCTCGTCTGAAGGAAGGAGCGGATAGCATTTTGCGTCCGTTCCTTCCTCTTTACCTATGACTTCAATAACATCGCCTGTAGAAACGCCTAGAGAATCCATCGAGTTGTGGTCAATACGTATAATTCCGCGACCTATATCCCGTTCATATGCTACAAGTACCTTCAAAGAAAGATCCTCAACATTCCCACTCATACCGTGTGTTATATCCACAATTTCGCATAAAAATCTTATTTTTGCTATGTTTGAACTCTAGTTTTCTGTTTTTCATTTATATTCTGTGCACATGACGTGAATTTCTTGATATTTTGAAATATTTTAATGCAAAATCATATGTGACGTTGCTAGTAATAGAAGGGCTGTCACAGCGCAACAGCTCCTAATACTTTCACTCTGACAGAGCCAATGATGCCTACGGTGACGGGAACCCAATATCAGCTGTTATGAAGGCTACTTGTTGCACCTCTTGACAACACGGTGTACAGCGCCAATCTTCGCTACGAGGATCGACGTAGGCAGAATACTATAACATCACAAGCCAGGATATCGACTCTACATAGCAATTTAGCTAGTAACCACTGGTACCCGTTGCGGTCAATGTAATGGGATCCAAGGGCTCTTTTCTTTTTGTTGGGCCATAAAAAGAGAGATTCGATTTAAATCGAGTCATTCAGTTGCTGGCCCGAGTTCATAATAACCGAAGATACACTGCTATTTCTGTAAGGCTATCTGAAAAGTGCAGTTATTCAAACTAACCGAGAAAATCCCAAAGAACGGCAAAAAGCTTCACAATAAAGAATTTTTTCTTATAAGAACTTAAATAATTATTTTTGTATACAATATCAATGAAACAAAATCTAAAATTCAATGCAGGAGATTCATGCTCTCGGGAGGCGACCCCTCTTGGTTGATGCAGGTACCATCGTTGGAATAGCTATTACAGTCGTAATTTTGGGAATTGTGGGGCTGTTCGTTTACCGGCGCATATCTCAGATAAGGAACTATCGAAGTACGTATGGCCGCAGGACAACCCGTGAAGGCGAACCGTTAGAAGACCCGCATGCCTTTGGTCGGTCAAGAGCAGGGTTTCCCAAGGGCTTTGCACGTATGGCGATCCCGATAGTAATAGGCTTCATAGTGTTGATAACAGTTCTGGCTTCTAGCATCAAGATAGTCGAGGCAGGTCACAGGGGAGTTTTGCTGCAGTTTGGCGCCGTTGATACAAACGTGTCGCTGCCTGAAGGGTTGCACTTTGTCACACCATTTCGTGACAATGTCATACCAATAGAAGTTAGGACTCTCAAGACAGTCGAAAGCGCGGCCTCTGCGTCAAAGGACCTGCAAGATGTCAGAACTGATGTGGCACTCAACTACCACATAAACCCAAACACTGCACAGATCGTTTACCAGCAACTTGGGTTTGATTATTCCAACAGGGTCATAAACCCTGCAATACAGGAATCAGTCAAGCAGGTCACCGCCCGCTTTAACGCTGAAGAGCTTATCACGAATAGGGAGATAGTTAAGACAGAGATAGAACAACAAATCAAGCAGAGGTTGGCCATCTACAACCTCGTTGTGGAGACCATATCTATTACTGAATTCAAGTTCTCTGACCAGTTCACACGCGCAGTCGAAGCAAAGGTAGAGGCCGAACAGAGGGCGCTTCAGGCGCAAAATGAACTTAGAAGAATAGAGATCGAGGCTCAGCAGGCAGAAGCAAAGGCCATTGGAGAACAAAAGGCCAACATCGCACATGCAGAGGGAGTCAGGCAGGCAAACATCCTTCAGGCTGAAGGCGAGGCTGAGGCGATACGGATCATCGACCAAAGGCTGAGGGAGAGTCCGAGCTACCTCGAATGGCTCAAGACCCAGAGATGGGATGGCAGGCTTCCTTTGGTAGTAGGAGAAGGAGGAACGCCTTTCATACAGATCCCAACAGCGGAGGAAGAGAGAGAGGAGCAGTAGTTTTCTGCTGCACTTCTGTATGCTGCCAGTGATGGTAGCCTTGCCAATTCCAAGGATGGAGGGAATTGGACGAGACTACTGAAGGCAGCCACAGATTTTTATATGTAATTTCTGCGGACGCACTTCAATTTTCAGAGCATTTCCATCGACTCTTGAATTAGGATCATATTGTGATAAGTGATGGACATGGTTGACTGGTATGATAGGAGTGTAGAGCCCATAATCGGCCGCCGATAACTTTGCATAGCATCAAGAACCAATGCGCCAAGTAATGACGTGAAGCGACAGAATAAGACAAGAAATGTTAGTGGATACACCTTTTAGATCGGAGTGACGCCGTACCAAATCAATCTCAATAACCAAAGAATCAGACACCGTTGTTCCGTGTCAACGGTACACCATGGTTAATACGAATTTGCGCTTTACACGTGAAAGAAACAGCTACATCGAAAAATGTGCGCCATTTGTGATTGTATATGCCCAAGTTAGTGGCAGGACAGCCGCTAGAGGCAACTTAGGATCATCCAATGGTATCTAATACATACAAAGTTGCAAACCATGACGCAGGGTATCTATTCTGATATCTACTTTTTCTTTCCAAAGTTGAAATAGCACGAATAGCAGTAATCCTTGCCGTATATCACGCCAGTGTTACCGCAGCTTATACAGTGCTTTTCATGTTCTACCGTCGAGTCAAGAGACTTGGCCTTTTGCAGACACTGGCCGCAAATGGGTGCCTCAAGATTATAGCTTGATAAAAAGCCCTCCCCGCACTGGTTGCATCTCAAACTGTACATTTTTCCCTTTGGTTTCCAACGTCTAAATATGCTCATGAGTAGTGTAGATTCCGGCCGTTGTTTCGCAAAACCCGCTTAAAAATGAAATGTAACAATGTTCCGTAATAATCAATTCCAAATGTAACTGCAAAGCAGACAAACTTGCCTTTAGATACAAGATGTCCAAGGCCGGAGGCTGGACTTCAAGTCGTATGATTGCTGCAGTAAAGCCGGATCATTATGCCGTCGTTGTCGTAAAAGAAAGCCGACATTGTTCCTTGTTCATACGGTTTGATATCCAGCTGCAAGAGGTGTTCTACCGTCTTTTCAAGCTCTTCTTTGCTTGGCAGTTCTATGCCAAAATGGTTCAATCCTGCCTGCCCAGGTGAAGCTGGAGGTATTCTTCCAAGCCATGCATTGGTTGCAATGTGGTGATGATACCTGCCGGCGGCAAAGAAATACGCCCCGGGGTACGTGGCCGTGTGGTTCAGCCCCAGAGTTTCGGAGTAAAACTTGCTTGCTTTTTTGATGTCCCGGACATGCAGGTGAACATGGCCTACAACTGTCCTGGCGGGCATTTCTTTCCACCCGGTATCTGAAGCCTCCTTGAGCAAGTCTTCTGTGTCTAGCCGCTCTGTTGCCATCCGGACGTAGTTGCCACCCCAGTGCCATTCCGAACTTGGCCTGTCCCTGTAGATCTCGATACCATTCAAGTCTGGATCCCGTATGTAGATGGACTCTGACACCAGATGGTCTGCCAGACCGTCAAGATACACCCTGTCACGATTTTCCCTTAAATGCAAAAGCATGTCTGCCAGAAACTTTCTTTCAGGGAGCAGTATTGCAAAGTGGTATAGTCCTGCCCTTTTTCGATCGCTGGATTTGTTTACCTGCAACAATTCTACAAGGAAGGAGGATCCGTCTACTGAAAGAAGCGCCCTCTCGCCAGACGGCCTGCCGATTACCCCAAACCCCAGAATAGTCTGGTAAAATTCAAGGGACCGCTGAATGTCAGGCACGTTCAGGCTGACGTAACCTATCCTTGTTGACGGATGGATCTTGAATTGCTGCGTTTTCACTTTCTGAACCTGCCTTCCATTACAATTTCGTGTAACGGCTTTCTGTTGCTTGGGAATTCCCTTTCCTGAAGCTCGGAAGAAAGCTTTTCCTTTGGCGCTCTTTTGCCGATGGCTATCATTGCCATGACGTCGTAGGTGCCCGGCACATCCAATTCCGCTCTTGCCTTCTCGTAATCAAATCCCTGCATTGCATGGGCGACCAAGCCTCTTGAAGTGGCTTCTAGGGCCAGGTTTTCCCATGCGGCCCCGGCATCAAATTGATGAGTTATAGAAGGCTTACCGTTGTACTCGAAATTCTTGCTTGAAATTACGACTACAAGTGCAGCGGCGTTTTTTGTCCAGCCCTTGTTAAAGTCAACCATCAGGTTGAAAAGCCTGTTCCAATGCTCTGTACCTTTTTTTGCGTAAATGAATCTCCATGGCTGGTTGTTAAAGGAAGATGGGGCCCATCTTGCGGCCTCAAAGAGGCTCATCAATTCATCGTTGGTTAGTTCCTCCCCGGTCATGGCCCTTGGGGACCACCTATTCAAAATGATGTTGTTTATTTCAAATGTGGGTGTTCTTCCTGTAGATGATTCTGGTTTTGACACCCGTTGCTCCTTGTCCTTCATGTGCAGTACTATTCTTACCATGGCTAATAAAGATGGTAGTAATTTCTGACTATGTCAGTAAAGAGAACCTTGCCAAGTAAGTCGTGCCTTACTGCAGACTGTAGCAACATACCACAAAACGTATTCAAAGTCAAGGAAAATATCTTTTGTTGCATGAAACACTTTTTGACAATTTTTTGCGGCAGCCAGATTGCAATACAAGACAGTGTATTCCTCCTGATTAAATATGAAAACTGGCATATTTCTCACAAGGAAATGTCCAAAGCGATTTACTATGCAGCAGCTGGGACTGGCGGATTGGCTGGCATACTGCATCTTTTGATCGCACCCAATGTGATAGGCTTTAACCTGAATGCAGCGATTTTCTTCATCGTGTCTGGAATTGCGCAGCTGTTCTGGGTTATCCCGATGAGCCGGCACTGGGGAAAACCATGGTACTATGCCGGGATAGTAGGAACAATAATACTCACCGTCCTTTGGGCGACAACTAGGATGCCCAATCCAATTACAGTGCGGGCCCTGCCTGTTGATGCCATGGGCATATCCGTGGAGCTGTTACAAGTGGCATTCATCGGGCTAACTGCCATGATACTTGTTGCTGAGAGAAGGGCAAAAACTGATAGGATGAAAACAGCTGGTCTTGCCTAACCTATTTTTTGTTGTCGATGTATTCCTTTAGAGCTACGGCATTGTTGAACCTTTCGTCTTTTGCGCCGTAAAGCAGGTACACGGTTTCCGTGCGTTCTTTTTGGAGAATCCTATCTACCAGTTCATTCTTTTTGTCCAGTTCTTCCCAGTACCGTAGTTTGAATTCATTCCATTTTTCCGGGTCGTGTTTAAACCAGTTCCTCAGTTCAGCACTTGGAGCTATATCCTTTAACCACAGGTCCACCCTGTCTTTGCCTATTCCCCGCGGCCAGAGCCTGTCGACCAATACTTTGAAGCCAGTAAATTCGTTAGCTTGGAGATTGTATACCCTCTTGACGATAATCATAACTCCACACTTTCAATTTGCAGCTGCTGGTTAATTAGAACCACTTTCTGCCAATTGCATTTCGATCATGTTTTCATCTTGATATAATACAGGTTCCTTTCACACATCTGCAATTCTGTTACCATCATGCCATCAATGCAAAGGCCATGAAAGCCGTCTGATAACGATACTTTCTGTAGACAATTTAAAAACAAAAAGAAAGGGGGTGATATATCTCTCGATTGCCAAGCCTTCCGTTTGCGAATAGCGACTGTTATTGAAATCTGTTAGTTCTTTGGTTCAGAGCCATTTTCTCGCTAATTTTGTTCAGCAGAACTATGGCGATTCCAGCCAGCAAATGGGCTACAAAAGCACTAACCATTGTGTTGTCAAAATACATGCCTACTACGATTCCTATTCCTATGGTCGACAGAACAGCAGCGAAGTAGATGAAACCAAAACCGCCGTTTGCTGCAGAAGGCTTTTGTGTTGATGGAGGCAAATCCTGCCCCTTGGGCAACGCAGGGTGATCCTCTATCACATATATAATATGAGGAAGTTTTATTTAAGCAGTCTTATTCGTCGTTTTTCGTTCCATATCTTGCCGGTTTCCTTGTCAATAGCATTCTTTATGCCTTGGACGTAGCCGAAAGCTAAGCGAAATAATGCTCAGAAGAGATTGTTCTTGACGTCCTCCGCAGATTTTATTGATCTTTTATGGAACTTTTTCTGGCAAAAGATAAAACCTCCACAGGTATTGACCATGCCGTGCAGGAGTACATTGCCCTGGCCATATTTGCGCTAGTGTACATCCTGATCATAGGCAGGCGGCGCTTCAATGTGCCCATCTGGGCGGCCATGCTGATAGGCGCGGCCCTGATGGTCGGCCTGCAGGTAACCAGTATCGATGCTGCTTTTCAGTCTGTAAATCTGGATGTCATTGCATTTCTGTTCGGCATGTTCAGCATCGTCTCATCTCTGGAAAGGGCCGGTGTGCTCCAGCGCGTTGCCATCAGAATGCTTGGCTTTGCCAAGACGCCAGCCCGGCTTCTCATGGTCTTTGTAGTGGGAATGGGTGTCCTTGCAGCCTTTCTGGTCAACGACACCATAGCCTTGCTTGGAATACCGCTTGTCATCTATGTGGCCAAGCGCTCGGGGATGAGCCCAAACGTGCTGCTGATCGCGCTGGCATTTGGCATCACCGTTGGATCGGTCATGACGCCCATTGGAAACCCACAGAACCTGCTCATTGCCATTAAGAGCGGCATCCCGCTTCCATTTACCACGTTCCTGCTGTACCTGACAGCGCCCACCATAGCCAACCTGTTTTTGACCTACTTTATCCTAAGGCGGTATTTCAGAAAAGAGATGGCAGTCGTCTATCCTGAGCAGCAGGTGCTACTGGAGGAAGCCGACGGCGTATCGGATCCAAGGCTGTCCAGACTGTCGGTAGCAGTGCTGCTTGCAACAATAGCAGGATTCATCATCTCAGAAGTCCTGCACTTTTTGCACGTGCTGGACTTGAGCCTCAGCATCGTGGCCATGCTTGGCGCCACTGCAATTTACGCAGTGAGCAGGGATCGCGTGCAGATAATGAAGAGCGTTGACTATTCCGTTCTGATATTTTTTGGCGCGATGTTTGTCGTGACCTCTTCGATGTGGTCGTCTGGCGCCATTTCCATAATAACCGGCTGGCTTCCCAGCCCCGATCCTAGTGACAGGATGCAGAGCCTTGGAGTTATAGGCGCCGCAAGCCTCTCTTTAAGCCAGATACTGAGCAACGTTCCCTTCGTGGCGCTGTACAATTTCGTGATGATGGATAGCGGCTTTACTGGCCAGCATGTAAGCCAGTGGATGATGCTTGCAGCTGCAAGCACCATTGCCGGCAACCTGACGGTACTTGGGGCCGCAAGCAACGTGATAATAATCGAGGCAGCCGAGGCCCGCGGCGTCAGGGCGTTTACGTTTATTGAATTCTTTAAAATAGGAAGTGTTGTAACGGCTGCAAACATGGCTGTCTATTACGCGTTCTTTCTTCTGGTCTAGGGCACCAGCACCGCGCGGGCCTCGACTTCAGATTTTTTTAATCTTGCCAGCACTTCATTGGCTTGGGCAAGCTTGTGCGTTTCAACCACCACCTTAAGCGAGGATTCAGAAGCCAGCCTGACAAGGTCAGCCATGTCCTTTCTTGAGCCTATCACGCTTCCACGGATGGTCTTTTCCTCGTAGAACAGGAACTCTGGCACGTTGCCAAAGACGCCGACTATTACCGTGCCGCCCTTCCTGACTGACTTGACGGCGGTATCGATGGCCTGCTCTGAGGGGGCAAACACTATGGCGCTGTCAAGCAGCCCTTCCTCTTTCTTCAGGTTCTTCAGGAACTGGCCCTGCGATTCCTGGTATACGACAACGTTGTCGGCCCCCATCTTTTTTGCCAAGTCCAGATGGTTTTTGCTGCGCGATGTTGCCACAACCCTTGATCCGTATAGCTTGGCTATCTGGATAGCTAGGTGGCCGACGCCGCCTATCCCAAAGATGCCGACAGACCTGCCGGCGGCCGGCTCGCTTGCCTTGACTGCCTTGTACGCAGTTATGCCGGGGCAGAACAAAGGCGCGGCATGCTCGGAGTCTATGCTGTCAGGGACCGGCGTGACAAAATCCTCGCTGGCCAGTATGTATTCTGCGTAGCCGCCCTGCGCGGTCTCGCCGGTTATCTCGGCATGGTCGCAGAGGTTTTCACGACCTTCATGGCAGTAATCGCACTTCATGCAGGAGCTGAAAAGCGGCTGGATGCCGACCCGGTCGCCGGTCTTGACGTTTTTGACCCGCTCACCGGTCTTTTTTACCACGCCGACGATTTCATGCCCCGGTATTACCGGCAATCTGGGCGGGATGCCATACTTTTTCCAGTCGCCTTCTATCAGGTGCAGGTTTGACCGGCAGACGCCGCAGGCCTCTATCTCCAGAAAAACGTCGTTTCCCTTCTTTACCTGCGGCATCGGAATCTGTGTAAGTTTGAGCGGCCTTGTTTCAATGGCGGCCAGCCTGTTTAACACCATGGCATTCATTGTATCTGCCATCTTTCAGCCCTCCGTCTTTATCTTCATGCCTGTGCAGCACAGCAGGTAGGATATCAGCGTGCCGGCGTTCTCCACCTTGCCCTCCACTATTAGCTGCTGCAGCCTGTCGATGCTTACAATCTCTGTGTCCATCATCTCGGTCCCCTCGCGGTTGATTTTGCCTTCCACAAGGTCGTCTGCCCTAAAGACATGTACTATCTGCCGCGACTTGCTGACCGACGGGTGGTACTGATAGACCTGCTGCATTGTTTTGGCCCTGTAGCCGGTCTCCTCTTCCAGCTCGCGGTATGCAGTGGCTGCCGGGTCCTCGCCATTTTCCACGTGGCCGGCCGGAAACTCGAGCATCACCTTGTCTAGCGGATAGCGGTACTGCCGTATCATGACCATTCTCTCTTTGTCAAGGAAGGGCACCACTATGACGACGTCTGACGAAATGTATCGCGTATAACTGAAAATGCTGCCAGAAGGCGTCCTGACCCGGTCCTGGTAAAGCTCCATGAACGTGGTCCTTTCGTCCTTTGCCTCGAATATCTTGCGACTCTCTAGGCACTCCCAGACACGGGATTCCATGTCTGTGGTATCGGCCAACGGCCATTATAACCGTGTCCATTGTCAGCTTTGCAACAACGTCTATTGAAATGTAAAAGATTTTCAATGTTCTAGCTGCAGAACAGGGCCTGCCGGCCAGGATCGTTGGTTCTCCTTAAATGCGCCTTGTGTGTAGAACGCCCGATGGACGAGAAGGACCTAGAGCGCAGGCTGCAAGGCAGGACTCTGCAGGTTTACTTGTATCTTCAGAGGAAAAGAGATCCTAGCGGGATAAGAGAGATCCAGCGGGATCTGGGATTATCAAGCCCCAGCGTGACGGAATACCAGATAGAGAAGCTGATCGGTATGAGCCTTGTGTCACGCGACAACTATGGCAGGGTATTTGTAACAAGAAAGGTCAAAGTCAAGGCTTTGGAACAGTACGTCGACTTTGGCCGGTTCACGGTTCCAAGGCTGGCGTTTTACGCCACGGTCTTTTCGGCCATCCCACTCCTGCTTTTCTTGATGGATGCTTGGAATGTCTATGCAACGGCCGTGTCGGCAGCTGCAGCAGCCATCTTTTGGATAGAGGCATGGAAGATGTGGAAGTACAGCCTGTATGAAAGGGCCGTCAAGAAAGCCGAAGACAGCGAAGAGCAGCACCATTGGACCCTTGTTGTTCCCGGCGCTGCCGCACTGGCAGTTGCCTTGGCCGCGGCCGTCTTCCTGTCCCAGTATGTCCAGACCCAGCCGGCGCTTGCTGTGTATCCTGCCCAACCCATCCCAAGTCAGGGAGGAAACCAGCCCACCATAGAAGAAGTAATCGAGATGTCAAAGCAGAAGGCGGTGCTTGCAGACAGCAGCACCATGACCGGACCTGTCACCGCTGCCATGCTGTTTGCCGGGGCCGCCGTTATTGGGTTTGTTGCATACGTTCTCGTCAGGTACCGATGCGAAAGACCTGTTCTGATGGCAGAACAGAAATGAAACGGCGCGTGCGGAACGCAGGATTATCACAACTGCTTCCGTAGTTTATGCATGAAAAATAAACTGGTAACAGCCATCCTGGCTGCGACGATAGCGCTGGCCGCAGCAGGTCTGCAAAGCTCCTATGCACAGTACGGAACTGAAGGAAATCCAACAGGCGCCGTAACTCGGGAGCAGCTTGAGGAATGTGAAAAGTACGGCATCGACAGGACTGAATGCAACGAGCACACCATTCTAGCAAAGAGGAAGGTCATCGAAGCCTTGAACAACCCGAAGAGCGGCTCGGGAACCGCGCTCCTGTCCATATCAGGAGAGCAGACGTGGGCCTTTGTAGGAATCCTTGGAGCTGTTTTTGGCGGCGTAGCTGCAGCCTTCTTTGTGAGAGGAAGAAAAGCTGCCTAGAGCGAGCCCGAGTAGACATTACGCGCCCACCTTTTTTTCGCATGTTATGAAATGGGGTGTAATCAGGACTGTTTCATTCGGGACTGGCAAGAATTTCAGATGGTTGAAAAGCATCCAAAATTGTCAAAACTCCAGACACCGGCAGGCAGATTGTTTCAAAAGTTAGACATCGAAATTCATTTGTTAAGCGTTAAAATACGTACTTTTTTATAATAAGATGCAAGTGGAGCAAATAGAAATTACACTCTATCCCAATCAGGCAGAGGAGATAGAAAAGATACTCGAAGAGTTCCAGGTACCTTATGTCAAGACTCCTGCGGAGTCGTACAAGGTAGCGTGCTTTCACTACATAATCACATGCCCCGGAGAAATAGCCGGCACGTTGGTGGACATGATTGCCAAGAAATTTGACACCAGCCAACGCATCAATGTGATAACACACCACAAAACCGAATCGACCATTTCAGATTACCTGCACAAGTTCGAGGCATTTCTAAAAGAAGAGATGGAGCCCCATGGAGACCCGGATATAAGCACCATATCCGCGTTCCAATCAATCAAGGACAAGATCAAGATAAAAAGACCGGTCCTATAGAGGGTTTGATCGCCAAGACAGACGCTTTCCTTTCAAGGAAAAGGGATGTCTATTTCATGATATTGGTGGCGACGGTGGTCGCGCTCGTCGGACTTGTGTCAAACAACGTTGCAGTAATTATCGGTGCGATGCTCATCTCGCCGCTATTGGGGCCGATATCGTCCTTTGCTCTCAACTCTGTCCTTGGAAGGCAGAAGCGCATCGAAGAATCCTTAATGTTTGGAAGTGCCATGATAGGCTCTTCGATAGGCCTTGCTGCCGTCCTGACGCTGGCGCTTTCAGCATTTTACTCCATTGAGATTACGCCAGAGATCCAGTCCAGAACCGGGGTGAGCCCCATACTCATAGTAGTCGCAGTCATGCTTGGCATAGCCGGCGGTTTGGCGCTTTTAACGGCCATACCGGAGATAATTGTGGGCGTCGCTATAGCAGTCGCCCTCGTCCCGCCTGCCACCACTACTGGCATTGGACTTGGCTTGGGTTCGGCCGAGATAGCCGTCGGCTCATCGCTTGTGTTGCTTTCCAACATAATCGGCATGATCATTGGCTTCATGGCGATATTTCTTGCAAAGGGCATATCGCCGCGTAAATACTATGAAAAGCAAAAGGCAAAGAGAGTACTTACGGTAAACATCATCGTGCTGGTGCTCCTCGCCGTAGTGCTGGGTGTAATCGAAGTGCTTTTCGGCTGATGGCCATGGTACAAAGTCTAACTGACGGACCGCGCAGAGTGGCAGGATTTTCGTAATGTCATGGCGATTTTAGCATAACATACTCAGATTTTTGTATCCAGTTCTTCTCCTATTTTTGCAAGAACACTTATCAACTAGGAAAATTCGAAATCATTGTAAATGTACCTCCGGACAAAGGATGTCAAGTCTCAGGATTTTGTTGGCAGGGAAGTCACGATCCGCGGGTGGGTGCACAGGCTGCGCAAGCAAAAGGAGAACGCGTTTGTGCTTGTTCGCGACGACAGGGGCGGCGTCATCCAATGTGTGTTTCCAGCCGAAAAGGCTGCTGGGCTGACCATCGAATCATCCTTGGAAGTTACTGGAACAGTAAGCCAGGATTCAAGGGCTCCAGAGGGAGGCTTTGAGATAAAGGGCAAGACCCTGAAAACGTTCAACATCGCCCCACCCGATTACCCGATAGGCGAGTACCAGAGCGACGAATTGTTGCTGGACAAGCGGCACTTGACGTTGCGGACTCGCAAGATGATCGCAATAGCCAAGATCCGAGCTTCGGTGCTTCATTACGGCCGGCGGTGGTTTGTGGAAAACGGCTGGATGGAGGTAACCGCGCCTACCATAGTGAAGGGGGCAGTGGAAGGCGGCTCGACATTGTTCAAGCTAAAGTACTTTGACGAGGAGGCCTACCTTTCGCAGAGCGCGCAGCTGTACCTTGAGGTCATGATATTCTCCTTAGGACCGGTCTGGAGCCTTACCCCGTCGTTTCGGGCTGAAAAGTCAAGGACAGTGCGGCATCTGGCAGAATTTTCCCACCTTGAGGCCGAGGCCCCGTGGGTCACGCTGGAAGACATACTGAGCACGGAGGAGCAATTGGTGTCGTATGTGATCCAGAACACCATAACGGAAAGAGCCGAGGAATTGGAATTCCTGAAAAGAGATGTCAGCGATCTCAAAAAGGTGCAGCCACCCTTTGAAAGGATACCCTATGGCAAGGCCATAGACATACTCCAGTCCAAAGGCTTCCAGGTAGTGCAGGAGGACGGAAGCAGGCGCGATATCCAGTTTGGTGATGACCTGAGCATTGATTCGGAAAGGGAGCTGACCAAGGATGCGGACAAGCCGGTATTTGTGGTAGGCTACCCGATAGCAGTCAAACCCTTCTACGTAAAGGAAGACCCGGAGAAGCAGGGCGTTGGATTGACTGCAGACATGTTGGCCCCCCACGGCTTTGGCGAGATAACCAGCGGAGGCCTGAGGGAAGACGACATGGCCTCCATAGTAAACAGGATCAAAAAAGAAGGTTTGAACCCCGACGCTTATGACTGGTACCTGGACCTGCGCAAGTACGGTTCGGTGCCGCATGGCGGCTTTGGCCTTGGCATTGAAAGGCTTATTCGGTGGATAACCAACGTCGAGGACATCAAAGACACAGTGCTGTTCCCCCGCACCATGTCGCGCGTCACGCCGTGATACCAATCCTTAAGTATCTATGATGTCATCTACCGTACATAACAGCCAAGGGAAGTAAGCCATTGAAAAGTCAAGCTATCGAAACCCGACACAAAGCTCTGCTCTTCACAGCCAGTGTAATTGTTAAGACTTTCCTGATGGTGATGGTTGCAACACAGGTCTTTTGCGGAAGCGTCGATCCCAGAGTTTTGTTCCTGCAATGCTTTGACAACATTCCCTATGTTGCGGCAAGCGCGGCGGCCGTGGCCCTGATGGGTGCGGTTTTTGGTCATTACATAGTGCGGATGAAGACGTTCAACAAGATATTTGCAAACATGATGAAGGTCGACTTTCTCGTGACGGCCATGTATTTCGGTGTGGCATTTACTGTTCCGTCACTTGTTGCATCCAAGGTGATGATCTGGCTGTTTGGCACATGGGTTCTGGGCATGCTTCTTGCACCTTTCAACAGCGAGAGGACCACGCTGAAAAAAATCACAGAATACGGTTCTCTGGTAGCTCTTGGCGCGCTGTTTTCGGTGCATTTTATACCCCAGTTTCAGGAATTCGGATCGTCGTCTACAATAGGAATGATACTGAGTAGTATCATGAGCCTGTTTGGATCCGGCCGACAAAGATAAAGTTATTCAGAGGTCTTTTTGCTAGCCCTCTTTCTTGTGGCAGTCGACTTTCTTCTTGTCTTTGGCTTGGCTGCTTCAGTAACTTGTTGTTTCTTGGCAAGATGGATCTCTATGTAAGACGCCCGCCTGCTTGAACCTTCAACTACCATTTCCTCTGTTCCTATCGAGATAGACTTTGTTACAATGTCTGTTACGTCGCGCTTGACAAGCTCGGCAACGTTGACGGCTGTCACGATGCTGAGGCTGCCCTTTGCCCTGATCAGCAGCTCGTTGGTAGACGCCAGTCTGAACAGCGCCGGTGCAAGGTAGTCTGTTGCATACTTTTTGCCTACAATGAGAACGTGTGGCGGTACGACAATTTCTGGCTGGTTGATTGTTTGAGGTACTTCTTGGACTATTGCGGTCATCATATCTGCGAGATGTTGAAAAATGCAGTTTAGAGGCCAAGTGTCAACAGATCTTGCCCATTATGTCCAAAGGTATTAAACTGCAAAATACGTCCCGGTGTTTGTGCCAGAATCTTTCCTTGAGGCTGTAAAGAAAAGGGTTCTCCTTTTTGACGGGGCCATGGGAACCGAGATACAGAAGCTGAACCCCAAGCCGGAGGATTTCCCGGATGGAAAGGACGGCTTTAACGACGGCCTCATCCTGTCAAGACCGGAATGGATCAAACAAATACACAAAAGCTACCTGCAGGCTGGCGCAGACTGCATCGAGACCAACACCTTTGGCTCAAACAAGTTCAAGCTTGACGAATACGGCTATGGCGACAAAACAGTTGAAATGAACAGAAAAGCTGTAGAGCTGGCGCGTGAGGCGGCCAGCGAATTCACCGACAAGCCGCGGTATGTAATAGGCTCCATGGGCCCGACTGGGTATCTTCCAAGCTCAAACGACCCGGACCTTGGGCAGAAACCGCTGGACGAGATTCGAGAAGCCTTCATGCTTCAGGCCGAGGGCTTGATTCTTGGAGGAGTGGATGCCCTGCTCATCGAGACCAGCCAGGACATACTTGAGGTCAAGATAGCCATAGAGGCCTGCCACATGGCCATGGAAAAGGTTGGCAGAAAGGTCCCGATAATAGCCAACGTGACGCTGGACCAGTACGGCAAGATGCTGCTTGGAACCAACGTGCAGGCAGCCTACACCACCGTAAGCGACATGGGCATCGATGTTTTTGGCCTAAACTGCTCTACAGGCCCGGTAGAGATGACGCCAAGCGTCAGGTGGCTGGCAGAGCAGGATCTCCCCATTCTGGTTATGCCAAACGCCGGCATGCCGCATAACGAGGGCGGCAGGGCCGTCTACAAGATGACACCGGCTGAAATAGCAGATTCTATGACCGAATTCGTCGCCAAGTACAGAAACGTGCGCCTGATCGGCGGCTGCTGCGGCACAAACCCCCAGCACATTGCCGAGCTGAGAAAAGTGCTTGACAGGGCCAGCTGAATAGCAAATATAGGCGTGCCGGTTACTTTTTTGAGGCTTGAAGATTCCCCGGACCAGCTCGGCCCTCAAGGCGGTGGACCTGAGGCAGGAGCCGCCGCCCCTGATTATAGGAGAACGCCTGAACACACAGGGTTCCAAAAAGGCCAAAGAGCTGGTGCTGAACAACGATCTAGACGGCCTGATAGACCTGGCAAGGATGCAGGTTGAAGACGGCGCGCACTGCCTGGACGTTTGCGTTGCCACAACCGAACGCTCAGACGAGCTTGAATTCATGAAAAAGCTGGTCAAGAGACTGAGCCTTGAGATAGACGCGCCGCTTGTCATTGACTCAACCGACCCCAAGGTCATCGAAGTCGCAGTCCAGCAGATACCGGGCAGGCCGATAATCAATTCCATAAACCTTGAAGGTGATGGTAGCCGCTTTCATGCGCTGGCGCCGATGATGGCCAGATACGGCCTGCCGGCCATTGCCATGTGCATAGGACCAAGGGGTATGGCCAAGACCGCGCAGGAAAAGCTTGAGGTGGCAGAGCTGCTCTACGAGACAGGCAAAAAGTACGGCCTGCAATCCTGGCAGTTCATGTTTGACGTGCTTACATTCACGCTGGCTACAGGCGAGGCTGAATTTGCGGATTCGGCGAAAAACACGCTTGAAGGGATACGCCTTGTCAAGCAGAGGTTTCCCGATTCTTTTACCGTGCTTGGCCTAAGCAACGTCAGCTTTGGCCTTCCGCTAAACGCAAGAAAGATAGTGAACTCTGTTTTCCTGCACCACGCTCTCAAAGCAGGCCTTGATGCAGTCATCATCAACGCCAAAGATATCATCCCGTACCCCGAGATAAACGATGAACAGAAAAAGCTGGCAGAGGACCTGATATTCAACAGGCATCCAAACGCGCTGGCAGAGCTGATAGCCTATTTTCAGGCAGACAAGGCTGCTACTGTATCGGCTGCCGGCAAGCGCGTAGAGGTCGACCCAAGCTGGACGGCAAGCCGGCGTTGCCACTTTAGAATAGTCAACAGGCTCAAAGACGGCATCGAAGACGATGTTGTGCAGGCCATCGCTGACAGGATAGCCGATGCCAAGCTAGTCAGCGTGAACGGCAGGCTTGCCATAGAAGCGCCCAAGGAGGCAGCCCATGAAGCTGCCGTCAAGACCCTCAACGAGGTCCTGCTTCCAGCCATGAAGGAGGTGGGCGACAAGTTTGGCGCCGGCGAACTGATACTGCCCTTTGTCCTCAAATCGGCAGAGTGCATGAAGGCTGCCGTAGCAGAGCTGGAAAAATACCTGATCAAGCAGGAGGGCGTGAGCAAGGGCAAGCTCGTCCTGTGCACCGTTTACGGAGATGTCCATGACATCGGCAAGAACCTGGTAAAGACGATCTTTGTCAACAACGGCTACACGGTCTATGACCTTGGAAAGCAGGTGCCATTGCAAAAGATCCTAGAAAAGATAGACGAGGTCAAGCCGGATGCCGTGGGACTTTCGGCCCTGCTGGTCTCAACATCCAAGCAGATGCAGCACTTTGTAGAGCATGCAAGGCAGAACAAGATGGAAATTCCAGTCCTCTGTGGAGGCGCTGCCATCAACAGCAGCTACATCAACAGGATAGCAAAGGACGGTGGCATCTATGACTCCGGTGTGTTTTACTGCAAGACCGCGTTTGACGGCTTGAAGGTGATGAACACGCTTGTCTCCAGGGACAGGAAGCATTTTGTTGAGGAATGGCGGCAAAAACTGGAAAAATGGGACGACAGGAAGCAGGTTGTTGCAGATACCGAATTGCCGTCTAGCGGCATCAGGCCAGTCCAGCCGCCCTGCCCGCCGTCCATGAATGCAAGGATCAGGCTTGGACCTTCTCAGATCGATCTTGCCCAGGTGTGGAAGTATATCAACAAAAAGTCGCTGTTTGTGCTGCAGTGGGGCATCAGGGGGAGGGGCGCGACAGAAAGCGACCCAGATAGGCTGTTTGCAGAGTGGACCCGGCGCGTTATAGACGAAGAGTTGTTTGCCCCGCAGGCGGTTTACGGCTATTTCAGCTGCCACAACCAGACCATAGGCAAGGGGGGTAGCGGCAGACTGGCCGTTGACCTGGATGACGGAAGGCAACTCGTCTTTGAATTTCCACGATCATCAAAGGAAAAGCATCTCTGTCTTGCAGACTATTTCGGGGAAAACGACGTTGTTGCTTTTCAGGCTGTCACCGTCGGCTCAAAAGTGACGGAAACAATAGACCGATGGAACAAAGAAGACAGGTACACTGACGCGTACTACCTGCATGGTCTGGCGGTGGAAACCGCGGAGGCCATGGCAGAGTGGGTCAATGCACGTATTCGAAACGAGCTTGGCATAGGCGAAAAAAGGGGTCTGCGCTACAGCTGGGGCTACCCAAGCTGCCCGGACATCATGCAGCATCACATCGTGTGGCAGATCCTTGACCCATCAAAATCGGGTATGACCCTCACCGAGTCAGGCCAGATAGTGCCGGACCAGTCGACGGCTGCCATAGTCGTGCACCACCCGGAAGCAGAATATTTCGTGCTTTAGAACTGATGCCTCCGAGGACCAAATATCGGTCCATGATTGGACTCTCGTGCTGCCCTTGATAGGATTATATAATATGCTTGAAAAGGTTATTCAATTAAAATTGCACTTAAGACGGGGCCACATCTTGTTGATTGCAGGAGGTGTCATTTCTGCAATCAGTTTTGCAATACTGGGCTACTACGGTACACAGTTTGTTAACCTGCAGGATGTCTCCAAGTATGCCATAAGCCCAAACGGCACCCAAGAGATCAGACAGTTCACTGAAGCTGGTCAGGGGGCATACTTTGTCGCAATCCCCGAATCCGCAGGCCAGACGCCGATCAAGGTCACAGGTCCGGCCGGTGACACCATTCTTGACAAAAGAATCGAGCCGCCCTTCCAGTTTGAGGTTTTTCCAGCCACCACTGCAGGAAATTATACTCTTCTGATTACCAATCCATCAAGCAGTGATCTGGAGATCGTGGCGTTTGTCGGAGACCAGCAGACGGTGGCCAGCAAGAGCCTGAGCCTGTCATCGACTACGACGATATTTGCGTTCAGCTTTCTGCTCATCGCCGGCATAGTCATCCTCGCTGCCGGAGCCATCATAACGATTTTAGACATGCGCCGCATACAAAAGATGAAGCAATTTGGCGATACCAGCGATCTGGTCTAGGTTGCAGTGACAGACTCTTGGCAAAGCTTGAGGCAAGAAACATCAGCAAGTATTTCACGGCCGTTCAGGACGGCCAGGCCATTCAGATGGCTGCAGTCAAGGACATCAGCCTGTCCATCGACGATGGCCAGTTCGTGTGTTTTGTGGGACCCTCCGGCTGCGGCAAGACCACTTTTCTGAACATACTTGCAGGCCTTGACAAGCCCTCGGAGGGCGAGATCATACTTGACGGACGGCCGGTGAGCGAGACGGGCCCCGACAGGATAATGGTTTTTCAGGAAAATGCGCTGTTTCCCTGGCTCAAGGTAATAGACAACGTGGAGTTTGGCCTGATGGTCAAAGGCATCGAGAAGAGGAAGAGGAACGAAATTGCCATGCAGTACCTTGACATGATGCAGCTGACCAAATTTGCCGATGCGTACACCTACCAGCTTTCCGGCGGCATGAAGCAGCGTGTTGCGATAGCTAGGGCGCTGGCCATCGACCCGGAGGTCCTTTTGATGGACGAGCCCTTTGCTGCGCTGGACAGCCAGACAAGGGATCTCTTGTTAGTCGAGCTGCAGCTGATCTGGGCGCGCACAAAAAAGACCATAGTCTTCATCACCCACAACGTCACGGAATCCGTTTGCCTTGGCGACAAGGTCGTGGTCTTTACCAGAAGGCCGGGCACTATAAAAAAAGAGATCTCCATCGACCACAGGAGGCCGCGGCTGCCAGAAGATGAAGAGCTGCGCGTGTACCACAGGCAGGTCCTTGAAGAATTGAAAGGCGAGGTAGTGGAGAGGAAAAAGTAAACCTCAGAGCTGGTCCAAAAGCTCCAAGCCCGACTTGAAGCTGTTAGGCGAGGTTAAAAGGACGCCGTCGGCCATGCCGGCCGCATTTTTTACAAAATCAACCGGGTTTCTTTCGTACTGGCTCCAGTCAAGGCCGATCATTTCTGCTGATTGCTTGTTTTTGTCTGCAGGCACCATGATGCAGGCAACAACCTTGATACCGTTTGGCTTGGCCAGGTCAACGATCTCACCAAGGTCTGAAAGCGAGGAGATAGACTGCGTCACAAACGCATGGGGCCGGGCATCCAGTTTGTTCTGTATGGCTGGCGACGATCTGTCCTTTATCCTGGCAGGGAAGGACAGGTTGAGCTTTATCCGGCCGTCGTAGCCTTCAGTTTTGAGCATCTTGATGGCAACGCTTGGCTTTAGTCCTGAATCGCGGCCGTCGGCAGGCGTGTCCCCCATCAGAATGAGGAGGCTGTCAACGTCAAGCATGATGGCATCGATCGCCGCCTGGCATAGCGAAGTGTAGTTTCGGTCAGCCGTGCGCAGGCTGCAGCTGAACTTGATGTCGTTGCTGAATCTCTTTAGAAACCCGGCCATAGTTATGCTTGAAACCCTTGGAATTCCAAGCACCGAGTCTGTCAGGTGTATGCCGTCGACAAGCCCTTTGAGCCGGGATGCCCGCTGCGCGACCGACTGCATGTCTGCATCAAGCCGGGCCCTGTCAAATGTTCCCTGACCGGTTATCTTTGGCGGGTTCAGCTCGTAGGTTATCTTCATCGTTTGCCAGCATTTGGGCATGATCCGGCCTTATTAAATGCAATCCAGCAAAACAGAATTAAGTCGATATGCCACCGGTATTGCTGTGCGCAAGGACGAGCTGATAAATTCTCTTGGACAGGCGCTGGTAAGAAAACCCTATGCGGTAGATGATGCAGCAAAAGCCGTCCCTGCCGCGGTGCTCCTGATAATCCATTACCATCAGGACAAGCCCCACGTATTTCTGACAAAGAGAAGCTCAAACGTCAAGCTGCACAAGGGGGAGATCTCTTTTCCCGGAGGCCGCTACGCCAAAAACGACGGATCGTTGCTCCATACGGCCTTGCGCGAAACTAGGGAAGAGATAGGCATCACCTTCAGACCGTCTGACGTGATTGGAAGCCTGCAGGCAGTCAGGACCATGACATCGAATCACTTTATCGTGCCATTTGTCACAGTTCAGGACAGCCTGCCAGAGTACAATATATCCGCAGACGAGGTTGAGGAGGTCATAGACGTTCCTCTCATCGAGACGCTTTTGAGCATGGAGGAAGACAAGGAGCACTACCACCTTGCCAGGAACGTGTACAAATTCTCCTACAACGGATATGTGATATGGGGTGCAACATCCAGAATCCTAAAGCAGTTACACGAATTACTCATCGTTAGTAGGTAGATTGTTTGGTTTCGCCAGCAATGAAACTTTTTTAATCTCAAGATATTTTAATATGTTTTAATCTGACGCTCGCTATAAAATGTATTAAACAGAGCTGTAATCTATCTTCAGATGTTTTACGATTGTTAGATATCTTTACCAAGATGACTAACGATTGCATCAAAATCGGTCTAGGTAACAATGTATCTTCCATGAAGAAACTATGCCAATTAGCATATTCAAAGCTTAGCAAATATGACATCATATCTTATTACAAGCTTTGTGCAATTTCTAGGGCGGCAGGTATTCTTGCTAACAGGAAGAAATCCATTAAGAGGGGCTTCCCCACCAGAGATCCGTGTACCAAAAAACTCATCCTCACATCATGTTACGGCTTCAAGATCAAGGATGGCGTATTAAGAATTCCACTTGGCAGCAAGAACTACTACGACATCCCACTTAATGCTCACACCCGACAAGTTTTGTTATCTGACCCGTCGCTAACAGTGCGATCTTTTACACTAACAGCAAATAATTCCGTCAGCATATCTTATTCAAAAGATATTGCCAATATCGAATGTTCCAGCACAAACGGTATTGACAGAAATTTGAGGAACATTACTGTTGGTAACTGTGAAAGAGTAGTACACTATGATTTATCAGAAACCACAGAGATAGCAGAATTAACCAAAGATGTCATAAAGTCATTCAAGAGAAACGACACCAGGATAAGAAGAAGAATCGCATCGAAGTACGGCAAGAGAGGCAGAAACAGGATTAACCAAATACTTCACAGGGTAACTAAAACGGTAGTAGAAACAGCTAAAAAGAATAAGACAATGCTGGTTCTTGAAGATATCAGAAACATTCGTAGGTTATATCTCAAAGGTAATGGTCAGAACAGACAGCATCGATATGTAATGAATAGCGGATGGTCGTTTGGAAAAATTAGAAGGCAGATTGAATACAAAGCTGCTTGGGAAGGCGTTCCGCTAATCCAGTTATCCAAACATGAAACCAGAGGAACCTCGAAGCTTTGCCCTCGATGCGGGAAGAGAACCCAAGGGAGCATGGATCCTGGACACAGGAGAGACCTCTGGTGCGAAGGCTGTAAGAGATGGTTTGACCGCGATGTTCTGGCGGCCATGAACCTATCTCTGAAAGGGCTGCTGAGGTTCGGCAGTTCAAAAGGCGATGCAGGTGAAGCAGTGACGAGGAACGTGGATGATTCCTATCCACTAATCCTCAGAGTCGATGCATCGAAGTTGAGTCTCAAGACTTGACAGAACCCTCATCAGACCGTCGTAATCTCTTCATCGCTTGTAGCTCACTTGGATAACAGGTCATCATTTGAGCACAAGACAGTAAGAGATGCTGGGTTATACATTTAGCGGATCCGCAGCTTGGGATTTGTGTTACTGCTCTGAACCGGATTGTGTTTTGCAATCTGGAATATCGCTATGTATGTCCAATCTAATATACTGGAGCGTTTGATACTTTGTTGATTGGCCACAGAGCTTGAAGTAAAGACTTTCGCAGAAAAGAGTGTCAAGATGCCCCTCTTTACGGGCTATGTAGCTAGAGGCTTGGCATTACATATCCTCAACAGGGTAAATCCTGCACTTTCACAGAATCTGCACGAGCCCAATTCTGTCAAGCCTTATTCTGTTACACCGCTGTATTTCAAGTCGACGAAAAAGTTTGCAGATGGCTACCAGCTGGATGCATCATCGCCATGCATTTTCAAGATCAGATTTCTGAATGACAGTATAGCGAAGAATGTGCTTGATTTCTTTTCAGCCAACGAGAGCATGATGATTTATGACACGTCCTTCAAGGTAGCTTCTATGACCGTCAGGTCGGAGGACTTTGAAAACGTGCAGGATGCCAAGCTTTTCAAGATGATATTTGATACACCCACACATCTGGCAAAGATAGGTTCCAAGTTTGATCAAGTATTCCCTGAGCCGCTTTCCGTCTTTCCTAACCTCATGAGGATTTGGGATTCGTGCATGTCTGAAAAATTTGGCAAAGTGGTTCATACAAAGTACAAAGAATGGATGGCTAGAAGTACCACCGTTTCAGCTTATGACCTGCGAACACTTACGGTCACGGCAGGAAAGAGTATGAAGATAGGGTTTGCAGGGTGGTGCGCCTACAGGATAGTTGGGGATTCCGAATTCAGCTTGATTACAAACAAGCTTGCCAAGCTTGCCGAGTACTCGAATGTGGGTATGGAGAGAACAGCAGGCTTCGGAGTTGTCAAATATAACATCAGACCAGAACTGCAACAGAGTTCAGCCTAATTAGACTGGCAAATTTTTACACAAGGCATCAAGAATGTCGTCATCATGAGCAGGCTCCTGTCGCAATGAATTTTGGTGATGCAAATGTGTGGAATAGTTGAATTCCATAAAAATAGGCCGAAATGTTTTATGATACCTTAGTCTCTCTGTGGTTAGTGGCTATGGCATCATATTGGGCGGAATTCCTAATACCCCTTAGGGACTTTGGAATCAAAGAAGGGTGGCATCTGAAATATGCGAAATTCAACAGGGAAGCTCACCAATCTTTGCTATCTCATTGTCTCAATGTGGCCTCTGTATCATCATCAATTCTGGACTACCTGATTGAGATAAAAGCCATTAATGGAGCCGAAAAGTTAAGGATGCAAACACTACTTACAGGTTTTCTCCACGACGCAGGAAAAGCAACTGCTCAGTACCAGACAGCAGTAGTCAAATTCTTGAATGATGAAGGACCTGAACCTCTCAATTTTGGACACCAAAAAGACGAGGACATAAGGCCGGTTGTTGAGAGATTAAAGACTCTGCTCAAATGGCCTCTTGCAGATCATTACCCGGGTATGTGGGATGAAGTTATATGGTCAGTTACAAATCTTGGAAAGCAAGAAGACGCAGGTGGTATCTCCCGATCTTTCAAGAAAGCCCCCAGTATAGTTTTGCCAGCTATTACAGAAATCGTTCATTTGGCTGACGTGATGGCATCATCACGTTCTGTCGACAAATGCGCAGATGTGCGCCGAACTGGCACAATCATGTCAAAATTGTTTTTGACATTTTCAAAAGTATCATCAGTTAGAGGCATTCTAACTCAATTTCTCCACAAGGCCTTGGAAGATCAGTTTGTGGAGGCTGGATGGCGTCCAATTCAGTGGTTTCCTAACGGTACAGTGTACATGTCAAACATCGAAAAGGCTCCTGTGATAAGCCATGAAAGAATTATCCAGTCAGTTAGAGACAATATAGAACGTACTCTATCTGAGTACTCCTTAAGATTAGCTAAATCCTCATTTGGAAGTCTCCCGGCCACTGTTATCGCAGCTCCCGAATTTCTGTTTCTCAGTGAAAAGACAATCGACGCCTTCTGGCAATTCGTGTCGTCACAGAGGTTCGCAGCTCCAAATATAAAGAATCAAGATGAAATGGATGACAAGAAAGCCGATTTCTTCAAAGCCTTCTGTGGGATACTCAGGTCCGATGATTCGACAAACAGAACGTACTTTGCGCGCTTCAATGCCGATTATAATCTTCTCATAGTTCTTTTCGCCATCCAAAAGGCACTCGTAGAAGCTGCGCCTGCAAAAGAATATGATGCTATTTTGCAGCTGACGAACAACCTAATCAACAGAAAATTGATTTCTTCACTGGATATCGATGGGAAATCACTTGAGAAATGGCCGAAGATAGCGAATCAGACTTCAATTACCGCTAGACTGCAAGTGGCCGAGTCTCTGATATCCAGCCCGATTTATGCGGACTATGATCGGTGGAGAAAGAAAGTTCTCGAAGCATTCAAGAATTGTACGTACGAGTTGAAAAAAATATGGGACAAACACGTTCCGAACAAGTATCAAATAATCGCAGAAATCCTCGTTGCGGACATCGCATCTCCACTCGAAACATCCACTTTACAACGTATGGTGGAAGATCTGACAACCTGCATAGAAAAAGGGAAACTACGAAAAGGCACACCTATTTGTGAATGCTGTGGAGGAGTGGCGCAAGTCGCGGCTCAAGCAGAATTGTTTGGAAATTCTCAGATTTATCACGACCACTTGGTTGCAGGAAGCAGGCTTGGCACGAGTAACAAGATAAACGCATGCATCCTCTGTGATTTTGAGGCAAAGCTAAGGCATCTTCTGACTGACAGAGGAGATGTGTACTACGTCCTCCCGCAATCAACGCTTTCACGAGATGAGCATGCAAGGTGGCAAAAGATACTAAACTCCTTGGCTTACGACATTGGCAAATTTCCAAATATCAATTCGGTGGAACGGTGGGCGCAGATAGTCTGGTCTGAGGACTTGGAAGAGATTTCAAGAGCTACCCATCCCACCGACTTCAGACGCCTCGAAAAGGCCATAGATAACGTCGCAAAGCGTTACGGTTTCATTGACCTTTCTATTATGACAGAGCCGCCCGTTGATTCAAAAAGTGGCGAGGATGTGGTTAAGGCCATAAATGAAGACAAGTGTAGGATCAACCAGCTGTATATCCGGGAAGTGAACGAGGAAATAACCAATGCGGTGCCAATGTACATATCTCCAAACTACTTGATGATGATGACAAGGAGAAGCATAGATTCTGAAGTGAAAGAGCCACAGTCTTCGATCGCCATTAGAAAGTTGTTTATTCGGTGCTTGCTCTCCAGAATCTTTTCTGCAACTGTCCTAGATGAAAATGATTTGGGACAGGGAAAGTATGTTGGATATACTACTACGCCGTCACAATCCTCCCTACGAGCGATGTCTGAGAAATTCAACGGTCAAAACGGATGGATCAAAATAACCGAGCTTGATAAAACCCTCAAGTGGCTTTCTGCACTCTTCCTGATTTCTGTCCAGCTTTCTCGTTTGAAGGTCGACTACGGCAGATCGACGATCCTAAGAATTCTTGAAGAGCAACCTGGCAAGTTACTCGTAAGAATTAACAATCAAGGTGCAAGATGGTCGGGAGATCTACTAAAATACTTGGACCTCATCTATAAAACAACATTTCGAGGCGAATAAATTGCGCAAACCAATAATCATACAAACTGGATCCGTCAATGAGATGTGGCCAACAGGAAAGATTTCAGAGGTTATTGAAAGACTCCAGGGTTACTTACAGGACTTCATTCCAGAGAAATCAAGCTATTCAAAGCACTCAATCATGGGTCCTGCTGGAAAGCTACTGGGACTGGTTTCTTCCTCAAAGTTTGGAGACAATGTTGAACCATATATCGGATACATTTCTAATGTTCACCATCAACTGAGCAAAAAGCCGCTCTCACAAGGCGGCGTGAATGATTTGAAATCTGCAGTAGAACTTCTCATTGGTTTGAGAAAGACTTGCTCTGAAAGGCAGTTCTTACGTCTCTTGTCCGCAATCGACTACGGAGTTTATTATAAGAAAGTCAAGGAGATTTCTGAAAGAGCAGCTGCTAAAAAGGAAGCAGCTATTAAAAACGGGGGGAAACTGATTGACTAAACAAGAACCTGAAATAGTCAAGGAAATCAAAGGAAAGATGTTACAAAATGTTCCATTACTTCGCTCAATTAGAACTGTCCAGATCTTCCTAATAAGACAGACCCACGACTACACGATCCTTCGAACTGAAGATTCCCGAGAGCTGAACCTTGCTGTTACTCCTGCGGCAATTGATAGAGCGAATCAATTCACACGCGTCGTCTTTCTTGCCTCGAAACAAAAGGCTCCAGAAACGCGAGAATTCGCGGCCATGATCAAATCCCTCTACGAAGAACAAAAGGGTGGAAAAGAATGGCAATCTCCGCTTGAGAAAGTAGAGGAGGAAGCTATACTTGCATGCGAACTTAAGGACAAGCTGTGCCGTGGGTGTCCAAGATGTAGTCTTTTTGGAGCCGTTGTGACAGACGAAAAACGTAGTGCGTGGAAGAAAAGATGGAACATAAAACACAGGATAGAATATAGCAGTGCGTTCTCCCTAGAATCGTATGAGTCGATCGCAGAGAATATTACATTTAACGCTGTAAGCGAATCAACACAGCTCACAGGTCAGGCCCTCAATACCACCGAGAATGTTCTTCCATTGGTCAATTTTCCATCAATAATTTCCATCAATTCTCCGACGTGGCAGGAACTTGTCTTGGTTATAAAGAACCTGCTGAGATGCAAGAGCTACGGTGCCGAAGGAAGAACGAAAGGAAATGTGGTGAATTACATCACTGGCATCGTCGTTGGAGATGAGGAAGTCGTTACCTCGATGGAATATGTTCTAGAATTATCAAGTCAAAAATACACGGGTAAGAACATATTCGAGCAGACATGTGATATTGCAGAGGAATACAAAAAACTCGCCGCATTTCCTGCAAATATAAAGATTCTTTCTCCGAAAGAACTTGAGGAGTTCATTGACTATGTACAACAAATGGAGCTCGACATGCAATTCGTGAGAAGGGTGTTCTCAAACTCCATTGAATTTGCACGGGAAGTAGAAAAGCTTGGAGAATAGAAACAGGAGAACTAACTATGGCTGAAATGCAGCGAGATACGGATATTTATCACTGCACAATCGTACCACATGACTATCTTTTCTTCACGACCCTTGGAATACGTGACACCACAATGACAAATTACATTGGTAATTACGCATTGAATTACGCTATAAACAGACATGTTAGTGCAATACACAGAAACGTATCTGGAACTGTTCCTCATTATGGCTCCGACATGATGGCAGTATCGATGTACGCGACTCCCGCTTTTATCTCTGATAGCAGGCACGTACCGTTTGCACATAGTGTAATTGCATGGGAAAATCAACCCAAGGTCGCTTTTTCTTTCAATAGTGTTGCCACCGTCACGCAGCTTACAGACAAGGCAAATGTGAGTCTCCCTCAAATTGGCCGTAAGTACAAACAGCCGCCGCTGAATCATTTCGAGTTTTTTTCAATAGGAGGAAAACCCGAGGGTCTAGTACGACTTGGGAAAAAACAGGTACCCTGTAGGATCTATTCAAGGAGATTAACATTAAACGAGACATCTGATAGTTTGTATGCGCCTAGTCACCCAATTAACGTAAACGATTTGAAAACTTTCGACATAACCAGCATAAAGTCGGGTGAGTTGATCAAGCAGACACCTCCGCTTTTAGTTAATGCCCTGTTGAGAGGAAGGCACTATAGATGCTTTTATGGGAAGAAGGAGTACCTAATCGCGATGCCTGACGCTGAAAAATATCCCCGTGTGTACATACCATGCCCTTAACCATCGATAGATTGTATCTGGGAATTTCCGACAAGAATGATGATAGGATTGGTAACATACGACTTAGGCAGTATCAGTCAGAACTTAGAAATTGCGAAGATCGTGTCGTATTGCTCAGAGCACCCACTGCAAGCGGGAAAACACTCGCATACCTTATCAGAGCAGTAGAATCAGGCGGACGAGAACCACGATTTGGCAGTACAATAATCGTTTATCCCACTAACGCATTGATTTGGGACCAAGCGGTCGCTCTGAACGACCTCCTCACCACGAAGCTGGGCAAAAAAACAAACATGGTGGTGGATTCTGATGATATTAAATGGGAAATTCGGGATCCGAACGCAGACATCGATCTTTTTGTCATCAATGGAGAAAGCCTTGGTGCGTTAGCTGAAGAACGAAAGAGTTCTGAAGGCTCAGCTCTAATTGGTGCGTTGAGCAAGAGTCAAAGGCCGTGGATTCTTCTGACCAATCCTGAAATTCTCTATTACATCTTTCTTTACAAATTTGCAAGAGGTGAGGAGATATTCAAACTTCTGTTTCATGCTAGGGAAAAAAGTTTGATCATCTTCGATGAGTTTCATCTCTATCATGGATATTCTCTTGCTACAATCACATACATGTTGGGTTACATAAAGAACCTCTTTGATCAGATTGTTTTCAGTAGTGCAACACCAATCAACATCAGTAGGATAATAGACGAGCCCTTTAAGGAAATTCGTGCCGAACCCTCAGAAACTGGTGACATCGTCAGACATCAGATTTTTATGGATCTTGATGAAACACCGAGGATAATAGGCACTGAAAAGTTCCCAAGCCTCATCAAACTCGTTGAACATTACTACGAAATCTGCAGGGAGAAGAAGCAACAGGTAAAAGTGCTGCTGATACTCAATAGCGTTATTACCTGTGTTAAGATGGTTCACGAGCTAGAAAATAGATACCCTGGACAAATAACCGCTATTCATGGACTGGTACCGCAAAAATCTAGACCACGGAAACAATCTGATTTTCATCAGATCGTAGTAGGCACTAGTGCTATAGAGGTTGGAATGGATTTTGACACATCATCCCTGATTTTCGAGGCTCATGATTCAAGCAGTTTCATTCAGCGTCTTGGTAGAGGTGCAAGACATGATGTATGCATCTGTACTGCGTTCATACCATCCCTGTACTCGGCGTCTTTAAGAAAGAGACTGAGCGGAGTTGATCATTTTCATCCACTTGAGTTCAATTCGATCGTTACGGCGACTCTGCCAAGGCTGCAGTCATATGAGAATTTTGCAGGGAGTAAGCAGGCCTTGCCAATACTCTTCTCCATACTTCTGAATTGGGTTTTTGCTCGTTCAGCGGGGAGAAGAAAGCTGAATGACGGTCAAGCGGTAAAGGAGCTCGAGCAGCTTCTTGTTGATCATTCCATAGAGTTGCCGGGGGGATTTGAACAGTCTAGAACATCTCTCATAGAGATGTGTAGGTCAAGGATCGGTCATACCACATTAACACTGGCTAAAAAGATGTCATGTAGGAGCTCGATGGACTCGATTCCGGTGATGTTTCCCACATCCCAAGGCTCGCAATTTGACATGATCTCCCTAACCGAATTACCGAAGCTAGATTTTGAACTGATCAGAAAGGAGCAGATCGTCAACCAGGGCATCAAGATACCCTGGAAAATGAGATTACAAGAAGACTTTCTTTCTATCGCCGGTATACGCGATACACCTGAGAAAGTGAGAATCAAAGTTCACAACCCAAAAGATGAGTTTCCATACCCCTTGACGATGTTTTTACTTGAATGTGCAGATGCCGATTTGCAGCAAAAACTTCACGCGGTTCTATTAGGACAACCATATTATCCGATTTTTGGCAGAGAGGATTGGCGGCTAGCCGGCTTCTTCAATAGCGATGGTCAATACCTCGTCGTTGGTGGAGATGCGTATCTGGCATGGTACATCAAAGAGTCGGCAGGAGTAACGTTGTGCTGAATGTGTATTAATTGTGATACTGCACTGTTGCATCTTGCAGCGATTAGCGGTTAACGTCGTAAAGAAAATCTTCCACGTTTTAAGTTGTTCAGAAAGACCAGTTTAAAAAAAGCAGCCGTGTCATGCACAAATTGAGTCATGCAATCGACCTTCGTACGCTCGGATTGAGACTTTGTAAACAAGGCCAGAAAGACCGGAAGAATAATCTATATCATATCTGTAGAGGCATAAGCGATTCCAAAAATTCAATACGCCAAGCTGCAAAGTCGTCCTTGAAATTATCATAGCCGCCAGACCAACGCACGAGGGGGTTGAGCTCCCGTATTTGTAATAAGGTAGTATCTCGAAAAGCAGTCCTTTATGTCCCTCTATTCCATATTCCGCCGCATATCCACAGGTATCCGCAACCTCCCGTGCACCTTGACCTTGGAATTCTGGCGGACGGCTCTTCACCACTCTCAACAACATTGTGAATAGCCTTTATCACTTTCTTGAGGTAAGTCTTCATACTCTCCGTTATCCTGACTTCTACCGCCAGGTCTTCTGGCAAGTAGTATACGAACCCCCTCCTTACTATGGTTGAATACTGCTCCTCTAGCAAAAGCGCATACGCGGCAAGCTGAAACCTGTGATCCGTCCACGCTTCTCCGCCTTTTGAAAACATCCTCTTGTAATCCACCGGGATGTGCTCCTGCCCATTGACTATTACACAGTCGGCTATCCCTTCAAGGCCAAGCGTTCCCGAAAACATGTGCACCCTGAACAGCTTCTGGCACCCGGGAAACTGTTCGTCATAAAACATCGTCTTTCTTCGTTTGTCCTTCTTTTCTTTTGCCTGATGCACTTTCTTTGCGTCTTCCTGCTGCGAGCTCAGGACCGCATCGGCATGCAGAACCTTATCAAAGTAGATTATCTTGGGGCAGTAAAAATAATGCTTGATGTCTGTAACGGAGATAATATTCTCGCCGGCGTCACTGAACGAATATTCGCTTCCTTCATAGTCAAAAGAACTCGACGTCTTTCTTTTCCTCCTCAATGAATTCCTGTCCTACGGGTACCATGTTGCGAAAGTCCGAGTCGCAGAGGGGAAAGACCAAGACACTGTCCACAGTCACCATCCGCCGCAGGTCTGCCAGAAGGGAGTTGAGCACGTGCTTTTTCAGCTCGCCCATGAACGCGCTCTTCTGGATCCTCTTCAGGCCATAGTCCTTCAGCGTCTCTGATGTCAGAGTACGGAGGTTGTTATCTGTTATGTCGTAGACTACTATGTACCGCATGCTCACCACGCAAGCTCGAAGGTGGCGTAGGTTTTAGCCGGGTTCATCAGATAGTTAACAAGCGACCGTGCCTGGTTCTGTATGGCATCTTTTAACTTGCAGCGCTCGCCCCTGTACGCAACGTCGTTTTCCAGCTGGCCCGTGATTTCTCTGGCCAAAACCAGGATTGTCTGCTTGCTCAACCTTTGCTGTTTCTTTACCCCGTCAAATTCCGTTATCTCTTCCGCCTTGAGCATCTTTTTGCTGAATATGGAAAGTATCACCCGGTCTACAGCATGCTGCCTGAACTCCTCCATGAAGTCCAGCGCAAGAGAAGGCTTGCCGGGCCTGTCTGCGTGCAGGTAGCCAGCGTATGGGTCCAACCCTGCGTAGTAGATGGCCTTCCAGCATTCCACGAAGAGAAGTGCCTTGTACCCGAAATTCAGCATCGCGTTAACCGGATCTGCGGCTCCCCTTGTCTTTCTGCCGGGAAAGCCGAGCTCCGCAGGAAAGAGGTTTGCTACAGCCGTCCAGTATTCTTTTGATGCCCGCGCCTCCCTGTTCATGACATCGGTCCTTATCTTATCAACACTGTCACCTTCAATCGCCTCTGTTTCCCTCGCAAGCTTTTCCACTTCTTCGGAGGCCTTGTATAGCGTTTCTGCAAGGGATGGCTCCGTCCTTACCCTGTTCTTCCACAAAAGCTTCAAGAGGTTCCGCTGATTGTACGCCTTTCCGGAAGCAAACTTTTTTGCCAGAGCGGCCCCGCGAAAATCTTGGTAAGCAAGAAACTGCTCGCGCTTGCCCCTGATGGTACCCGATATTTTTGCAGGAACCACAAAGCCGTGCGGCCATCCGTTTCTACTTCCAAGCACCACCAAGGTCTGGTTTGCCAGAGCCAACCTCATTGCACTTATGGAAAGAGCTATGCCGGGGTTCAGCATGTGGATCTGCTCAACATCGGTGCTGAGGACCTCTTTTTTCTCCTCCTTGTTCTTTACCACATACCTGTTCCGCTTTCTTCCAAGGAACAGGCCGAACTCGCTAAGCACTAACTTCAATCTGCTCTGGTCCCACTCCGCAGTATTTCAGAAACTGGCATTTTGCATAGCACTTACGCGGCAGTCCCGGGTCGCGTCTGTCGTAGATCATCTTCATCTTGGCGTCCCTTGCCTCCAGAAACTCCCTTCTCAGCGGCTCGTCTATGAGGTGTGGAACCCTCCTTATTATCGGCACCGGGGAGTTGTTGTAAAAGTTCACGTAAACCACACATCCGACGTTTATCGGGTACTCAAAGATGCTCTCGTATACCAGAGCATAGCCCGTTGTCGAGAGCTTGTGAAACTCCTTTTCCTCGCCAGTTTTAAGATCAAGGATTATTGAATCAAAGCTAAAGGCGTCAACGCTCAGGTGTGTGCTGAGGCCAAGTGTGCTCCCATCTATTTTCTGCTCCACTATGACAGGTATCGCTGTATGTACAAGCGCGTCTATTCCTATTCTGGGTTGCTTGGAGAGTATGGCCTTGACCGATGATGACATCTGTGAGGCCTCGTATGTCCAGAGCTTGTAAAGGTTCATCTTGACTTCCTCTATGTCGGCTTCGGTTAAGGCTGCTTCCCTGAAAAGCTCTCCGTGTGTAAGCATGGATGTAGTAAACCTCTCTTCTGCTATCGCAACAAGGTGTTCGTATAGATCTGCGGCTCCAAGGACTCCCTGTTTGTACATATGGGTTTTTGCTATCGAGATCTCGTCGGCTATGGCATGGTGGTACACCAAGCCCCTGACCATGTCTTTTGAGGGAGAACCTTTGATTCCGTCTATCCGTCTGACAAAAACGTCGCGTCCCGATTCACAGTATTGGCTAGCTACCTCATAGACTCCCAGCTTGATTGTGTCGTAGGGCGGTTCAACGGGAGGTTTGTCCCAATTCCACCCTCTCAGGCTTTCGTCAACGGTCATACTTCTTCCACGGGAGACTATTCCTTTGAACAGCTTTCTACGGTCTTCCCCGGAAAGGAAATACATAGATCTGATAACTATAATTGAATACTTTAGTTTTGTGCTGTAAAATTGAGAATTATCACCATAATGTATAACTTCTTGAAGGTGTTGAGAAATATGGAAAATTTATTAAAAATTATAGGATCAGAGAGGTTGACTACTGGTATGAGTACGTAGATGAAATAGAGCGAAAGCATCCTAGGCAGTTTTGTCCAATCACAGGTTTCTATCTCAATCTTTGATTTACTAGGAAGTCATTTCATAAATGGGAAGACAAGGCGGTAGTTGATTGGCTGCCCACTATTGGCCTTATTCATGACTATATCCACTTAATTTTGGACGCCAGGCAGTTTAGGAGACAAGTTCTAGACATATTGGTGGATCGACTTCGATTATCTTTATATGGGCAGTTACGAATAAATCATAATCGATTTCAGCAGAATGCAGGGGCTACATTCGTGCTCCGTTTAACCAGAAAGGCCGAAAAAGCGCCCTGTTAAAACGCGAATCTCCAAATAGTGGAGATTGAAAGTCCTTAGGCTCGCGCGCCGTGCCTGTGAGGTCCGCGCCGCGGTTAAAACGCGAATCTCCAAATAGTGGAGATTGAAAGAGAAATTGAGGCATGCGCCTGCCCCTCGGCCTCTGCGCGTTAAAACGCGAATCTCCAAATAATAGAGATTGAAAGTACGCCAACCTGAGGGGCACGGACCTCATCAGCGCCGTTAAAACGCGAATCTCCAAATAGTGGAGATT
>CAZKXR010000024.1:0-37357 GCA_964556935.1 uncultured Nitrososphaera sp.
GGATTCCGCCGGGCTCAACCGTGGCGTTCGTTGGGCACACAGGCAGCGGCAAGACTGTAATGGTCCATATAACAAACGGCGACGTGACTGACAGACATCAGTTCCATTCAGCAATGATGGGTGTGGACCACGCATCAGCATTTCTGGCTTCCGGCAAGGATGTGGTAATTGTTCTTGATGTCGACGGGGTAAGAATAGCAGCAGAGAAACCTACAGCTGGACTGGAGTCGATAAACGACACGCTCAAGTCATTTCTCAACGACGGTGGCCGAGTAATTGCATGCAACCATTGTGTAACGATGGCCGGAATGACTGCTGATGACCTGCTGCCAGGCGTAGAGATAGACTCACACCCGTTCATGCCAAGAATGCAGAAAGTGATAGATGACGGAGCAGTGGTGCTAGATTACTAACACCTTTCCCTTCTTTTTGCTACCAAAAAAATTGCCATCATGAATAGGTTTTTGTGTTGTTAAGGCATTCATCTTGGAAACCGCCAGCACCCTTTAAGCAAATCATCCTTGAATTTGTAATGTTATGATTCGGATTTTTTAGAAATTATGCTTGTTGTCATCGGTCATTCTTTTCAGAAAAATCATCGCAGCAGTTTTTCCTTCTGACATTGGCTGCAATATCCGTAAAGCTCAAACTTGCTTCCAAGAACGCTGTACTTTGATTTCTTTGCAGCATCGGATTCAAGTTGCTCAAGCAAGCCATGCTCCATGTCCTCTATCCTCTCGCAGCTGACGCAAATCAGGTTGACGTGCCTTGCTACGTTTGCGTCGTACCGGGCCCCGCCGGCAAATTTCAGTTCCCGGACAAGGTTTTTCTCCTTCAGCAGCTCAAGGGTCTTGTAAACGGTGGCCAGACTGACCATCGGGTGTTTCTTTTTGATAAATTCATGCAGTTCTTCCGCTGAGGGGTGAGACTCTGAGCTCAGAATGTAATCCAGTATGGCGACTCGTTGCGGGGTGATCCTGTACCCTTCCCTCCGAAGGCCGGCTATGATCGAGTCGAGCTTTTGCATCACAATAATCTACCATCAAGCAGTATTTATTGCTTATAATTATTGGCAGATAACAATCTTTAAATAATAATGGTTCTTAATAAGACATGAAGAAATATGGAAAACCCAAACATCGGCATCTCAGAAAACAATAGGAAAAGCGTGATTCAGATCCTTAGTTCTTTGCTGGCTGATGAGTACGTGCTGTACACAAAGACAAGAAATTATCACTGGAACGTAGTTGGCCCTCAATTCAATGACCTGCATAAATTCTTTCAAGGTCAGTATGAAGCAATAGACGGAACCATAGACGAAGTGGCCGAAAGGATAAGGACCCTTGGCGGCAAGTCACCAGCCACGCTGGCTGAATTCGTAAAGACAGCGCGCCTCAATGAGAAGCCCGGAGAGTACCCGGCTGCCAGCGCCATGATTGCCGGCCTGCTTGAAGACCATGAGACCGTCATCAGGAACCTCAGAGTTGACGTCGAAAAGACGATTAACGAATGCCAGGATGCTGGAACCGGCGACTTTTTGACTGGCTTGATGGAAGAGCACGAAAAGATGGCCTGGATGCTAAGGTCGTTTCTGCAATAAGGCATTACCCGGCCCGCGTTACTTTTTTTTATGGCAAGTACAGGAACACTTGGCCATCTTGATGTCAAACGAGCAGTCGTGGTTGGGTCCGCACACATCGTTCATGGGCCATTCTCCTGGGCAATCACCATGCCTGCTACGCTTACAAAAGAACGTAAGCATCCAGACCGTCAATTGCTGGAAGAAGATTTAATGCTTTGGTTTAAAACTGGATGTTAAACAGCTGCGGAGCATATATGGAGCCTTCTCTTACGCGTTTGACCTTTGCCACCGACAGATAGTGCGGCCAGATGGTTGCCATTATACTGCCTTCGGGCACGCCTTCAGGAACTTCGACTACAACTATATCGCTTTCATTGACGCCGCGTTCGGTCAGTTTTTCTTTGGAAAGCGTGATCAAGTCTTCTGGCATCCCGCTACTGTAAAGGTAGACCTTGCCGCTGTATTCTATTTTGTCTTCTTGCATCCGAAGACCGTTACTCCAGCTGGCACAAAAATGTTTAGTCCTGTCCAGAGTCTCCGAAGATAAGCTTCATCTCGTCAAAGGTGAGTTTTTCTCCGCTGGACATTTTCTTCATGGCGGCTTCCTTTAGCGAGTTCCAGCGCTCCTGGTACTCCTTGTCACGCTTTACCCGCTCCTGCATCGCTTCTTGCCGGGCGACGCGTCGCTCTTCCATTTCCTTCTGCTTCTTGTGGCGGCTCTCGGCTGCCTGCACGCGGGATTTCTTGAAGGCAATGGCGTTAAGCTGCGTCTCGATCATTTCGAGTTTGGCGGTATCCTCTCTGGCGGTGTGGATGTTCTTCCTGCGCTCTTCGTAAAGGCTTTCGCGGAGGTTGATAAGCCCCTCAATGCTTTCTTTTAGTTTCCCTATCTTGTTTCCGTATTCTTCTTTTAGCCTGAATATCTTGTAGACTCGGGCCTTCAGCTCATCGTACTGCGAGGACATTTCGCGGTACTGGTCCTCTTTTTTATGCATCATCTTAAGAGTGTGCAGCTTGGTTGCTATCTCCTTGGAGCGGGCGACCAGCTTGCGTTCCTCTTCTTTTGAGAGCTTTTTGGTCTGGATGTCGCGCTCTATCTGCTCAAGGGCCTTTGTAAGGTTCTGTATGTCATGCCTGTCCTTGCGGGACTTGGCTGCTGCGGAGCCCAGCTTATCATCCAGCGATTTCATCTGGTTCTTTGCGTCCATCAGGCTGTTACGCAATTCCACAAACTTTGGATAATCTGTATCCTTTTCCTCGTTGACCTGCTTCAGCTTGTTGCGAAGCTCGTCAAGCTGCATCCTTTCTTCATCTATTTGCTTCTTTACCGCCTCAAGACGGCTGTTGATCTCCTCTATCTTCTTCTCGGCATCCTTCTGTTCTTCCTGTACGCTTTTCTTGAATTCAATCAGAGTCTTCAGGTTTGGATCGGAATCCGCACCTTTCTCCACGGATACGTTGTTGTTAGTTGCGCTCAATGTGAGAATTGCACCGTTGCCATACTAGCGTGAATCACGTCACTAACCGTTTGATACAGGCCAAAAATATATTTTTTGTTATTTCCGGCGAGGTATCAGGAACAAAATTCATCATACATGTTTATATTACATGGTGATGATGCAATAGGCAGCAATGGACGATTTTGAAAAGGACTTCCCGGACTTTGACTGGAAAAATACTCCAGCCTACAAGCATCCAGGAGGAAAGGACTGTCCATGCCCCAAGCACGAGTATATAAGGGAGCAGATAAAAGTCGCGCAGACCATAACTGAGAACAACAAAGAAATCACGCCGGAGCAAAGGCAAAAGTCGCAGATAACCCTCAAGTTCTGCCCTGACCACTACGACGTGTACTTTAATGAAGTCATACCGTCCATGCCTTTTAAATACCGCTTTATGACCAAGATTGCCCTCAAGATAGGCGCGATTGTCATACAAAAGCTTACCTACATGCAGTCAGAACAATGCTTTTACTGCAAGTTCGGATCCGGCGGCTTTGATAAAAAGACCGAGCTTCCCCCCATCTAGACCTCTACAAGCGACGAAGAATTTAGAAGCATATTGCCCAGCACGGTCCTGCCGTCTGACGAGAACCCCACCGACAGGATATTGCGTATGATGAGGGACAGGTAGGGAAAGTTGCAGCTTGTCTCTGACCGGTAGCCGTTGTAGAATGCCCGCTCCACCTTCCCATAGGTTGCAAGGTCCATGATGCTGGCCAGAAACGAGCCGATGTCCATGCTTCTTGAAAAAAGCGAGTTGCTTTTTTTAATAAAGCCAAGGTCCGTCCTGAAAACGGCCTGCCCCCTAACCAGATAGTTCTGCACTTTGTTATCCACAAAAACATAGCCGGCCTTGTGAAGCCGGCCTGTCATCTTGCCTGCAAGATAGACATGGTTCAGACTAGCATTGCCCTCTAAAATTGCTCGATAAAGGTCGCCTCCTTCTATGTATTCTTCGACTAGCTCCTTATTGGTAATCGAGATGAGTTTTGGAGTGGATATCCCAAGCCCGCCAAGATGGTCTCTCATGTGCTGCCCTTCATTTGCCGATATTACTGTGGGCGAGGGGGGCTTGGAAGGATGTGCTAAAAGTATAGAGATAGCAGCATAAGTGCACAGCAGAATGAATTCGTGAAAGGCCTTTGAGTTTTTGTCACGCTTGACTACCACCTTCTGGCCGTTGCGCTCTTCTATTGACACGTGCCGCTGCCAGTTGACAAAGTACACTTTAGATTCATGAGTGACATCGCAAATTTAAACAGTTATTTATCAAACTGCCGCCTTGCATAATAGCAAGTTTCGCGTAGGTACACCAATGCTGGTTCACAGTGGCCATGCAGTTGCAAGGAGGTTCTTTAATCCAGCCACCGCGCCCAGCTATGATGCTGTCGTCAACATCACGACTTTTGGGCAGGACGCTAGATGGAAGCGCAAAATCCTTGAACTTGTAGGTACTGCCAATACAGTGCTGGACCTTGCCTGCGGCACAGGAATTCTGACCAGCCTGCTCCACCGGTCTGTTAGCCCGCCCCGGTTTGTGGCTGGCCTTGATTTAACCGGCGAGTATATCTGGCAGGCCAAGCAGAAGGCAGACCTGCCGCTGGCCCAGGGAACGGCAGAAGTGTTGCCGTACAGGTCAGAAGTCTTTGACGCAGTGGTATCGTCGTACCTTGCCAAGTACGTTGACATGGATCTGGTGGTCGAAGAATGCTGGCGCGTGCTAAAGCCGGGCGGTATTGTTGTTTTTCATGACTTTACCCGCCCTGGCAATCAGGCCATCAGCAGTTTATGGGGCTGTTATTTTTCGATTCTCAGGTTCTTTGGAACGTTTTTCAGATCCTGGCAGGCGGTCTTTAACGAACTGGACTCGGTAATAAGCCAGTCTCAATGGGTCGGCAAGACAGAACAGGCGCTGCGCAGGTCCGGGTTTAGCGATATCGTTACCACCCACCACACCTTGGGCACTGCGGCGATAGTGGCTGGGAGAAAGCCGTGAGCGCCAGCGATACCCGCATAAACGAGTGGTTTGTACCTCGTTTTGGCCCGCTTAAATTCCGCGCCTTTGTTGGACTTCTTTTCCTTCCGTACACTGGCATGTGTCTTTCATTTACCATATTCGGGTCCATGCTTGCCGGCACCATTCACTGGGACAGGGTTGGCGCCATAGTCCTGATTTATGCCCTGGCCCTTGGAGTTTCGGCCCACTGCGCCGACAGCCTGGGCTCAAAGAAGGTCAAGCCCTGGGGGAGCTACTTTACCCGACGCCAGCTGACGGCCCTCATGCTATCGACCATTGTCGTGGCCTATGCAGTAGGCATCTATTACATTATTTTTTACACCCCCCTTCTTGGTTTGATTGCGGTGCTGGAGGGCTTTTTCCTCTTTGCTTACAACTTTGAGTTGTGGAAAGGAAGGTTCCACAACAACTTTTGGTTCGCCGTTTCTTGGGGCGCACTTCCAGTCCTGGCCGGCTATGTCATACAGACCAACAGCATCTCCCTGATTGCACTGGCAGTTGCCGCTGCAGCAGCCCTTGCCAGTTACGCTGAAATCAGGACTTCGCGACAGTACAAGGTTCTGGTCAAGTCTGGCCCAGACAAAACAGCCAAAAAGCTTGAGGGCAGGCTCAAAGTGCTTTGCTTTTCAACCGTTTGTGTGGCCCTGATTGTTGTGGCTGCAAGGGCAATCTTTTCTTAGACTGCCATCCATACTATTGCGATGCAATCACGGGACTATGGCAGTTCGATGTTAAAACGCATTTCCAGGCTTGAAAGGTCTGGACAGAAGCTGAGCACCGGCCAGAAGATACTTCTTGCAGAGACAGGCACGGTGGAGCAGGTCCTCAGCATACTGGTGGGCTCCAGGATAAATGTGGCAGTTTCAAAGCAGGTTGAGCAGGAACAGGTCATACTAAGAGAGGTGGTCCTGACAAGCAAAAAGACCGGCACACCGCTGATACATGCGTATTCAAAAATCTACAAACAAAACCTGCCGGCCAGCATAATCAAGGAGATCAGAAGGAAAAACCGCGGCATTGGCACAATAATGTCCCAGAACAACCTGGAGACGTTTCGAAGGATAGTCAGAATCGGATTTTCAAAGAGCGGAATGCCGTACCGTGTATACAGGATAGTTCACGGCGGCAAAGTTGCGTTTGAAATACGCGAAGAGATTTTGGTAAAAGGTGGACCGGGTGGGATTTGAACCCACGACCTCAGCAATGCCAATGCCGTATCCTACCGGACTAGACGACCGGCCCAACTGCAGGGATTGCTGGTCTTTTCACGATATTAATACCTTTAACGAAAAGCGATACTATTATTATTGTATGCTATCTTTTTGATAACGTGGTCCTGGAGCAATCGGTAGGCGCCGTAATAAAATACGGGCCATCCGTAGAGAACACCGAATCCTGCGAATTTCTGCTTCTCAGAAACAGGCGCGGCTTCTGGGGCTTTCCGCAGGGCCACAGGGAAAAGGGTGAGACGGAAATCCAGACCCTTGTGCGGGAGGTTAGGGAAGAAACCGGCATCATGGACTTGGACATCCAGTCATACATAGGCAAGATAACGTACTCCTTTTTCAAAGGGGACGGCACAAGATCAAGCAAAGAGGTCAGGTTCTACTATGCCACAACCCTTACCAGGGACATCAAAATTTCCGAAGAACACGAGGATTTCAGATGGATACCACTCAAAGATGCGTTTTTGATGCTAAACCACGTCAAGCTTAGGCAGATCCTCGAGCGGGGCCACATGAAGGGCCTTTACTAACAGTCATACTCGCAAACATTGGTAATAGATTTATTTATAGCCGGGGGCGAACTCTTCAAGATAAGCGCATCATGGAATCAGGCGGCAAGAGGGTAGTCTTAACTGCGGATCGAAGCCTCATGACAAATTACAGGGGCAACTTTCTCTACGGCTTTATTGCATGTGGACCGTATGAGCTGGTCCCGGAATTCGTTTTTGACAAACTGTTCTGTCCAAGCGTTGAAACAAACCATTCCACCGGCGAGGTCAAAGTGGCCCAGTGCGGCCTTAGAAGGATAGAATCAGCACTTTTAAAGGAATACCAACGCGATGAAGTGTTCCTTGCCCATCCAGAGATGCTGGAAAAATGTATCGGCCCAGATACGAAGGTGGTGGGCATCAATGTCATGGACCCGCTGGGAATGGCGCCGGTCACGACGACCATGTCTCCAGAAAAACTGTCGTACGTTGCCATGAAGTTCAAAAAGATGTGCGCTTCTATCATTCAGCTCAAGAAGAAATACAACTTTAAAGTCGTGGTTGGCGGCAACGGATCCTGGGAGCTGGCCAAGCCGGACAGGATGAAGATCCACGGCATCGACACCGTGGTTATCGGTGAGGCTGACGAGCTTGCCCTGGACTTGTTCCATGACCTTGAAGCTGGCGAAGCCCCGGAGCTTTTGCACACCTTTGTGAGAAATATAGACAACATCCCCCTCATGCAGGGGCCCACCGTCAACTCGCTGATAGAAGCGATGCGTGGTTGTGGCAGGGGATGCGACTTTTGCGATGTAAACAAGCGCTCCAAAAAGGACTTTCCGCTGGAACGGTTGCAAAAAGAGGCCAAGATAAACCTAGATTACGGCTTTGACTCGATCTGGCTTCAATCTGATGAAATGCTGCTTTACGGCTGTGACAATAAGGACTTTGTCCCCAACGCCGATGCCATCACTCAACTCTGGTATGGCCTGAAATCAGTGGGCGCCCGGTTCGTTGGAACAACCCACATGACTCTGTCGGCAGTGGCATCGTCGCCGGACCTGATCAAGAAGATGTCGGAGATAAACGAGATGAACGTGGGAACCGGCAGATGGCTGGCCACGAACCTCGGCGTTGAAACTGTCGCCCCGCGCATGGTCAAAAAGCACCTTGGTGTCAAGACAAAGCCCTTCCAGCCAGAAGAATGGGGCGCGGTGGTAAGGGAAGGATGCAAGGTCCTCAACCAGAACAGGTGGTTCCCGGCCCTCACGCTTATCATCGGATGGCCTGACGAGACGCCGGACGAAACCCAGTATACCATAGATCTCATAGAGGACTTTAAGCAGACCAACATGCGCGGTATCGTTGCGCCTCTTCTTTACCAGGACTTTTCTGAAAAGAACTCGATGCACTTTGGAAACCTCAACGAGGCGCAGTTCACGCTGTTCTGGAGTTGCTGGCAGCACAACCTGCGCGTGATAAACGACATCATACCGATCATCATCCGAAACAAGAGCTACGGACCAGCCATGAAGATGTTCATGGCCATGCTGATAAAGGCAGGAACATGGGCCATCATGAGGTACCTGCGCGGCCAGTGCAAGGAGCTCTTCAACGGCCAGCTGCCAGAAGACATCATCGCCAGGTACACCAACAAGAGATCTGTAACGGCATCGCTGCCGCCAAAGCTCTAAACTTTTCATTTTTAGTAATATTTAAAATACTAGGACCCTGCAAGTTCTTCGCCTTTGAAAAAGGTTCTTTTTCTTTCTGCAAACCCGCAGGGTACTGACCCGCTTAAACTCATCAGAGAATGTAACAACATAAAAGACAAGATCAGGTCCGCCAATCACGCCAACCAGTTTGATTTTGAGCAAAGGCACGAGGCATCGATCACCGCATTGCAAAGGTACCTGCTTGAGGACAAGCCCCAGATCGTGCATTTTTCCGGCCATGGCACAAGCCAAGGTACGTTGCTTTTTCAGGGTTCTGAAGACCAGCCCGAGGAGGTGAGGGTAAGGGCCATCTCCAATTTATTCAAGATACTGAACGAGCGCAAGTCCATACCAAAGGAACAAAGGATTCAGTGTGTGGTTCTCAACGCCTGCTACTCGCAGAAGATGGCCAAGGCCATTGCCAAGTACGTGGATTGTGTAGTTGGAATGTCCAACGAAGTCAGGGACGATGCGGCCAACGCCTTTGCCGAGAGCTTTTACTACAGTCTGGCTTCCGGCGAAAGCGTCAACATCGCCTTTGAGCTTGGAAAGAACCAGGTAGAGATGCTCAACATTCCCGGCCAGGACATACCGAAGCTGGAATGCCGCGAGGGCGTGGATCCAGACGAGATCAGTCTAATAACCGAAGAAAAACAGTACAGAGAGCCCGAGGTCACCGAAAAGCCAAAGGAGCCAAGGCGGAGCGAGTTAGAAACAGAGTACGAAAGGGAAGAGCCGGAACACGAGGAAAAGACCTTTCAGTTTATCGGTAAATGGAAGATGCAGATTTTCGATCCTGCCGGGAGCATAATTTTTGTCAATCTTGCAGCCGATGGCACGATGGAGGGCTCGCAGAACACGATGTACGGGAATCTGCCTTTTGTAGGAACCTGGTATTTCGACCCAGGCGAACAGCTGCTTGAGATGCACAGCGTCTTGATGGGAAACCCGTTTTCTTTTGGCGTCCTAATTCAGAGCAAGCAGGGCAACGCTTACCACGGTGTCGGCACTGACGGTTTTCGGTACATTCTAACAAGAGTTAGCCAGATCCCGACAGCAAGTAGCTTTAGTTGAGGTTTTTTATTGCCTCGTCTGCCAGCGTGGCGATTTTGGGGGCCAGCACAATAAAGTAGTTCCGGTCGGCCCGTTCCACCGCAGACACCGTTTTGTGTTTTTTGCTTGACACATCGAATTCTATCATGCCGGGCTCCAGCGCGCCTTTTGTATAGATCATCATCATGACTTCGCCGGTCAGCGGGCTGAGTGGGATAATAGAGAAGATGTATCCTTTGTAAGAGCTGATGGGCATGACCTGCTTTCCATACGGGGCAATGGAAGCAAGATAAAGAAAAATATCGTCTACATTATCAAATTCTTCATACTCAAACTTCATATCCTGTGATTCCCGTTGAGGATGATATAAGGCTTTAAAAAAAGGAAAAAAGATTAGCCGTACGACTCGAACTTGATGTCGTAGCTTCCGTCCTTTCTCTTGTTGCGTTCTGTAACGAAGCCTTTTGGAATCAGGTAATCCAGAGCTCCGTCCACAGTTCCCTGCCAGCCGCATATGTAAAACGAGGTGTTCTCCGGCGTAACCTTCTCTCCAACCAGCTCCTCCAGCGGTGAAAGGTCCTTGCCAGCCTTCGGTCTGAGGAAAGACTCGACCCTGCCTTTCTGGCCGTTCCAGGTCCTGTTGAACCATTCCTGCGGCCTGCTAATGCTGGCGCGGTACCTAAAGTTCCAACTGTCTTTGCCCTTGTCAAGGCTTTCTTCCTCGTACGCGGTAAGCAGTTCTCTGTATCCCAGTTCATCCACGTAGCTTGCGCCATGCAGCACCACAAGCTCGCGCTTGCTGCCAATCGAACGCAGGTGCATCGAATAAGAGACGAAAGGCGCCAATCCTGTTCCGCCGCCGATCATGACGATCCTTCTGTCGTCAGGTCTGCCATCGGGGAACTTTTCATTTATCGTGAATATGCCTGTTGGCTTGACCCACACCAGATCATCGCCCTCCTTCATGTTGAAGAGCTGGGTAGTAAGTCTTCCGGGTACTGGTTTTCTTACCCACCTGATGTACAGCTCCCAGCATTTCTTTTGTTCTGGTGGCGAAGCAATTGAATAGGCTCGCCGGATGATCTTGCCCTCGCTTGGTACGTTGGTGCCTATGGTAAGAAACTGTCCGGCCTTAAAATCTGGTATTTGTCCGTTATCTGGCGTAATCCTAAAGACTGCAAGATCCTCCTTGATTACCTGAAGGTATGTGATCTTGCCCTTGTTGTCAACAACCATATCCGTCAAATTCGGACAATGTTAAATAAATACATTGTTACACGCTTGTACGTATGAATCAGTAGTATAACGATCGTCATGCAACGAACAGATAGCATTGCCGACGACAAAGCTGACGGAACTAAGTTTTAATCTGATTGACGTGGATACCTTAATGATGAGGGACCTGTTCAAAGGAAGGAGCTTCTCTTCAAAGTCAGACGAGGTAGACGAGCTCACCAAGACCATCAACGAACAGAGTGATGAGCAGCGCAAGATTGTTTCCCAGTTCGACAGGGCCATGAATGCCTTTGCCACTGAAAGGTCGCTTGAAACATGTCTTGAAGCTCTGAACCTTGCTATTCAGCTTTCCAACGTAAGAAGCAAGATTGCAGAATCGTACGAATACTATGCAAGGATGCTTGAAAGAGAAGTTGTCCGGCTCACAAAGCAGGTCGGAGACGGTCAGGCCTAATCTTCAAGAACAGCCACGGGCATCGAGATTTTCTTGTACTCGTCAAAAAGCGCAAATCCCGACCTGCCATTGACAAACAAAAGATACATGCCCTCATCCATCAGGTTTTCTATAGCAACACCCAGATCCTCGGCTCCGGTAAGGTGGTTGTATGACAGCGAATCTGTAACCAAGGCCAAGGTAGAATTCTCATAATTATCCAGCATGGCAAAAAGGATGGATTCTACCGACCCAAGAAAGCTCATGTCGTATTTGTCCAGCCGCGGTCGCAGTATGGTCGCAATAGTCTGTTTGCCATCGGAGCCCACAATCGGGGAGGTAAACGGCAGACTGGTCTCAAACTCTTGGTTACGCTCGATGTTTGTAAAGTTGTTTAATCTGAAAAATTCTTCACACCCATTGACAAGCTGATCGGCTGTCAGCCAGTCCCTTCTACCTTCGTTTAGCCTGGCAAAGAACGTCTTTGCGGCCATCATCCTTGTTTCGGTCATGAATTGTATCGACCTGTTCTCATTTGATGCGTAATTATACAACGAAATCGCTTCCTACGTGCGTCTAATGCACCAAAAGCGTTGCATAAATTGTTGCATAGTCGCTCAGCTCCAGTCACGCCCTGAAAATATATGGATGCTAAACTTTTGCTTCAGAGCTTATCAAGTAATACTAACAAATTTTCCGACTTTATTATCTGTAATATGGTATATCTATCCCCCTACCACGTCAGTGTTACAGTCAGTTCTAAGTGACATTCTAGCTAAGGAAAAGAGGTTAGCTGGCTAATGGCTCAAGCACTTAAACGAAGAAAGAGTCGGCTACGGGTTAAGGGTCTCAAAGTCAAGGATAAGGAAAAGATCAAAGAAGCAATTACAATCAGTATCCAAAATGGTCACTATACAACTAGAGATATCGGTGTTGACGTGGGCAAAGACCACACCACTGTATCGCGATATTTGTCAGAGATGGAAAGAGAAGGCAGCAAATGGGGAATCAAGCGTGATGCTAACGGCAACATAGTAGTCTCGCTCCAAAAGCAGATAGCGCAGCAATATCACAAGCTGAATAATGAACCATTCAACCAGCTGCCTTCAATCCAGAAATGGCTGACATATTTGAAGTCCGGCAGACTCCAGGCTTCCCGCATACAGTACGTTGTGAATATCGTTCACGGGATATCCAATCAGCTAAAGGTAATGCCTGAGACTCTTGTCAGCTACGGAGTACCAATTGACGCTATAAAGAGAAAGGAACTAGCCATAGAATACTGGCAGTACTTTCTGGCATGGTTCAATACGGCATATCCACAGATGCAAAAGGCAAACACAATCAACGCTTACCGCAGCTTTCTCGCAGCTCACAACATCAACTTTGCTCATGGAGAAGGCAAGAGGTACGGGTTATCTACGACATCAGAAAGACTTGGAGAATACAAGGACATCATGCTGCTACCAGATCAGATTGATAGGATAAACAAAATACTTGAAAACAAGAAAGATTGGGAGTCATGGTCTTTCATCAATATCGATTTACACACTGGTGCAAGGGCGTTTGCCATGGCGTCTATGAGCTGGGACAGGATTGTATTCTCGCCGCTGTTCAGGATTGAACAGTTTGAGTCCAAGATAAAGCGGGGTGACTGGTATCTGACAAAAGAGGGTAAATGGTGGGTCAAGTATCCTACAGAAGAATGTAGAGCTATAGTTGAAACTGCCTACGACAGACTCCCAAAAGAAAGGAAATTCCTGTTCTTTGAAGATGCTAAAAGTGACAAGGCAAACGCTTTGCAAGCTTCTTATGTCATGTCAAGGATGGCTGCCAAATTCAAAAAGATATTTTCAGGGCTTGATAGGAGCAGCTGGCTCAACGAAAAGACAAGAATCTATGCATTAGGCGATGGTTTGTACTTTAACGGACATCCGTTGCACCTGTTCAGACATACAATGGCTCAATATTATTTGGCAGCCACTAACTGGTCGCTTGCTTACGTAGCAAGCTTGGGCGGATGGGAAAATACCGAGATATTGAACAAGTGCTACGGCGGCATCCCGGAACACATTAAAGCGCAGATTGCAAAGTCAAACCATGTCAGATTTGATACACTACAGCTCAATACTGCTGCAATGATCAGAACCACATAGCAGCCAATAATTCCATTGTCTGTTAAAGCGGATCTCAGTGAAGTTTTAATATTAAGGTATCTTTATATTGTATCCAAGCAAATGGAAGGTGTAAAGTAATGGCAGAAGAAGAAAGGGTTGCAGTCTTGGAAGGCAAGGATGCCAAGGATTTCCTAGAGTACGTATCCAGAGATGCAACTGAGGAAGAGAAAGAATCCTTAAAAAGGGCGTACGAATTCTACAAGCGGCACTGCAAGTTTTAATGATGGACCCTAGCAAGCTAGTTTTTGCAACCTTTTCAAAAGATGACAATTTTACAGCATTAGATTTTACCGAAGGCAATGGTTCAGACCCTTTAGGGGTTGATGATTTTATCCGAAATCGCGCCGCAATTTATTTGTCTAACAATCTCTGCGCCATATACACCGTCAGGCATGCAGACCAGATAGTGGCTTATTTCACCGCATCAATGTCAGCTATAGAAACAAAACGCTTGGTGGATGAAGACAAGGTACCAAACGTAGGCATCCTGTCGTATCCCGCGCTCCTTATGGGACAGATGGCAGTGGATAAAAAGTACAGAGGACAAGGGATCGGGTACTGGATATGCGAGTTCTGTGTGGGTCTGGCGCAGGAGATGAACAATAAGGTTGGGTGTGCCCTTGTTATTCTGCAGACCAATAAAGACAAGCTAGAGTACTACAAGAAGAAATGCGGTTTCAAGCATTCAGAAAAGCAGAGCAAGGAAGGAAAAGTGTGGATGTACAAGAGGGTCTTTTGATGTTAATAATTGGTATATTTTATCTTATGTGCATTTGCCATATTAGCTACCAATAGCGGTCGTAGAGTTACAAAATAATCCTTGAATAATTGATGTTACAAAACCACTTAATAACCCCAGCGTGATTTCTGCTCCGCTCTTCTAGGTTAAATACAAGGCAATATTCTTCTATTCATCGGAGCAACTGTGGTAAGCGAATTAAAACAGATGCGGGATTTTCAAAAAGAGACAATTAAAAAACTTGAGAGTGGACACTCTCCATTAATCTTTGCTCCTACCGGTATCGGAAAAACAAAAGCTGCACTGATCCCCTTTATTGGCTCTATAACGAATAGGGGAATTCTAGGAACACGGTTGATCTATGCTCTTCCCATGCGCTCTTTAATGAAAAGTGTGCTTAACGAATTTGAAAGTTGTACTAAAGATGATGGTTTTACTTTTCAAAATAATATTTGGACAAAAGATGGTTATGGATTGCGTGCTGTGATGCATCATGGAGAACAACCAGAGAGTAATATCTTTTCTGAACGTGCATGCATAACTACTATAGATCAGGTATTCACCGCTTTTGCAGGAGCACCTCTTTCATTCTCTGCATCTTCTGGGCATGCTGTAGCTGGAGCTCTACATACAAGCTACTTAGTATTTGATGAAGCTCATCTTCTTTCTGGGCGATACGGGTTACCAATGCTCTTTGCACTACTAAAACTTAGGAAGCGTTGGGGACTATTATCAACTGTAATGACTGCAACACTTCCAGACACAGTAATCAACTTCTTTTGTGAATATTGTGCAATGGAGAAAGTAGAGGCTTCAGATAATGATATTCATGAACGGGATTCTTGGCGCAAAGTCGCATTGGATACAAGCAGAAAAAATTCAGATATCACCGATGTTGTCTACTCTTTATATGCCAGAGATCAGCAACGCATCATAGTATTCGTAAATACCGTTGAAAGAGCGGTACGACTATATCGCGATTTAGTAAGGTTATTTGAAGAAAAATCCCTCGATAAAAACAGGCTTTTACTTGCCCACTCGCGTTTTACTACGCAGCACAGAAAAGCAATTGAAGAAAAATTAGTAGAACGTTTTGATAAGGAGTCCAATTTTAATGGTATACTTATTACAACTCAAGTGGCAGAAGCAGGATTGAACATTTCTGCTAACACAGTTGTTAGCGAACTCTGTCCTATGGATTCTTTGATACAAAGAGCAGGGCGTTGTGCCCGATTCAAATCTACCAGTGGAGAACTACAAGGACATTTCTACATTATAAAACCAAATGATGGAAACAGCTGGTTCCTTCCTTACGAACGTACTGCTATGGAACAGACGGAAAGAAGACTGAATTTTAAGACATTGACGCTGAGCTGGCAGCAAGAAAAACAATTAGTAAATGATGCTCTAGGTCTGCTCTATGAAAGCTACCTTACTGGAAGTTACTTTGAGGAGGGTGTAAGTGAGGAGGATGATTCAAATGAAGAATGAGCAGAAAGGTAAAGGGGAAAGAAAACAGGTAAACCGCCACTCGCCTTTGACCGTCTCACAGGCGATAGGAGTTTTTGAACGCGCATTCAATCGTAGGGATCCAGACGAAATTGAATCGCTGTTAAGAGAAATGTTAAATGTGAACATTGCGATAACGAAAGATACTACTAGGTTTAAAGAAGAGCTGGCAAAAGGTAGATACCCAGTAACAATTACAGTTCCTTTTGGAGTATTCTTCTATAAGGTAAAGATAAAAAACTTCTGGACTAAGGTTTGGCTTATCGATCTAAAATCTATAAGACATGGTGAGATTGTTCTCCAACCTTGCCATGATATAACCCTAATTCAACCTTCAAAAACATATCTGATTGACGCGTCAGTTGCTGGGTATTCAGAATATGAAGGTCTTACTTTTGACGGACAGGGGGAAGAAACCGGTTTTGAACCTATTCCAAAGCATGAAAAAATGGAAAAGGAAACAGCTGGTTATGACCAAACCATCAAAGAACATTTCCTAGGTGTATGGAATCGTAGCAGTAGTGTAGCATTATCTTACAAACCATTTGTTAAGCGATGGTGTATGAATATTCTAAACAAAAGTGAAGCAGATGCTGACGAGATCGCGGATATAATACTAACATCGATACGAATTGCAGCTACTTTCCATGATATAGGGAAACTTAATTTAAGTTGGCAAAAGGCTATTGGGTGGACTGATGGTCATGATTTTATTGCCAGAACAAAAGATAGAAAACAAGGAGTACCGGAGCATGCAAAATACGCTTATCCATTTCTAAAAGAGCTGTTAAGAATGGGTTTCGGTGACTATAGACTTTTTGATCATATTGCCCTCGCTGCAGCAAAACATCATTCACTGGAGGTAGGCGGCGTAGTAAAGGAAAAAGAATTCTTGCTTCCGGAAGGAGCCGATACAGTTTTGAAAGAGATTGCCAGAGAAGTAGATAGTGAGCTTGATGGTATTATGACAAGCGTAATTTCTGGTTTACAAACAGGCTCATTAGCTGACGAACCTCCAAGCCCCTCTAACGATTTTTACTTTATTTACTGTATCGCGCACCGTATGATAAAAATCTGTGACTGGGAAGATGCAGGGAGTAAAACTCTCGAACTGGAAGGAATCAGATAAAATGAGAAAACTGAATCTCCCAAAACTAAATTTACAAGTGAAAAAGACAGGAATACCATATTATGATGCCTCACGTCTAATAGGCACAGCCCATCTTTTCTTTGGAACTGCAGATGCCGAAATCAATGATAAAGGCGCATATTGGGAGATATCTGGCATTACTCTGTCAAGGGAACAGGATCAAATAGAATGGGTGATAGAAAAAATTGCTGGTGGAAGAGGGAAGACATCTACGATGGAGAGAACAGAAATCCTCAACAAACTTTTTGGTGAGAAAAAGCCTGTTCTTTACGATGTAGTTCTAGAATATTTTAAAAAGAACATCGAAGATCAAATTGGGACTAAAAAACTGAAGATGAAGGCAGAATATGATGTTACTTTACAAACAGGTACCCGAGGTTTTGATCCATTGTCAAAATACGAGGCTTTGGCCCCGCGCTCTACTGAAGAGTCATTAAAGCACTATAAGGAGTTTGTAGAAGAGATAGTTGCAGCTACTTTTGGTAGGGGCTTTTCGGCTAGAGCATCGGGAGGAACCCGCAGACAGAGGGAAAATATCAATATTCTTCCCGTCTTTTCCGAGCGATTTGTTATTCGTGGCTTTTTAGACTATAAACGCAATTTCCGTCATAACGCCGGAGGCTATGTTAGTGCTGTTTTTGCAGCTCTAACAATACTAGATGATTTAAAGACAAAGCGTTTACCCATTTTAGACTTTGCATTCACTAATGAAGTCAAATCATCTTCAGGAACTCCTGTCTATTCGGAGAGCGGTATTTTGGGATTTGATAAACTGTGTGGGTTATGGATTAGAGATGTTGAGGAGAACGATACAGATATTGAAAAAACATTAAGGCAGATAAGGTTTTACTTAGAAAAAACAGCAAGGACAGAAGGACAAAAAGGAGAGAAACAAGCTTTAGAGCTAGCTCGATGGTTAGCTAAATTTGTATCTAATCCAGATATTGAGAGTCTGGTCAAGATAGAACATCTTAAAGCCCGTATACTTGCCAACAAAAACAGCGGATTTAAATACACAGTACAGCAACTGTTTTCTAGCAGAATAATCATACAGCAGGCTGGCAAAATGGTGTTAGAGAGTTTTCCCGTCATACCAAGCGAATTGGTTTGTGCAGTCGCCTATACATTATCGCTAGACGAAAAAGGGTGGATGAACAAATTCACTCGACTAGAGAATGCTTCTACAATAGACCAGCTGTTATCAGAAGTAGAAAGGATAGTGTCGAGGGGTGCAAATAGGAGTTCACAAATACCCAAGTCTCTGGCAGGCATTAATTCGCAAAGCCTGCAAGCTTTATCTTCGATACGCGATATCAAAACATTCCGTACTACAAAATCTATATTCTTGCTCCATGTGCTTAGCTATATCAAACCTGCCAAAGAACAACCTAAAGCTGAACAACTTCAAAATTCAACAATTGGAGGTGCATGACGACACGGTCTATAGAAGCTTAGCACTTTCTTTCCGCATAGAACTGGCTTTTCATGCTGCCAACAATGAAGGCGCTGGCGGAACAAACGTGATGGAGCCACGCCGCATAACAGTAGGAGATAAGGAACATGATGGTATAAGTGGTGAAATGATCCGTCGTCACGTATTACAAAATTTTGTTAAGAATTACCTTGATGAGAATGGAACAAAAATTCATAGTAGATGCCAAGGGTTAGTTCCGGATAGAGGAAAGCTACCTCTAATAAAGTGGATGAAGGAAAACGAAGGTTTACCAAAAAAGGCGGTCAAGAGCAAGAGTCTGCCTCTATTAGACCCACCTCACTATCCTGATGCCACAAAGGAGCTTATCTCTAATTGTGCATTATGTGATGTTGGTGGCTACCTCTTAGCTCTAGAAGCAGCCGATGATGTGCAAGGTACCCTAAAGCGTGATTCTTGCTTTGAAGTAGGCTGGCTTATCAGCGAGCACCCTGCAGTAGTAGATTATACCCAACATAGTGCATACGATCCTGATCCAGACAAACACAATTTGTATGTCCAAAACATTAGAGCCGGAATATATGGCGGCGTAATGCGCCTTGACCTAGACAGAATTGGATTCAACGATTGGTGGTGGTTAGATTCAACTAATGGGAAGTACGATTCTGCAAATGTACTTGCAAATGATAATGCCGAGAGATCAAAGAGAATAAGCTGCCTGCTCAAAGCTGTTGAGCAATGGTTACTTTCACCGTCATTTGCCAAACAAGCTGGATGGTTACAGCATCAAAGCGGCCTTCTCGAGGGAGTTGCCGTACTTTCAAAAGATGGTCCTGCACCATTCTTTTCGCCAATTACGTTAAAAGTTGATATGAACAACGGGCAGCCACAACCAAAGATAGAGAGAAATGCAGACTATAAGAGTAAGCTTGAGAAATTGAAAGTGAGGAAATCTCCCGATGCTGCGGCAGTTATTGAAACGTCAAATGCAGACTATAAGAGTAAGCTTGAGAAATTGAAAGGCGAGAAATTTGAATTGTTTAGCTTTGATGCACCTGATCAATTCCAATCTACATGGAAAGACCTATTAGATAAAGCGACAAAAATTGAATCAACAAAGTAAAGAAGGCGCGCCCTTAAAAAGGGCAACTAAAGAAGATCTGGTTATTTGGATCAAAGCGGTTTATCATTCTCACGTATTTCACTACCGTTTACCGCAAGCGGCATCTATAGCAGCGCTTAACCCTACAATACCATCGCCACTAACCATCAAGATGGCTATGATAGCTTCGCTTTTGCGATCAGGACAGGTACCTGACGCGGAGCAATTGGCAAAATATTTGCACCAGATTACAGTTTTGATTTCACCTGCTAACGCCAGTTTGACATTCAAGGCATTTCTACGTTATCGCAGTGTTCCAGAGGTAGGTAAAGGAGGACAGCTAGATGAAAGTGGAAGTTTATACCCAAGTAGACCTCATACTAGAGAATATTGCTTATGGAGTTCAAATTTAGAAATATTTGTTGAGGTGCCAGCAAATCTTAAAGACGTATGCAAGAATGCACTATCTAATATTCCATATTTAGGAACCAAGGATTCTCTAGTTAGCTGCGTTTCTGTGCAAGAGATTAGCAAGCCAGATACTCAGATTAACAAGCAACTTTCTACTTCCGAAATTAAATCTGGAGTCATTTGGTACTTGGCTGACTTTAAATCTGAAACCCAAGTAGATTTGTTAGATTTAATCCCGACACAACGAAAACCTGAACACTATCAGATGAAGCCAATAATAGCCCCAATCGGAACGAAACACTGGGGTAAATCAACTTTGTACTTCGTCCTTTCCTCTGGTTAATTAGAGGAATAGGTCAATAACTATGGTTGGTTGATGACTAAATTACATATAATATTACAGCCGGTCTGAGTATAGTTTATTATGCAACAAAACCGAAACATAATTATCAGCCGAATCTGCCTGTAAGCCCAAGCGTAACGTATTCCGATGCCAGTTTTATAACAAAAGCTATTCCACCGACTGCAGCAAGGCCAAGCAACACAAGCCGAAGATGCTGCATGTAGTCATCCCTGCTAGTCTTTTTGGCAAGCCTCAGCGTCTGGATTATCTCATTGATTTTACGCTCGACTATCGACAACTTCTTTGACTGAAGAGGTTTATAGGTTATATAAAATATCGGTTTTGCTGCCTTTAACACAAACAAAATGATTCGTGCGGGAACGCGCTAAAGGTTCTTTTAACGCGATATCGTATTCTGCACTGTGTAGACGGGTTCTTTCTCGGTCCTTTGCATCTCCACAAAGGTTTCCGTGTTTTGTATGCCCTCTATCTTGCCGATACGCTCTATCACCACGTTGTGAAGCTCTTCAAGTGAGTGTGCGCTTACGGTCACTATCATGTCGAACCTGCCTGTGACCTCTGAGACTGACCGGACTTCTGGAATCTTGATGAGCTCGTTTTGTATCGGCTCTTTGAGCTTGGGGTCGCGGTTTATACCAACGGTGGCCTTGACGTTTATCCCGAGCATGCCCTCGTTGACTATGACAGTAAACTTTTTTACGAGACTTCGCTTGGACAGACGCTTGATCCTGCTGTACAGGACAGAGGCATTGACATTCAGCTTTTTACTCAATCGCGGTACAGATATGCTTGCATCCTTTGTAAGTTCGGACAAAATTCTCATATCGAGCTCATCAAACTTGTGCAATTTATCTACCCTTTCTATGCTTATGAGGATGCGTTAATAAATGTAATTCTCAGGGAAATGGCCCATTAAAAAGTAATTACTTTGCGATGTTCAACTTGAATTCTGAAGAACTTTTCACCTGATGAAACAGATCGCATACGTCAATCTCGACATAAAACAAAAAATAGTGGTTGGTTATTGGACTTTGTACTTTTGTAGTTCGTTGTAGCTGATTTTCAGAAACACTTCTGCACCGTTAAATCCTTCTACCTCATCTTTTGGTACCTTGTATTCGCGACTGGCGCCCTTGTATATGGTAAAAGTATCTCCCGCTTCTGAAATTATGTTTCCCACATCGACGTTGTCGTTGGACCTTACATTCTTGTGCATGACTCGTTCCCAATTAAGGATCGCTGGCTCAGACATTACGGTCAATTCTACGTATGTCGAACTAATATTTAAAAAATACGCTCACTTGGGCGAATCATTGTATAACCTACCAACAAACAATGAACCATATATGGGAATTCAATTTAGACTGTTAAAACTCTACGTTTTTTGATTTTTCAAGTTTGCTCATAACACAGTACCTTGATGCTCTGGCTTTTAACACAAGACAGAATAGGCTATCCCACGAAACTGTGTAGAACCAGATCAGGACGATTAACCTTCATGGCACAATATTTTCAAAAAAATTGACGACAAGTGTTCATATGGAAATAGCGCATCGGCTGTCCACTTTTCGGAACTGGACTATCATACCTTGTTCTGGTTTTGACGTAGACTGGACACGCAGTTATGAGAGGTCCTGTCCCGACCAGTCCGCTGACTTGCAAGGAAGAGACAGGTCTAGGTTCAGGGAGGACCCCTCATACCATGCAGTTAGAGAGGCGGATATAACCAACAAGTGTACAAAGCATGGCAAAAGATAGACCGGTAACGCAGCTAATCCCACTTTAAAGAAAGGGGCCTGTCCCTCAAAGAGCTATGCCTCCAGTATGAGGGACAGGGGTGCCCTAAATTCCGCGGACCATGTCCACGGTATCATTGCTATCGTAAAAATAATTTTAAAGGGTTAGGACAAGACCCCGTTCCCAAATGAAGTATCTCTTCTGCGCAGGAGCAAGGCGACGGACCTTTGGAAATGTGTTCCGTACTGTATCCCAGCAATAAAAGAGGATCGACCGGTATTGGAGACATCCCATGCCTTATTCCAGAGTAAGACGTGCAGAGTATATACTTCACGTGATTTGCATAAGTATTGCCTGTCAGCACAGGGTGAACGATACTGAAGTCGCTAAATGTTATTTCATTACCGGTAGTGCCAAAGGAGAACCAGAATACAGATCAGGCACGCAATATGTGTTTGGGTAACAAAGTTCCCCTCTGCTTATATGCAATCATGGCATGATTTCTGCAAGTTAAGCATGGCACAACAGACCAGCTCCTCGGCAAGGGCTCTGTATCACGCGGCAGCCGTTGCCACTGCGATAGCAGGGATGTTGCACCTGATGCTTGGACCAAACAGCCTTGGATTCAATTTCAACCAAGGGATACTATTCATAGTGGGAGGAATCGCCCAGATATTCTGGATTATCCCGGTAGTAAGAAGATGGGGCATTCCCTGGTACGCCATAGGAATTGGAGGAACTGTCGTATTCATCGCGCTTTGGGTGATAACAAGGATGCCTGGAAACCCGATAACTGGAAGAGGAGGCCCGGCGGACAACCCGATTGCTGTAACCATTGAAGTAATGCAGGCTGCATTTGTTGGGCTTGCAGCTGCTATAATAGCCTATGAAAGCAAAACGAAAAGTAAGCTCGTTGCAACGAATGCGTCTGAAAAGCCAAAAAGTGGAAAGCAAGTACCTATCCTTGCTGGAATAGTAGTAGCATTGGTGTTGTCAGGATTGTTCGTGCTGCCCATGTCTATGGGCCAGCCGCCGGGGCCGCCACCAGGACAGGGCGGGCCCCAGGTCGGAGGTCAAATTGGAACACCGACTCAGGTTGGTGCCTCAACAGACCAGACCTGCAACATTACACCTTCGCTGATTGAAGTTGAAGGCACACCTCAACAAACCGAAGGCCCGTATTTTGTGGATGGAATGCCTGAGCGTTCCGACATCAGGTCAGATCTTTCAGACGGGTCGGTGCAGGAAGGCATCCCTCTGAGTTTGGTGATCAATGTGTATGACGTGGATGATGGAAGTGAAGACCTCTGCATCCCTGTCAGGAGTGCACAAGTAGACATCTGGCATGCAAACTTTCAAGGAGTGTATTCCGTAGTTCAGGAACAGGGCACGGTGGGAAAGAACTTTCTTCGCGGATACCAGATAACTGATGATAACGGAGCTGTGCAGTTCAGTACGGTTTATCCTGGCTGGTATGAAGGCCGGGCAATACACATTCACGTCAAAGTCCGAACACTCGACGGGTCGGAAGGGGCTTTTGAGTGGACGTCGCAGTTCTACCTGCCAGATTCCATTACAGGACAGGTGCACACGCAGTCTCCGTACAGCACCCACGGGCAGCCCGGTATAACGAACTATGAAGACGGCATCTTTACAGGAGCGTCCACCGATGGTTTAGTGCAGAGCAATGCAGGGGAGCACCTTATGCTCGACTTGAGTGGAGATAGCGAGCAAGGCTATACGGGAACATTCAACATCGTGGTGGAAATGGGCTAGTAGATAATCTTGTTAGGACAACCCTAGTATTTGAAAAGAATAATTTTGTAGCAGAATTTTTGGGGCTTGTTACCCGCTCTTTTGCATTATTGTGACAGGGTCGCAACTAATATATAATTTACAAAGCAGAATTTTGAACAAGAATGTTTGGAAGGAGCGGGATAAAGGCCGGCGAGTTTGTATTTTGCGTTCAAAAAGACGACGATTATAACAGGCTTATAGTAGGCAGGGTGCAGTCTGTAAACGGCAGCAGGATTCATGTGGCTGGTACATACATCAGGCCTGCTGGCCTGATAGAACGCATCAAGGCTGGCAGGGCAGGCGAACATTCCAAGCAGGTACTGGCAAATCCTGATCCCAACAACTGTATATTTATGCTCATAGATAGGGTCGAGACCGGCACGTTCAGCGCAGAGGTTGACCAGTCAGCCGACAGGGTGATATGGATAAACGAAAACCGGTACCTGGTTTTGGACGGCTGGATAAAGGAGAACTTTCCAGACATCTTTGCTGCGACGCTGACGGCCAGGACGGATGAAGAAAGGATGCAAGCACGCTCAACGCTTCTGGAGAAGATGAACTCGCTGTACGAACGGGACTTGAAGGAACATGTATACGCGGTTGCAAGAAGCACAAAGATACTTTAAACGCAAGACATAAGTTTGAGTTGTACAAATCCAGATCGTGTCGTTCTTCGGCCCCCCGAACCCCGGTGCGAATTTTGATAAACGCAAGTACGAACATTTGACCATGGCCATACGCCAGACAGTGCTTGAGCGAGCCCATAACCGCTGTCAGAAATGTTCGACCAAGTTCAGCCCAAGCGTCCAGCCGCAATTTGAGCACATAAATGGAAACCGCAAGGACAACAGGCCTTCAAACCTGCATGCGCTCTGTCCGCAGTGCTTCAAAGCTGTGGAAGAAAAAGAGAGCAGGAAAGGCTTGATGGGCAACCTGAAAACAGCGTTTAACCGTCTTCCAGTGGATTTCAAGAAGTAAGCGTCATTCATCCACTGGTTGCACAAGCTTTTTTCGCATGATACCGCCATCAGATTACTTGCCAAAAAAGCAAAATAAGCGTGGCAAAAAGTCTAGCGGATAATGAATAAGAAAGTATTGTACCTATCCATGATGGCTGCGGTGCTGCTTGCCAGTGCTGTGGCTTCTACAATAGTCATCGCAGAAGCAGAGAAGAACAAGCATCACGGCAAGCCGGACGTATTTACGCGGAGAATATCAGAATCCTTTGCAGAGCAATCGGCGTCTCATGATGCTGAAAACCATGCCTCGCATCAGGCAATGTACTTTGTGCACCCTGTTGAAGGAAAAGTCTACGATGGCAGGGTCACATTCAGCTCCTCAAAAGCTGTGGACATTCTGGTATACCATGACGTGACTGGCGCCGATACCACTGGCTTGACAGTTCACAAAGTCGACGGAAGAAGCTATGCTGTCACTGTGCTGATGAAGGATGTTACGTCTGGAACCGCGGACTTTGTTGGAGCCGGCATACTTGCGCACACTGCTGCATCAGACCCGTTCACGGTCGCAGCATCGGTAAATGCAATAGGCTGGAACGACCAAGCGCACCTGCCTAACCAGTAAATCCTCACCCGTTCTTTTTTATTCTTGTAGAACAGACGTGGGATTCTAACCCACGGGTCCTTGCGGACATGGGATTAGCAATCCACACGCAAAGGCGGTTTGCAAGTCCGGTAGACTTTAAAAACACCAGAGAATCTTCCAGAACTTGACTATGAGGAGCATGAACAGACCGGTCGTGGCGACCAACTTTGACGGCAGGCTTGAAATATTCTACTGGGGAGGACCCTACAGCGGGTTTTTGCACAAGCGACAACTCTCTCCCGGCGCAGATGAATGGTCCGATTGGAAGACGCTTGGGACACGCATGAAGAGCTACCCCGCAGTAATCAAGGATGCTTCCAGCCGGCTGGCGATTTTCATGCTGAACGACGAGCGAAAATTGGTCTGCAAAAGGCAGCAATCGCTTGGAAGCGAGGAATATACCGACTGGACGGTCCTGCGCGACACCGCAATGAAAAGTTCGCCGGCTGCAGCCGCAAACAGCGATGACAGAATAGAGGTTTTTTGCATAGGTGATGATGAAAACGTGCATCACCTTTGGCAGACGAGTGCAGGTGATGTCACGAGTGGCAACTGGTCTTCATGGACCGCCTTCAACAGTCCCTACATGAAGTTTGAAAGCGATCCATTCACAATCCCCAACGACAATGGCAAGATTGAGCTCTACGCCGTGCGCAAGGATTCTGTCACCGGAACTAACAAAGGTATAATGAGAAAATTCCAGCTTGCGCCGGAAGATTACGTTTACAATTCCGACGGAGGATGGTCATACTGGAGCGCACTTGGGGTTTATGCCCGCGATTACCCGCTGGTTGAGATCTCCACGGTTGCAAATGCCACCACCATAGCAGCCATACGGAACAAAGACAACAGGATAGAGACTTTTGTTCGAGGCAAGAACAGCGAGGTCTGGCATGTGTGGCAAGAACAAAGGAATGCAGGCGAATACCATAGCTACTATTCCAACTGGCACACTCTTGGTGGCGACTTTACAGGCAACCCCGCTGTTGGCAAGAACAGAGACGGTCGATTGGAGGTTTTTGCCCGCGGGAAGGACGGTAAGATGTACCACATGTGGCAGAAGACGCCCAACGGCCCGGCGTGGGAGGCCAGCTGGCACACAATGGGCGGCGCCGGCCTAAAGAGCGATCCGGCCGTCGGCTACCACAGCAACAAAACGCTTGAGGTGTTTTGCTGGGGAGGCGACGACAGGTTGTGGCACCGCAGACAGACGACTCCTAACGGAGGCTGGGGAGAATGGAAAAAGGAATCGAGATAAAGGCGCGGGGAGTGGGATTCGAACCCACGGGTCCTTGCGGACATGGGATTAGCAATCCCACGCCCTACCAGGCTAGGCGACCCCCGCCCAAGTGCAGTTGTGACCCACATTATATTAATCAAACTTGCAATTTTTCGTATCCATCGATGGAAAGATTGGTTGTAAAATTTGTGACCTTTGTGTTAAAAAGATTATAAAATAGTGATACACGGATATACTATCTTTGAACCTTAAGGAAGTCAACGAGATCTTTAGGCGCGCCATCATCAAGGCATACTTTGAGCCGCAGCTGCTCAAGATGGATTACCGCAAGTCCAGCGTAAAGCATCCGGTGATCACCGATGACGGCCTCACTCTTGATAACATCTTACATCTTTACTTTGACATGTCCACCGGAAATGATTACCCGGACGGAGACGAGTGGTTCACGGTGGAATACATCTTCCCTTACAGCATCAAGCTTCCAGACAGCCTCAAGGGTCCGGACTACTTTACAACGCTGGTAGTATCGGAGGGCAAGCACTTCTGGCGCCACCGCGAGCTTGTCAGGTTCAAGTACGGAAAATCCAAAAAGCTGGTCGAGTCCATAGAGTTTCTGGACAAAAAATACAAGGATCTGTCCAAGTCATTGCACGACTCTTCGGTGGTTAACCAGCTCGATTGATCACTTGGCGGCTTTCCACTCGTCGTTTCTGAAGACATAGTTGGCGTTGTTGGCCTTGGCCAAGTCTGGACTCCATTTGAATCCGGCATCGTTGTAGGAATACCATATTTCTTGGGCATTATCCGGAACAGTTTTCAGCTGTATAGAAACAATGTCAACCAGGTATTCGAGCTTTTCTAGACCCATTTCAAACTGCCTGTCGCCGCGGGACAGGAGTGGAAAGACAAGCGTTGTTTGGGTGTTTGAAAACCCGGCAAACCGCAGATAGGTCTTGACGCCCTTCTTTCCGCGCCTGTGCTTCATGTCTTTTAATATGCCTTTGATCTTGAACCAGTTTTCCATTGTAAAAGTCTCAAAGAACGGTTCTCCGTATGGCAGCGGGAAGCTGATTTCCACCATGCTCACATACTGGGGATCGTCTGCAAGGACTTCCTGGTCATCGACCTCAAAGGCCCGTCCAAGCGTACTGTACAGGGTTTCAATCTCCCATGGCGATATGCCGTAATAGCGAAAGATTGCTTGGGTTCTGTCTTCCAGATGTGATCGAAGGTATTTTCGCAAAAAGAAATAAAGTCTTTGCTAAAGGATCCCGGTGAACTTTAACAGGTAGATTATCGACAGGGTGGATGCGTATCCTATCATGTGCTTCCATGATATTGGCGGGAGCGTTGGGGCTTGAAGCTTTATCTCGTGGTTGTCTACGACCCGCGTTATGTAATCGCGGAGTTTGGCGTTCCATATCCTGTACTCTATCTTGTGCTTTCTTAGAATCGACTCGATCTCGTAAATGACGGGGGACCTTACTGAACGAATATGCTGTATGTATTTTCTAGAGATCTCGACTTCGGCCTGTATGGCGATAAGACCCTGCATATCAAAGAGCCTCACATGCATCTCCCAGGGCTTGCTCAGCCTCTTGGCTAGCCCGCAACCTATCTGGTTAGGCTTCTTGTTCTCCAGCTTGACCATGTGGAACCCCTCTGTGAGAAGGGCGCGGACAATCTCGTCCTTTTTTGTCTTGACCGTCAGGCTCAGATGGTCCAGCTCGATTTCCTCGCGGCGGATAAGATCCTGAAACCCCATCACGAATCTTACCGTGCGCGGGTAGCTGGTAAGGAATTCCGACATTGTAAGGCTAATTGATGCACCCAGAAAGGAGTATTAAAACTGTATGTAAAGGCAGGAAGCGACGTCAGGTTAAATTATTTAGATTCTTCTTTGAGGCCCCGAAGATAGATATCCTGTCCCGGATCGACGGCCATGTCCCGCCAAGACAGATTCCTGTTAGTCCAGACCACCTGCGCCCCCCTTACCACCGCGGCTGGAGTGGATTCGTTGCTTTCACCCATGGCGGCCACGCCCATCGTGGCAAGGGCATCGGCGACCGCCTTGAATGTGACGCGCAGCACGTTTCCAAAGAGGTCCTTCTTTCCCCGCTGGTCTTCCACGGGTTCAAATCCGGAGCAGGCGATGGCAATGCCGGTCGTACCTATTCTAGTAGGCATCAGCCGGCTGTCTGCAATGACTATGCCGACTCGAATGCCAAGATGTACCAGGAATTTCTGCCGCAGCCTGTCGGCAGTTCCAAAGGGATCGCGGGGATACAATATGGCCTGCCCGGCTGGCACATTGGACTTGTCAATCCCGGCGTTGGGGGCAATCATCCCCCCTCGCATCGCCAAAAGAAAGCCGGGAACCCCCTTGATTAGAAAGTCGGATTCCCTGATTACAAGTTCGGCAAGCTTGTCATCAATGTGACAGCTTTTTGCAAGCGACTTGGCCCTTTTTCCGGGGCGTACGCTGTCCAGATGAACAACAGAGCCCTCGCTCATGGATACGAACTTGCTTGACACGACTACGATGTCGCCGTCTTTAAAACGGAAATTCCTGAGGCTTGCGAAAAGATCAAACCTGTCACGCTTGACGTCTATATGTATGGGTAGGATCTCCAAGCAGCAGGATCATTGCTGACGGCCTTTTTGATGGTTTCCATGCATCTCCAAAGGTTTTAATCCGTCAGAGGGCCATATTTCCCGACAGTGATCTCTTTTTGGCAATGACAATTACAGAGAAAATACTTGCCGGCGCATCGGGCAGGCAGAAGGTATCTGCCGGCGACGTGGTGTTCGCCAAGGTCGACAAGGTCATGATGCACGACGTTTCAGGCCCCGGAGTCATCAAGGTGTTCAGTGAATGGGAAAAGAAAGGCCTCAAGCTTGAACACATCTGGAACCCAGACAAGGTGTGGGTTACTGAAGACCATTTCGTCCCGGCAGCTGACAGGGTATCTGCGGAAAACGTGATCACGCTGTCCAACTTTACCAAGAAATACGGCATCAAAAGGCACTTCAAGTACGGCCTTGGCCAGTATGGAATCTGTCACACCCTTTCCCACGAGGAAGCCATGGTCCTTCCAGGCGAGGTGTACGTCGGCGGAGACTCGCATACCAACACAACGGGGGCAATGGGAGCCTTTGCGGCAGGGCTTGGGCATACAGATGTGGCATACGTGCTCATGAACGGCCAGATCTGGTTCAAGGTGCCGGAAACCATGCTTTTCAAGATTGAAGGTAACAAGCCGGATCACATCATGGCCAAGGACATCATACTAAAGATTATAGGAGATATTGGCACGGACGGGGCCAACTACAAGGCAATGCAGTTTGCTGGAAGTGTCGTCAAGAAACTTTCCATGGAGGAGCGCCTGACACTTACCAACATGACTACTGAGGCAGGGGCAAAGAACGGCATTATCGAGCCAGACGAGACGACCTACACTTATCTGCGCGAGAGGACTGATGTGCAGTACTCGCCTGTCCACGGAGACGAAGATGCGCAGTACTCTGAGGTCTTTACCTATGAAATCGACAATCTGGAACCAACGGTTGCCAAGCCCTTCTCGCCGGGCAACATCTCTGTAGCAAGGGAGCTTCAATCCACGGAGCTGGACAAGGCGTACATCGGCTCATGCACCGGCGCCAAGCTTGAAGACCTAAGGGCTGCTGCAAAAATACTGAAAGGCAAGAAGGTCAAGATACGTACAGAAGTCTTGCCCGCCGCCCAGTCAATATACATGAAGGCCATGAAGGAAGGTTTGATAAGCATATTCATGGAAGCCGGAGCAGTGGTAGGTCCGCCAACCTGCGGGGCGTGCTGCGGAGCCCACATGGGCATACTGGGCAAGGGCGAGGTCTGCATCAGCACCACCAACAGGAACTTCCCCGGCAGGATGGGCCATGTTGAATCCCAGACGTACCTCGCTTCACCGATAGTTGTAGCGGCTTCTGCCATCACTGGCAAGATAACCGATCCAAGGGATGTGAGAAATTGAACAAGATAATTAGAGGCAAGGTCCACAAGTACGATAGAAACAACATAGACACAGACGTGATTATTCCCGGTCCGTACCTAAAGATCCACGACCACAAAGAGCTGGCCAAGCACGCAATGGAAGGCATCGACCCCAAGTTTCCAGAAAAGGTGTCCGAGGGTGATTTCCTTGTCGCAGGCAGCAACTTTGGTTGCGGCTCAAGCAGGGAGCATGCACCCATTGCCCTGTCTCAGACAGGGATAAGGGCCATCCTTGCCCCCACCTTTGCTAGGATCTTTTACCGAAACGCCGTCGACGGGGGGTACCTTTTGCCCATAGAAATCGACGAATCAACGGTCAAAAAGATCTCTGACATGGACGAGCTTGAGATCGACCTCGCGCAGAACAGAATCACGAACCTGACCAGGGGAGAACAGTATTCCATGAAGCCGTTTCCAGAACTGATTGCCAAGATAGTCGAAGCTGGCGGCCTCATGAAGTACAAGCCGGGCTCCTGACGATGGCAAGAAAAGGCAGGTTGCAGGAGATCTTTAGCAAGGCATTGTATGCCGACGATCCATCCCTTTATTTTGTCAGTTATCGCGATTTTGAGAATGTAGTTGAAGTACCCCTTCAAGAATTTCTCCGGCTGTCAGAGAATTTTACAGTAATACCGCAGAGCAGGATTGTCAAGATAAGAAGGGAAGGCTTGGCTCTGTACCGCAAGGCAGGCTTTTAGCTTTCAAGTACCCAGCCTTCTGGAAGCATCGCTTTTCTGTCCTTCTCTGCCCCTGTTGCAGTGGCGTACCTCCATACGTGCGAGCCCCGCTCCGCTTTCACCCGGGCTTTGATCCTAGACAGCGATTCCAGCTCCTGCTGCAGCCCCCCAGCATCTGCAGTCACGGTAGAGAACTTGCTGCAAAACTGGCAGTGAGGATCAAGGGTAGCCTGCTTGTTATCGCTGTCAATCACGGGATAGGCACGGCATGCAAGCGGCCTCTCTGAGTATATCCTGCATTTAAGACCGCCGTGCGGCGCAAGCTCATCAATTGCAAGGAACGGGCAGAGATCACCGTCTTGATTCTTGCCCATCATCTGGTAGGCTATCACATGTTCCGGACTTTGCGCGCCGACGGCCAAACGCGGTATGATCCTGAGGCTGATCCCTTTTTCTGCAGCCAGCTTTTCAATCCGGTCCTTTTCCTCAGGAAGTATCAGCACGCCTATCTTGCCAAACTCCATCGACGGATAATATTCACGATATACGCAGCAGTCGGAGCAGCCATGAACACAGCTGAACTTTACTGCCGGTTTTCCTGTATGCATTGCCATTCCACGCTGTCAGGTGAGAGGTCCGACAACTGCAAAAAGGATATGTCATACACGGACTTGAACTTCTTGAAAATTTCGAGATCGTATTTTTTGGTTGTCCCATCCTTTTCCTTCTTTTTCGGATTGGTGTTTTCCTTGTAAATTCCAAAACGCAGTATGGCTTTTTTCTCGTACCCTGCCTTGAAGCGTTTGTAGTTTTCCGAGATCTGCACCTTCTTTACAAAGCCAGAATTGTCCTTGGTATAGTCTGAGCCACCGTAGAGTATGAACCAGTAGGTATCGCCCTCCTCGACAAACCGGAGTTTTATCTGGTCGTCAGGCCACCAGTCTACACTCTTTTTCCACAACTTGTAGGCAGCCATCTTGTCTTGGAAAAGCGGGAAGACATTCATGAATACGTCGTGGTAGCGGTACCCAACTCCCACAAAATCCTTGATCCACGTGATCGGCTTGCTCACTGACAGACAAGGACCATAGCTGATATAAAAGTCAAGGTACAATGACAACTAACAAACGCTCGTAATGCTTATTACAGCCAGTGCCATCTCATTATACGATGGTGTCCTACCGCAACAGCGTCAAGATAGTGGGGGATGTGCTGCGCATTGCGGACGAATCGGGATTAAGTGGCGTCAATGTCACCGCGCTTTTACGAAAGGCTAATCTTTCCTACGGAAGGCTGGCGGCGATTGCAGGCAACCTGATAAAGGCGGGCCTGATAAACGAGCAAGAGCAGGAAGGTCAGAGAATATACGTGATCACCTCACGGGGCAGAGACTACCTTCAAAGGTACCAGCAGTTTGCCGAAGTAGCAAACTCGTTTGGTCTGAACCTCTAGATGTAGTACTGATTTGGATTTACATTGTAACTCCAACACAGCTCCACTACTGTAATGCTTGCGTTCAGTGATTTGAGTAAAATACGTTTTTTGCAGTCCAAGCTCTTTTTGTACTAGACATTGGTGTTTATTGCGAATGATCGGGGTGGATCCTGATTGTACTGGTTTACTGGTTCAAATTATTTGGGAATGAGCCTGAAAGAATCACATAGTGTCATGCATGAAGTGATTAAAAAGGAAAATGAGGGGATAGTGTCTAGGGATGCGAGTTAAGTCTGGAATCCCACTCAATCTGCCAGTACATGTTATCATCATCTTCGTATGCGTATATCATCTCAGGAAAACTCTGGTTTGGTTCGCCGCCGATGTTAATTGCTTCGGCTGCTCCCGCGGACTCTTCTACCGGAGTATCCTCAAGCGGACCCCACTTTTCTAGAAAATGGTCAATTGTGGTTAGTGTGGTGCCAGCAAAGTGGAAAAGATTCACATCCATCGAACTAAAGCGATTGTAGTTGACTGCAAGCAGTCTCTTGGATTTGTCATACATCGTCGCTCCAATACCATCCTCATTTGTAATATAGTCGCCACCGTCAGCTCCTGAGATCCAGCTTCCTACCGCGAAAGTGTTGGTGACCGTGGTGTAGTAGTAATACATTCGCCAGTCTCCACTGGCATCCAACTTTGTTGTTACAACGATTATGTCTTTCACGTTGTTTCCATCATAATCCCACAAGACGACATCTATGCCTTCTCCATTGGCTGCAGATGTTATCTGTGTACCAAATGTTCCGCCGAATGTTGACCCTGTAGTAAAAGCACTAAATGAAGATGTGCTACTCCTCTTGATATCCGAGAAGATCTTGTAGTAGGTTTTAAAAGTGTCTGCGGGACTTTCAACTGTATAGACCACTACAAGATCTGGAAATCCATCACCATCAATGTTATCAAATGCTGCGCCTACGTCTTGCACCCTTCCTGTTATGCCGGATATCAGAGCGACAGCGGTCCCACTACCCCCATCTCCTGTTGAATCAAGATCCCATTCGAATTCTGCACGGATGTTGCTATTCGTAGAATCATGTTCTGCAAAGACCTGAATCAAATCATACGAATTGTTGTTTGATGAAGTGGTGTTGACCAGAGCAAGGGCAATATCTGAGCCGTCCACTGTCCAGCTTGTTGAAGTTTGGGTCAAGTCATTGAACTGAGGTTCAGCATACATCTGTTTTATACCATTCTTGTCGGCAACCCCGAGTGTTCTAAAGCCATCACACATGACCGGAGTGGGATCTTCTTTCGCGTCAGCAAATGCGACGCAGGGATCAGTAGCATTAGGGTAGAAATCATAAACATCTCCCAAACCAAATACATGTCCAAATTCGTGTGTTGCCGTAGCCTGCATGTCGTCCTGAGTCAATTGACCGCCAGCACCCCAATTTTTCCATGCAATGCTGCTGTCAAAGATTATGTCAAATTCGTCGATGTTATCACTAACGCCGGGAGTAGTTCTTGCCGAAGGGTGCAGACGAACTTCGCCACGAACCGAATGGTCACAGAATCCCACTTCGTTCACTCCGTCAAATTGGAGAGTGCCTGATTCAGATCCGCATTTGTCAAAGAACTGGCTCGGTTTTTCTGTGGTTGGGCCCGCATAGGTTAGTATGGGGAGGAAATCTGTGTCTTGATCCAAGTCGTTGACCCACAGGTCTGCCGCGGCTCGAATGAAAGTAAGGTATTCTGCATCAGTCGGAATACCGGGAGAAGCTCCATTGATTGTGTCAGCCAAATTAACGAAGTAGTTAGGAGTCTGTTGGGTGTCGTCATCCCACTTGTCGGCAGATAGGATATCTACAGAAGGATCATAGGTTGAGATCGCAAAATCAGTTGTTGTGTATTGCCATGGAGGTGATATGTCCACACTTGGATCTGGATTCGTATTTATCACACCAAATGCCGGGACGACTGATAACAAGAGTGCTGCAAGTGTTATTATAGCAATTGCTTTCGTTCTCATTTTCAAGGCTTCACCTCAAATGCAGCAGTAAGCGACCTTTCACCCCCGGAGACATTTTCTCCATTCTCAAGGGTACAAGGTAATGTGTAGACTTCCATATCTGCAATGTAGAGTCCAGGGAGCTTTGTGTCAATGCCGTATTGTTTGGCTATTCCTTTCGCTCCAAAAGGCCATTCAGACGTGGAAAAGTTGTAAGTTGTTACCAGAAGGCGTTCTCCTGGTTCCAGGTATGTACATTCTGCGTCAAGAGTTTCTCTTATGGCTCTTCCACCATCAGCCTTAATCCTGTCGTCCGTATTCCATATCAGAAAGTCGTACCCTTTGATCATGCTGCTTATCTTGGTATTCTGGTCATTATACAGGTAGAATGAAATTTGCTTTACTGAATCTCCTTCGAAGGTAAATGCCTCACCATCACCTTCGATCAAAACCTGCATACCCTCTGCTTTCAGCAACTTGTTGGGGTTGGAAAGAATCTTGGCGTCATCGTATCCAAATGTTACTTTTGCGGCCAGTCTATACGCCACATCGTTTCCTTGCATCTCATCACTCCAGCGCATTCCCTGAACATCGAATATGTAGGTGCCAGGATAGGTTTCAAAAAAGTCACCATATTTTGTTAAGTCGAACTTTTTAACTACCACTGACTGCCTTGCTTCAATTATTCCGGAATTTGTTTTAGCATCCACAAGGTCTTTTTCGATTGGAAACTGGTAGTCATAGTCAACGCTTCGGATTTGTGACATCCATTTGGTTACTTTGAGATCAACAGCCTTGTCTCCATTGTTTACTGCCACAAAGGAAACCGCGTCCGATTTTACATCTACTTGCAAATCTATATTGGAGTCGGCTGAAATTTTCTTTTCACTAATGATTTGTTTCGCCGCAGTCATTATCTCAGACTTACTGTAGATCGGAGTTGTGGTTGCAGTTGAGTCAGCAGAGGCTGCTGCATTAGCGTTGTTTTGTGCTTGCGTGGTTACAAAAACTAATGATGTCCCTATAACAGCAATAAGACCTACTGCTATCCATTTATGAGAATAGAGGCTTTGCATTTACTTATTCAGAATACTAGTTATATATAACAATTTTGTATATTCCATGTAGTATTATATTTTCTACTCCCGAAGATCAGATGTAGGCCAACATTATTCTTATATACCAAAAGATGTAACTCGACGAATGTGATCCGGTTAAGTGGCAAAAAAGCCGCGGCTTTACCATTATTGGCTCTATTACTAGCACTTTCTATCATGACTTCCATGAGTCAGGAAGTAAATGGCAATGGCCTCGACATTCCAGGAATTACAAGTCCAGTCCTCAAGGACACCAATGGCAAGATCCTGAATGAAGGCTCGTCAGGAGTTACCACCATTGTTTCCTTATATGCAGTAAACAGTCGAGACATTCCTTTGCCGTTTGTGGCTGTTATAGAAGCAAGAAGTGAAGACGGCGTTACCTGGTTTCTAGACTTGCAGGAAGGTCAAGCTCCTCCAGGAGATTCAACAGAGGTAACAACCTCGTGGACACCGGAAAGAACAGGCGACTATGAACTCAGAACATTTCTGATAAGCGGATTTGAAAATCCAACCATATTGACAGGTGTACAATCGTCAAATATAGTAATAAAATAGGCACTTTAGGCCCCTCCTGTAGTATTCCCAGAGTGTTCTTTTATCCTTGTTGGACCATCATTCTCCAAACTATGTGTGATTTCTTACTGCACATTAGCGTAGACTTCCCGTTTTGCATGGTGACCTATCCTTTGATATTCTCTCGAGTTCGATAAAGTCATTCAACAGGCAGGTTTGCCAAGAAAACAAGCAAAACTTATCTGGGAAAGATACATTTCTACTGGAAAACTAGAGTAGAGAAAAACTAGACTTGGTGACCTAGTGTGTGACCCTTTTATGGGTTCTGGCACGGCCCTTGTGGAAGCAGTAGTTAATGGCCGCAAGGCCTATGGAACTGACATCAATCCCGTTGCTTTCCTCATTTCAAAGTCCAAGACCACTCATATCGACCCTCTGAAGTTGGATAATCAGATATCTTTGCTCATCAGCGAATTAAAACCTGTTCTCAAAAGAGATACAAAGCAAATGCTGTTGACCGAAGAGAGATTCGATTTTCAGATTCTAACCCATGAACGTATCGATTATTGGTTCCCTGAAAAACAGAAACACGATCTCGCGCTAATACTATCTAGAAAACAAACAGCGCTCAGTTTGGTTTTTCGACAGCCTCTATGTGGCATTCGTGTCCGCGGTGTTCTTTGTCCAGCTGCTGGGCTTCTTCACCGGTGATCGGGAACCTTTCATTAAGAAGATGCTCTTCCCCTTGCTTCTCCAGAAGAACCTTCTTGCATGTATCGCATATCAGTTGTAGCGTTATTATGCCCATCAGGGTACTCTGAATTACTGGATGATATTTAGATATTCTGAAAGCGCCAGCAAACAGTAGGTTTTTAACAGATCGCCGTTTACTTTTGGCCTGAACGATGCAGAAAAACCAGCAGCTCGACGAGACTGACAAGAAGCTGTTGAATGACATTCAGTGGGTTTTCCCTCTTGTTGACAGGCCGTTCCTTGAGATCGGCAACAAGCATGGCATCTCTGAAGACGAAGTCATGCGCAGGATAAAGTCCATGAAAGAGGCAGGCCTGATAA
>CAZKXR010000025.1:0-37236 GCA_964556935.1 uncultured Nitrososphaera sp.
AAAGATGGACACGATCTCTGCTAACAAAGATGGACGTCAATTGTGCTACTCTACAATTATACATTGCCTGCAGCCCTGACTTGATCATGTTCTCTAAAATGAGCTACTAAACAGAAGCCGCGTCACAGATGATCGGATCATTGCAATTGAACAGTAGCTTTCGCCAGACGTCCTAAAGAATGCATCTCAAAATTCTTAAATGCGATCCACAGGTAGCCTTTGCCATGGAATTGGAGAAGATGTCCGAATTACGTGAAAAGGGACTTTTAATCTCAAGAGCGATGGAACAGACCGGCGTAGCTTGCCCAAAAGGGTACAAACTCGTTCAGTGCAACTTGGACAACGTTTTATTTCTAGAATGGGACCCAATAGGGGTCTGGGAGCCGACCGCCAACCAGGTGTTGAGGCTTACGAAAGCCCCGTGCAGACTGGTTATTTATAAAGTGGATGGGACGAAGATGCTTTTTAATTTTAAGGAAAATGACTACAGATACATCGTGAATGACAAATGGCTAGTAATGTACAGTCAAAATAAGGTAGAACTGAGCAAATAAGAGAATCTGCGGATCCTTTTTATGGTTCTGTATAGAGAACACAAGTTACAGGACCCTTGCAGGCAGAATTACTGGGCAGCCTGCTGCTCTGCCTGGTTCATTTCCATTGAACCATCCGGCAGTTTGACAACGTCCAGCCCGCATTTCCTGCACGTATAGTACTTGGTTGGCGGATCGTGGAGAACAGAGCCGTTTAGCCACACCATCACTGCACCGCAGGCAGGACAATTCATCATGCCACAATAACGCTTTGAAACTGTTAATATGTCTTATTGTTTGTGAATTAAACTGAACATAACAGCCCCTCCAGCAAACTGGTTCTAAAACCAAGAATACATGGCTAGAATAAAAAAGATTGCCACCATCCTTTCACAGTGCTGTGTTTTAACCTGATCTCCTAACGCCGATGTCGTGAATTCGGTCCGAGTTAATCGAGTTTTTGACCATCGTGTTGTCTTCTGAATTCTTTCAAAAGTTCGGCGAGACGATCCCAGCTTTCACTTGCCCCTTCCTCCATCCCAGAATTGAGCATCCCGTCGCGATCCTCGACCGTCTGGAAGAGAGCTGCTACCCTCAACTTCGTCCTGCCTTCCTGTTCTTCAAACGTTGCTGTTTCGACCGATACATGACCCGGCATGCCTTCAAATTCAAAGGTGCGGACAACCCGCTTGGCCGGCACGATCTCGCGATAAACGCCATTGAATGCGTACTCGTTGCCCTCCGAATCGCGCGAGATGTATCGCCAAGTGCCGCCTGGCCTCACGTCATCCTTGTCAATAGTGGTGGTATAGCGTCTAGGCCCCCACCATCGCGGTACAAGATTTGGATCCGTGCACACCTTGAACACAATTTCGCGCGGCGCATCAAAGACCCGTTCCATGACGATCTCTCGATTCGATGGAAACGTAAACTGTGTGGCCTTCATTCTCTGGTTCATGCCTCTTATGGCGTAAGGCGGTTGAATCCACCTGTGACAAGGCTCTTTCCTTGGGTGATCAGACCAAAGAACTCATTTCCAAGGGGTTCAACACTTTTGTCTTGCATCATCTTTGCGTAGACGTCTTTACAGTGCTTGCTGTCTCTAAAGTACTGCAGCTCTATCCAGATATCCTCATCTTCGGCTGCGGAAAGAGTCTTGGCAATGCTCTGCATACCTTCCATGGTCTGGCTGTTGCCAAACTGGTAGTACTCAATTCTCACCCCATGTTTCTCGAACCAGGGCACGAATTGCTTCAGGTTCTGTGCAATGGCGTCGTGATTCTTTTTCGGTACCCTGTAAATGAAAACCTCGAGATGGTTTCCGGCTTCTGTTTTCAAAGCGGATTGGGTTTCATTCATAGGTGCACTATGGCAAATAACATAAAAGGCATTGCTCCCCAAGGGGAGGCTTATTAATTAGAAAGGGTCATCGATGATACTTGCCGAAGCCGAAGCGAAACAAGATGGAGATATACAACGATATCCTCAGCGCAATCAAGCTGGAATTGACAAACGGCGAGGCAAAACCTACCAGAGTGCAGTCCCTTAGTAACCTTGCTTACGATAAACTTGTCAGGTATCTGAATGAATTAGAAAGCAAGGAAATGATCGTGCAAAATCCGCTCCGGATAACTGAGAAGGGCCACGACTTTTTGCAAGATTATGATCGGATTAGGGATTTCATCACCACAATGGGCGTAAAGTATTTCGATACTCCGGGGAGGGAGATTTATGAGCCCTGAAAATTATCGGCCAATAAAGTTCCTTGACAGAATGGAGGGGAATAATCACATAGTCCTACTGTATGACAACCAAAAGTATGCAGATCTGATCATAGCCCGATACCTTTTGAATGGTCTGAAAAAGGGCGAGTCTTGCATTTTCTTTACTTCTGACGATCCTAAAACAATTGAAAAAAGATTATCTGTCGAAGGCATTGACGTCGATTCATACAAGCGGGCAAACTCTTTGCGCATTCATAACATTGAAAGATCCGATGTGAATAAGCTCGATGTACTCGGAACTCTCAAACGTATAAGGGAAGAAGCCACCAGAGGCATGAAACCGCCCTACAGATTTATTGGCAGGACGATAACTGACACAGAAACGATAGAGGGAATGAAATTGGGATTGGTGGTGGAGAAAACAGGTCATGAACATTTTGAGAGCTTTGACTGTTCACAGATGTGCTATTATGACATCTCTGGAATAGAACAAACCAGAAGAGATGAATGGATCAGGGGGCTTTTGAAGAACCATCACCATGCAATTTACGCATCAGAACCGGATAAAGCTGTGGCATTTGAAACCATGTTGCTTGATGAAGAGTAGAAGTATATTGAAAAGGATGGGAGGTCCTGGAGGCCTACATCCAGAAGTATCTGGAACAAGAGCTCAACCGCATCAATGCACACATGGACTCGATGATCTCAACAAACACAAAGAAATCCGGATTTCCGCGATAAAAATGGCCCTCCGACAGCTGAGGCTCAGGCGATCATTGAAAAGGAAGTTGCAATGAACCAGACAGACAATATTTCTGAATTGCAGCGACTTGAAAGGGAACGGTACGCCCCTGAGCGGCTGCAGAAGGTTGTAAGGAAAACTTTACACGAAAAGAACACAGATCTGACGACAGTGGTTATCGTCTAGTCAACGTCCTGACTGCCCGAGAAAGTCAGGTTGCAATACTAAGCAGGTATGCGCCTAGCTCACTCTACACCTTCCAGTTGTAATAATATTTCACGATCTAGATTGGACACGACGAATAGCTTCCCTTTTCATCAGGTGTCCACGAAATACCTATTTCTGCAGCTCATTTCCTGTCCGTTCCGCCATTACTGACAGCGATGTGCGAATTAATTATTATCTACCAATCTGTTTTTTTGGCCTGTAATCCTTCATCACAGAGCCGCAGTATATACAGCTGTAGACGTCAACCGGGCTGCCAGAAGACCGGTCAACAATCGAGGTAAAAGTCAGTTCCCGATGACAGTGGACGCATTTCATTCCTGCGCGTATTTTTCATGGTGAGTATAAAAGTTCAACGGATCCAAGTTCCGCTGCATGAAAGGCACGTCTCTCCACACAGTTTTGCAAATTCCTGTAACTTTGCTTGAAAATCATATAATTTTATGAATAAATTTCGGACCCGCCAAAGGACAGGCACTGCCAGCAAAGTGACTTTTTATGTCCCTTTTGCCAAAGCTATTGCAGTCATGTTCTCAGACACAGAGGGGGCATCGCTGGTCAGACTGGCCCGGCAGGCAGTGGAGGATTATCTTGACAGGTCGGTTATCATCGAGCCTGAAATGTCTGACGCCAGAAAGTTCGGTGTTTTTGTCACGCTAAACCAGGTTACAAGGACCAAGGAGTACTTGAGGGGCTGCATAGGCTTCCCGCTTCCTGAAAAGAGGCTGCACCAGTCGGTTGTTCACGCCGCAGTTGCGGCTGCCACTCAAGACCCGCGTTTTCCGCCAGTAAGCAGAAAGGAGCTTGATAGCATCACGTTTGAAGTCAGTGTTCTTACGGCCCCAGAAGAGGTCAGCACAAGCCCGCACCAGTACAGGGACCAGATCCGGATAGGCCAGGACGGGCTCATCCTGCGCTGGAAGTACGGCTCCGGCCTGCTCCTGCCACAGGTACCGGTTGAACTGCGCTGGGACGTCGACGAATACCTTGCCAACATCTGCTACAAGGCCGGCGCGCCGCCGGATGTGTGGCTGGACCCGTCATCAAAGCTGTTCAGGTTCCAGGCCATGGTCTTCAAAGAGCTGGAGCCAAGGGGCCAGGTAACAAGGCTGGACCTGCATCAATACAGATAATATTGCCCGGTGGACAAGGATGTCACAAGTGTCAAAGGCCTATTTTGCTCCATACGGCGTAGGTCTGGGACATGCAAGCCGCCTTGTGATGGTAGCCGAGCACCTGCGGGAAAGCAACGTGCAGGTCAAGTTCTCGTCCTTTGGCGAGGCCGCAAGCTACGTCTCAATGCGCGGATATCAGTGCGTCGTGGCCCCGCCGGTAGAGTTTGCCTGGAGCATGGAAGGCGGGTTTTCTGTAAAGCACAGCATCGCCAACATCCCGGTGTGGTTTACCAATTTCTCAAAGCAGATGAACCACGAGATCCAGAACATGACGATGTACGGGCCGGACGTCATAGTTTCTGACTCCCGGCTCTCACCCATATTTGCGGCCAGGCTGCTGGGCATACCATCAATAGTGCTTTTGAACCAGGTCAAGCTTTTACTTTCACCGCGTTTGCGGCAGTTCGCCGTCTCGCGACTATTTGAGAAGATGACCGGCGAGTTTCTTGGCACGATGTGGAACATGGCTGACAGGATACTTGTACCGGACCTGCCACCGCCCTACACCATATCTGCCCACAACGTCTGGGATATCGACTCTGCTGCCAAGCTGGAATACATCGGCTTTACGGCGCCAAAACCGCGTGTAAGCCAAGAACAGACAGAAGAGGTTGCAGAAAGTCTTGGTTTTGACAGGTCCCGGCCAGTGGTGTTTTTCCACATAAGCGGGCCAGCAGAAACCCGCATGCCGCTTATACGGCTCTGTCTTGAGGCCGCAAAGGGCCTGGACAGAAACATCCAGTACGTGTTTTCAGAAGGCAAGGCAAAGGGATCACCCCAGCCGGTAAGGATCGGAGAATCTGGCTGGTACTACGAGTGGTGCCCGGTAAGGGACGAGATCTTTGCCATGAGCGATCTCATCGTCCTTAGGGGCGGCCACACGGCCCTTTCTCAGGCAATACAGTTTGGCAAGCCCGTGGTTACCATCCCCATCGAGAACCACGGAGAGCAGCTTGGCAATTCCGAAAAGATTGCAGGGCTTGGACTTGGAGTCATGCTCCATCCAAAGGGCCTAAAACCAGAACAGATAGTCAATGGCATAGAGCAGGCGATATCCAGCCCGGAATACAAAAAGAAGGCACAAGAGGTTATGAGGATGACTAACAACCTAAACGGAATCGATAATGTTGTAAAGATAATCCGGTCCTACCTTTAGCCGGAGGGTTTTTGTATCCTTTATCAAGCCGACATACTTTTGAAGGCTTTTGGCAGAGACGGCTCGCATCCTTTTTGCCAAAGACAGATACCTTTCATCAAGGCCCGGCTCTCTGCTCAGAAACAAAAGCGGCGCGTACGGAAGCTTGCCGGCAGCATAGATTTCTTGCATGGCAGACTCGATGAACCACTGCGGATGGAACGCCAGTGAAAGGGAAAGGACGGTCCTTTTTTCCGGCATCGAAATGGCGGCGTTCAAGGCAAGCCTTTCAAGCAAAAGCAGCCTGACTGCATCATCGTGGCAATCCGGCAGAACCGCCTGGCCCACATGGATGGTGTCCCGTTCGGCGACCTTGGCTTTTGAAATCTTGTCTGCAAGTTTGGCGTTTTCTCTCAGGGCATCATCGTCATCATAAAGCAAGAACATGTCGATGTCAAAGCCGGAGCGAATAGCTTGCAGGCAGGAAACTGCTGACAGCGGGCCACAAATGACGGAGCAGGCCCTGCCATGGGAGCCGTAAAGCGCGCCGCCAACCCCATCAACAGTCTGGATGCAGACGTACGACGATCTGCCGATGTATGCGAGTATGGTTTTTTCTGCCTCCACCTCGCTTTTTGCTGGTCTTGCGTTGATGGATGCGAGTTTGGCCGTTAGCGTGCCGGTGGAATAAAACTCCACGTCTCTTGTTGTAAAGTCCAGCTTTTCAGAGTTGCTTGCCAGCACCTTGACAAAGAACCTCTGGCCGGGCAGGACGGCTGCCTTTCCTGCATCGGATATGGCTTTTGAAACCGCCGGGAACAAGCTTGGCACCTTTTTTGCAATGCAAACTTTGTCAACACCCGGCATACCGGCCAGCTTTGACGCCAGTTCAACCGGATCCTTTGCTTCGCAGACGGCAAAGCCGGTTTCCAGGACTGCCCTCCCGATGCCAAGGAGCTTTCTAACGACGCGAAGCACCTCTGCCTCCGTGGTATGGACAGAAGGGTGCACAAGGACTACGTCGTTCAAGCGGCAGCAGAATATAGACGTGGTTATAAATAATTGCCGTAAAAATAAGATAAAAAGGGCATAAAGCCCCGGAATTTTTTACCAGTGGTGTTTTTCGTCCGGAATTTGGCCGATCTGTTCTCGCTCAAAGTATCTTTCCAGTTCTTGGGTCCACTTCTCTTTTGCGGTTCCACCGCCAAGACCCTTCCTCCTGAGCCAGAAGGCGATCACACCCAGCAGGAACACCGCAAACAGCATGGTTCCGAATATGTAGACCATGACGTCGTAGAACAGCGGGTCGTAGTTCGGACCGATCTGCCCAATTAGACTTCCGAAGTTCATTATCATAGTCCAATATGCTCAAAGATATATACATTTTGGTTGCTGTGCAGGACACATGAACGGCTGCAGAATTTAAAATTTGAAAAAATAATTAAACAAAAAGTAAAGGTGGGGGGCGTTTAGCTCGGCGGTGCTGCGCCTCTGCCTCTGAAGAAGAATGCTGCTGCTACACCACCAAAGATGGCTGCCAAGATACCAATGAACACCCATGTTGTACTGGCTTCTTGGGCGATCATGCTTGTTCCAGAGCCCATCGGGTCGTTACCGTAAGCGGTCTGTCTGGCGGTGATCAGCCTCTCTTTTGCGATGACATTAAGTTCGGTGCAGTTTGCTCTTGGGATGCCGTATTGGTCGCACTTGGCCAGCGTCTCTTCGGTTACAATATCCGTTCCTGAACCGGCATATCCTTGCGCATATGCCTGTTGTATACCCATCACGGAGACGCCCGCCGCAAAGAATACAGCTAAAGCCACTATGATTGGCTTGTTCATACCAACTACCTCTTTCGAATTCAGATATTTAACCTTTATGAACACACTGAATTGCAATTCCCGTGGCAGCGGTCGAGGCGCCTGCCTGCGAAAAATACAAGTAACATTTAAGACATCCATTCATGTAGCTTTTAGGCGTATGGCACGAATTCATGTTCATACTCATGGAAAGTCACATTCTACACGTCCTATATCCAGGACCCTGCCAACATGGTCCAACGAGACAGCAGAGCAGGTGTCTTCGCTTGTATCCAAGCTTTCCAAGGAAGGCCTCAGTCCAAGCACGATTGGAATCAAGTTAAGAGACGAGCACGGCATCCCCTTGGCCAAGTCTGTAACAGGCAAGACGATAAGCCAGCTGCTGGCAGACAACAACATCAAGTCAGACATGCCAGAAGACCTAGACGTCCTTGTCCGCAAGGCCGTTGGCCTCCAGAAGCACCTGAGGGCGCACAACAGCGACCACAGAAATGTCAGATCCCTTGAACTGGTCGAGGCCAAGATCCATCGTCTGGCAAAATACTACAAGTCAATAGGCAGGCTGCCGGCCAACTGGAAATACGCTGCAGTGATAGCCCAGCTAGAGTAAATGCAGGGTTCTTGGCAAGATGGGCGACAGCTCCAAGCTTGTTCAAGCTCTGAAACCTTTTTGCGAGAATTTACGGAACGTTGTTGAAAGCGGCAAAGAGATTGCCATCATCACGCACCTTGACGCCGACGGCATCACTTCCGGGAGCATAATGGCCCTTGCGCTGGCAAGGATGAACGCCAAATTCTCGGTAAGAACCGTTTCTGACATGAACCAGTCGGTCATCGAAAGGATGAAGGCAGAGGATCACGACTTTTACATCATAACCGACCTCGGGGGCGGGATGGCCTCGCAGTTCCGCAAGGCGCTTGGCAGCCGGTGGGTGGTTATAGACCACCACCAGATCCCCGAGGAGGAGATACTGACAGACGACGCCGGCCAGGTGATGAACGCCTGGAGGTTTGGAATCGACGGCGGAATGGAAGTTCCTGCTGGCGGCATGGCGTACATGGTGGCAAGCATGCTGGACAGAAAGAACCGCGACCTGTCAAGCTTGGCAGTTGTGGCCGCTGTCGGCGACAGACAGGACCAGGCAAGCAAGCGCTCGTTTTTGGGACTTAACCAAGAGATACTGGACACGGCCAAGTCCCTGGGGCTTGTAAGTGTCGAACTTGACATCATGCTGACGGGAAGGGAGACAAGGCCGCTGCACGAAGCTTTGGCCTATACGTCGTTTCCGTACATCGACGGCCTTACATGGAATACCAGCAGCTGCCATACACTACTCAAAAATGCAGGTCTAAAGCTGAAAGACAACGGCCGCTGGCGCGTTCTGGCAGAATTTTCACAGGAAGAGAAAAGCGCCATAGTTGACGCGATAACCAAATTCGTTGTTACTTCTAGCAAGACATCCACCAGCGTCATCGACGAACTTGTCGGGTACGTCTACACGCTTGCCGGCGAAGACAGGCGCAGCCAGCTTCGGGACGCAAGGGAGTTTTCCACGCTGCTCAATGCATGCGGACGGATAGGCAGGTCTGGCGTGGGAATTGCCATATGCATGGGTGATAGAAACGCGATGCTTTCAGCCGGCGAGCAGATAAACGCAGAGTACCGCACCACGCTTCGGAACTACATCTCCACCATATTTGGCGAAAAATGGCGGATGAGCGATGACGGAAAGGTGGCAGTAGTCAACGGCGATGGTATCGTAGCTGAAGACATGCTTGGCGCGGTATCGTCGCTGCTGAGCGGCTCGCCATCGCTTCCTGGAAGGCTGCTGTTTGTCAGGACCCTATCAAAGGATAGCACGTACAAATTCTCGTCCAGAAAGTCACTTGGCTGCAAATCCCAGGCCAACCTGGGCCTCATAATGCGCCACTGCGCGGAGGAGGTGGGCGGAAGCGGCGGCGGGCATGCTGCCGCGGCAGGCTGCAGGATCCCACATTCCGCGCTGGAGGACTTTGTTTCCAGACTGAAGGTTGCCATCAATGACCCAAGATTCTCGACGGCAGCCTGACTACGAGGTCTCTGTCCAAGTCAGCATCCCATTTCCTAACGATAGGTCGGCAAGGGCCGCCATGAAGGCATTAATACCAGACAATGTCAACATGCCGGAAGGTTTGTCCATAAGCATGTCCTCGAAGGGCGGCACAGTCCAGATCATAGTTACTGGTAGCATGATCCCCATGAACACTGTTGTAAACACGGTAGACGAGATTCTGGAGCACATTTCTGTTGCCAAGAAACTGGTGGAAGGATGACTGATGCTTGATCCAAAATTGCTGAAGGAAAATCCAGAGGCATTGCGCGAGCTTTTAGCGCGGCGGCAGATGGATTTCCCGCTAGACGAGCTGGTAGGCCTTGACAGGCGCCGGCGTGAGCTGATAGTCGAGACGCAGGACCTGAAACACAAAAAGAACCTGCTTTCGGAAGCAGTGGCAGCCAAGAAAAAGTCCAAGCAGGACGCGACGGCCGAGCTTGAGCAGATGAGAAACGTCAGCTCCGGCCTTGAAAAAGCAGGGCAGGAGCTTGCCTCCGTCGAAGAACGGTTTCAGCGCCTTGCCATGCGCCTTCCAAACATACTCCATGAATCGGTGCCGGTCGGCAAGGATGAAACAGAAAATGTGGTCGTCAGGACCGGCGGCGCCATTAAAGATATCCCAAAACCAAGAGACCATGTCGACATTGCAATGGCCCTGGATTTGGCAGACATTGAGCGTGCTGCCAAGATCTCTGGCGCGCGGTTTTATTTCCTGAAAAACGAGCTTGTGAGGATGAACTACGCGCTGGTGCAGTTTGCTTTAGAGTTCCTTGCCGAGAAGGGGTACACGCCAATTCAGCCACCATACATGATAAGAAAAACACCCATGGAAGGCGCCGTCATTTTGGGCGATTTTGAAGAGGTCATCTACAAGCTGGAAAACGAGGACCTGTACATGATAGGCACGTCAGAGCACGCCATTGCCAGCATGCACATGGATGAAATTTTGGACGGCAAAAAGTTGCCGATCAAGTACGCGGGTTTCAGCCCCTGCTTTCGAAAGGAGGCCGGCGCTCACGGCAAGGACATGAAAGGCATATTCCGCGTTCACCAGTTTGAAAAGGTGGAGCAGTTCGTCTACTGCAGGCCTGAAGACTCGTGGCAGGAGCATGAGCGGATGCTTGCCACATCACAAGAGTTCTTTGACAGACTTGGCATACCCTACCGCGTCATGCTTCTCTGCTCCGGCGACACCGGCAAGGTCTCTGCCAAGACCTACGACATAGAAGCCTGGATGCCAGGCCAGAATGCATACCGCGAGATAGTGTCCTGCTCAAACTGCCTTAACTACCAGGCCCGCCGGCTCAAGATCCGGTTCCGCGACCGGACAAACGAAGAGACGCGGCTGGTGCATACCCTGAACAGCACGCTGGTGGCCACAGAGCGAACCATGGTGGCGATCATGGAGAACTACCAGACGCCAGCCGGCACCGTCCTGGTTCCGCAGGCCCTCCAAAAGTACATGGGCGGTATAGAGGAGATTCGTCAGAAGCCCTGACGAACAATATATATTCTGGATGGCAAGTGTGAACTCCGATGGCTAAAGGAGCTAAGAAAGGAGGCAGAGTCCGCGACAAATGGCGAGACAAGCAATGGGTCATTGTAAACAAGCCATCCGGATTTGAGCCGCCTGGAGCTGTAAATTATGTTCCCGTTACCGATGCCGAGCAGGCAAAGGGCCGGGTAATTGAAAATACACTTCATGACATGATGAAAGGTAACCCCGAACAGAGCATGGATCAACACCAGATCAAGGTATTCATCCAGATAGAAAACATCAACGATGGAACCGCAACCACCCGGTTCAAGGGGCACGAATACGCCAAGGAGTTCCTCCGCAGCCTGGTTCGGCGCGGAAGCTCGATGATCACCTTCGTGCACGACTACACCACCATGGATGGTTACGTCTTCCGTGTTGCCGTATCGGCGTTTACCCAGAGAAGAGTCAACGCTTCCAAGAAACACGAGATAAGGATGATAGCCCACAGGATACTGTCAGACAGGATCTCCAAGATGAACGTCGACCAGTTCGTCCAGGAAGTCACGGGAGGCAAGAGCGGCGACGTTCCGCGGGAGACAAACAGCATCATCGGGGCCGAGATCCTGACCGAAGCAAGGAAGATTTCCAACATCCGGCACCTGGGCGTAAGGAAGACCAAGCTGATATCGACCCCCGCGTCAAGGGCAGTCGAGGAAGCCAAGCCCATCGAGTCGGCAGCAACCGAGCAGCCGCCGTCTCCGCAATAACTTTTTAGCCTCTTTAATTTTCTTGTCTTTTGGATGGCCGAAGAGATCAGATTTTCTGCTGCAGAAGCTAACCTTGTCCTTCATGCAACGGAGGACCATGACAAGGTACTCCAGTCCATTGAAAAGGTGCTGTCCGTTCCTGCCGGCAGCTTTACCGGCACGAATTCAGACGGGCATTTTGGCAACAAGATTGTTCTTTTCAAGTCCACGCTATCAAGCAAGGAGGCTTCAGAGCTGGCCCTCCGGATCCTGTCGCTTCTAAACAGAATAGACAGGCAGCAACTTTACGACCGGCTTGAAGATTACTGCGACGAGAAGGGTAACCTGTACCTGAGGCTGGACAAGCAGAGGATCTGCCAAGGCAAGGTCTCGCTTTCAGAGTCTGATGCCATCAGGATACGGTTTAGGCCCATAAGACGCTACAAGCCTTCAGGCAACATCGACACGTACAGGGGGCTGCTGTCTTTAATCGAATAGACCTCTGTGTAAGGGGCGATTTTGACTTTCTTGGGGTAGCAAGGGCGCTGGCCGTAGACCGTGTCGCGGTTGCCGCCGACAACGTTGGTCAGAAAGACGTCATCTACAGACTTGAAAAGCCGCCGGCAACGCCGGTCGACTACCAGTACCTGCTTGTTTCCAGAAACATCAAGGATGCCCAGCATGTAGACGTGCTTACCATCAGCGATTTTAGGCATGTCAAAGACAGGCTAAAAAAGGAGGCTAGGTCCGGCGTCGGGATCGAGATGACAGTTGCCGCAGCAAGAAAGATGGACGCAGCAGGTGTAGGCAGCTGGGTTTTGCAGGTTCGCCAGCTTTACAAATTCTGCAGACTATCCAGATGTCAGTTCATACTTTCCAGCGATGCTGACTCGCCGTACAGCATGGTCTCCGGTCCGTGTTTTGACGCCCTGCTCAAGACATGCGGCATAGACCCGCAGAAATACTGGCTTGATCTTGAAGGCTGGCTAGCGTCAAGGCTGGCAAGGAGGGTTACAGTATGCTGAGAAGGCGCGAAAAGCAGCGTTACCTGGCTATTCTGCACAGCCAGCCAAAGGCAGTCGACGATCTTCAAAAACGGCATGCAGAACTTTTCGGCCAGGTATCTGCAAAAAAGGCGGGAATAAAGGAAATAAAGTCAGACCAAGACGTCACCGTGATCCGCTGCAGCCAAGAATCCATAGACAGCGTCTTGGCAGCCGTGGCCCTCTGTTATCCGCCCATGTGTGTGTTGGATGCGTCTGGCACAATAAAACGCCTCAAGAGGCGGCTTCCGGCAAAGGTTAATACCGCTGCAAGCCCAAGATAGTTTCGGGGATGAGGTGAGTTTCGCTGCTCCAGACTGAGTCAAAAACGATGAAGATCTCGCGACGAACCGACCCGCAAAGTTATAATTATTTGTCAGGCGGATGAATCGCATGGAGCTTTCATACGATTACCCGCTTTACAGGCCGCCCTCAGAGGCCAACTCTATGATATTCCAGGTCACCCTGGGCTGCTCCTTTAACAAGTGCTCGTTTTGCAACATGTATCGAACCAAGGATTACATTGAGCGGCCATGGGACGAGATCAAGGCCGAGATGGATTTCATGGCCAAGTTCTACCCCGATACTGAAAGGATATTTCTTGCCGACGGCGACGCGCTTAACATGTCCAAGGACAGGCTGGTGCAGATACTAAAACACCTGTACGCAACGTTTCCAAATCTAAAACGCGTGTCCTGCTACGCGATGCCAAAGAACCTGTTGCAAAAGACGGACGACGAGTTGCAGGAGCTGCGGGCTGCTGGACTCCAGATGTTCTACGTCGGCATTGAAAGCGGCAACGACGTGATCCTTAAAAAAGTAACCAAGGGCGCGACCCACAAATCCATAGTGCAGGCTTGCCTGAAGGCCAAAAAGCACGGCTTTATCCTGTCATGCATGGTGATACTTGGACTTGGCGGCCGGACGTACACCCGGGAGCACATCTCCGACACGGCAAAAGTGCTGAGCGAAACTGCTCCAGACTATGTGGGCGCGCTGACGCTTTACCTTGAGGACGGCGTGCATGACGAGTTCATGGCCAAATTTGGAGAGCCATTTGTCTTCCTTGAGGATCTGGAAGTGCTTGACGAGCTTGAGCGGCTTGTGACAGAATTCAACCCCAGAACTCCGGTGGTATTTCGGGCAAACCATGCCTCAAACGTATATTCCATTGGAGGAACGATGCCAGAAGATAGAGAAAAGATCCTTTCGCTCATCAAAAGCCTCAAGTCCCGGCCGGAGATGCTCAAGCCCAAGTTCCTGCGCAGGTTCTGATCTGCACAAGTATCAAAAGGATTAATAGCCTGACGGCGCATTTCGTTGGTAAATGTACAGCGGTGAGCTGGAAGTTCAGGCCAAGAGGAAGGCCCTGGCTGTTTTGCAGGATGAAATAACCAGGATCTTGAATTCTTCTCGTGATTTGGCAAACCTTACGAATCTTATCATCAAGGGCGATGAAAAGGACATCCAGGCCTGCCTTGACAGGATGCGCAACACCGAGGAGGAGGTTGAAAACCTCAGAAGAAAGATCACCCGCGAGGTTTCAGAGATCGGCGGCCTGATGGCAAACCGGGAAGACATACTGCGGACCGCGTACGTCATGGATGACATCGCTGGCTACATCAGCGGCATCGCATTCCGTCTGGCCAACATGAAGGGCTCCACGCTGAAAAAGGCGCAGTTTGACGAGGATCTGAAGGAGCTTGTGGGCATGGTGGTTGACACCATTTTCAAGATAAACGAGATGGGCAGGGCGCTGAGCATCAACCCGGCCAACACCATAGAGCTGGCGCAGGATGTACAGAAACTGGAGCGCATGGTGGATTCAAAGTACAGGGCAATGATCATCAAGGCCCTTGGCGAGATCTCTAACAACAAGGACCTGCTGCTTTTCAAGGACGCTATAGAGGGGATCGAAGGCATGGTGGACAAGTGCCAGGAAGCCTCCGATTCGTTTACCATACTTGCACTGGGCATGTAAATGTCGATCAGCGGCAGGCTTGTAGGAAACAGGATAATCATCTGGGATATCGATAACTCGCGTTCTCTTTACGGTTCGGGCTACTACGGCAAGCCCATCGGCGTGCCAAAGCCAAAGGGCATAGAATTTGACGCACCGCTGGTCCTGGACCTGATTGAAGGCTGCTATCTGGCCGAAAAGGGACGGCTAAAGATAACCCAGATGGACGGCAAGGCAGTTTCCTTCACAGAGATAAAAAAGATGTGCAAAAAACAGTATGCGGATTTTGATGCCAAGTACATCGTTTTTCAGGACCTGAGGGACAAGGGATACGTCGTCTCGCCGGGAATAAAATTTGGCTGCGATTTTGCCGTCTATGAGCATGGGCCGGGGATAGATCATGCCCCGTATCTTGTGCAGGTGTTCAGATCCACCGACGAGATAACCGCAACCAGCATAGTCCTTGCAGGAAGGCTTGCAACGACGGTAAAAAAGCAGTTCATCCTGGCCATACCAAAGGTTACGGAAAAAAAGGTCGACTACGTCGGCTATGACTGGTGGCGCGCCTAGGCCGGTAGCTTGTCCTGTTTAGAGTCTTTTGGCAGGTCGAACTTGACAAAATTCTCGCCGGATATGGTCAGCCGCACAGCGTACTTGTCGGAACCCTGCTCAAGCCAGCCCTTGTACCGGACCGAGTTCTTGACTATGTCGGTAATGCTTGGCTTCTTTTCGCTAACCTCCTCGTAGCAGGACAGGACCTCGCCGAACTTGACTTCCTGCTGCTTGTTGAATTTGGTCAGGTAGTAAACAAAGACAGCCGTCTTTTCATAGTGGTTGGCAGGCTTTTTCTCGGAGTAGAACTCGCGCAGCCCGATCTTGCTTTCGCTGGCCTTTAGGTCCACAGGTATCGGCGGGATGCTTGGAGAGGCGCGGGGCGCATGTTTGACTTGGCTTGTCGGTTTTGGCTGAACCGTCATGTCGGTGCTTGGCATGTCCACAACTTCCTGCGGCAAAGCCGGCGAGGGTTCGGCTACCTTTAGCGCAACGCCCCTCTGCATGATGGCCTCCTTGACGGCCATCTTGAATATCTCTTCAAACTTTTCTAGGTGCCTGTCAACGAAACTTTCCTTTCCTTCCAGCTCAACTATTCCTTCCTTGACGTTTATCGTGAACCTGGCTTCCGAGGACTCTGAGCTCAATTCGCATCTAGTTACGACGGGGGCTTTTTATTAATTTGGCGGTACAAAGCAGCAACGCTTGCGGCAGAAAATCATTGAACAGCGTTCCACCTTTCTTAAATACATCTGCAATCTAGTCAAATATGCATTGTTTACCGTGAAAAAACAGGGCAAGAACGGAATTTGGACCACCGTCAGCCTCATCGACGAGCACGGCTCCTTTAGAGGTGAAGCCAAGTTTGAGACCCGTGAAGAGGCAGAAAAGTACCTCAAGGACTACAAGAAAAAGATCAAAAGGGAACAGGAAGTCAAGGTTTTCGAAGAGCAAGTCGAAAAGAAGGCCAAGTCCAGCAAAAAGAGAGATTGATTCTCTAGCCCTTAGTGCAGATCCATCTTAAGCCTGATTTTTGAGGCCAGCTCATCTAGCTCTTCCTGAGAAGCCACGCGTCTTGCGGGCCATTTTCCGTCAGGGCTATCGTCGATAAAGCGGGGCACAATGTGCACGTGGACATGCGGCACAATCTGGTTTGCGGCTATGCCGTTGTTCTGTCCGATATTGAAGCCGTCTGCCCCGACCGCGGATACAACGGCCCTTGCAATCTCGGGAATCAGAGAATATAGCTTTCCAACCTCGTCTGGGGGCATGTGGAGCAACGTGTCGTAGTGCTTTGTGGGCACGACAAGGGTGTGGCCAGTGTTGATGGGATACTTGTCCATTATTATAACAAAGTCCGAGTCCCGGTATACCTCAGCGCTAGGGAGCTTTTTTGCAATTATGGAGCAGAAAATGCATTGCTTGGGCATCGCTTTTTCTTTACTACTGAATTCTTGTATGTTTATTTCTTGCTGCAGGATTTGGAGCCAATTTTAAATACCCCAATATTGCGACCACTACCATGGCTGAGACGGTCGAGCTGGAAAGCTTTGATGTCAACTTCTCGTTCCACTGCCCCAAATGCGACTATCTAAACGAAGAGATATCTGCCAGGGACCTTTCAAGCGGAAATGCTGAATGCGGCATGTGCCGGACCGTTTTCAGGGCAGAGGGCCTTGATGCCGTCAAGATTGTTGCAGAAATAGAAGAATAGAATTCCGTGAATCTTCGTTTTTCCGTATTCTTGCTGATGGCTTGCTGCGATGGTGTTTTGAATCAATGAAAGCCCACAATCCCGACGTTACCGACGCCTAATGACTGCAGATGTTGAAATGATATTCAGAATAAAATACGGCAAATTGGCATTGACGCCAGTCAATATCCTTGATAAAACCAACACCCAACAGTTCATCGAGTCAATTCAATAGCTTTCTTGCAAATGGGAACTAGTGTCTTGCAACGGTAGCAGGTTATGATCCTATACTATTCCCAAGAAGGTTCTGACTGAATGATTCCTGCAATAACAAAATGATTTACACAGTTGTACATTTGATGAAGCTTAAAATATGCAGCGCCGGCTCGATCATGTGTTATGGAGCTTCCAAGCAGAAAAGTTGTCGAGGGTACGGCAAGAGCCCCCCACAGGGCGATGTACAAGGCCATGGGCCTTACAGACGAGGATCTCAATAGACCGATTATCGGTGTTTCTTCCACCTGTAACGAAGCCACCCCATGCAACATACACCTTGGCCAGCTTGCCCAGAGCGCCAAGCGAGGTGTGACAGATTCAGGCTGCACTCCAAGAGAGTTCACGGCCATAGCCGTCTCCGATGGCATAGCCATGGGCCATGAGGGCATGAAGGCCTCCCTTGTAAGCAGGGAGATAATTGCCGATTCCATCGAAGTCATGGTCAGGGCGCACGGCTACGACGGCATAGTGGGGATCTCTGGCTGTGACAAAAGCCTTCCCGGCACATTGATAGGGATGGCAAGGTTAAACCTTCCTTCGATTTTCGTTTACGGCGGCACCATAATGCCTGGCGTGTGGAACGGCAAGCAGGTCACCGTTCAGGACGTGTACGAGGCAGTGGGCACGTACGACGCCGGCAAGATGAGCCTGCAGGAACTGCTGAGTCTGGAAAATGTGGCCTGCCCCACTGCCGGCTCGTGTGCAGGCATGTACACCGCCAACACCATGGCCTCGGTAAGCGAGGCTATTGGCATGTCCCTGCCGGGAAGCGCATCACCTCCGGCTGAAAGCGAGAAAAGGCACGAGATCTGCTACAACACTGGCAAGTCCATAATGAACCTCATCGAGCAGAACATCCGGCCCCGGGACATCATGACCTATGAAGCCTTTGAGAACGCGATCATGATGGCCAATGCTATCGGCGGATCCACAAACGCGGTGCTTCACCTGCTGGCCATTGCCAGGGAGGCAGGAGTCAAGCTGAACCTTTCAGACTTTGAGAGGATCCGCAAGCGCACGCCGCACATTGCAGACATGAGGCCGGGCGGCACCTACGTCATGCTTGACTTGGACAAGATAGGCGGCGTTCCAGTCATACTCAATGCACTGCTGAAAAAAGGCCTGATTCACGGCGACGTGATGACTGTTACAGGCAAGACAATGAAGGAGAACATCGAGTCCATCAAGTTTGACCTGAGCGCAGGAAAGGAGAAGGTGGTCAGGCGCCTTGAAGAGCCGATAAGCCCGGTTGGCACGCTCAAGATCCTCAAAGGCACGCTTGCTCCGGACGGCGCGGTGGTCAAGGTGGCCGGCGTCAAAAGCAAGCAGTTTGTCGGCAGGGCCCGGGTATTTGATGCAGAAGAAAAGGCGTTTGAGGCCGTTTCCAAAAGAAAGATCAAGGAAGGCGATGTTGTGGTTATCCGCTACGAGGGACCCAGGGGCGGGCCAGGTATGCGCGAGATGCTGGCAGTCACCGCAGCCATTGTAGGCCAGGGACTAGGCGAGAAGGTGGCAATGGTGACTGACGGCAGGTTCTCTGGCGCCACAAGGGGATTTATGATCGGCCATGTTGCCCCAGAAGCCATGGTTGGAGGCCCCATTGCCCTGGTAAAGGAAGGCGATGAGATAGTTATCGATACCTCCACAAGCAAGATAGACCTGATGGTCTCAAAGGCCGAACTTGCCAGAAGGCAGAAAAAGTGGAAGCCCATCAAGCCCCACTACAAGACGGGCGCGCTGGCCAAGTACGCGTCCCTGGTCCAGTCCGCTTCGGAAGGGGCCGTGACTCTTCCTAAGATTTAAATGACTTGCAGGCCGAAGGCCAGGAGAGAATGAAACAAGGTGGTAGCTTTTGGCCGTCTGGAACTGGGCGGCAGCAACATCCAGATCCACAGGCTAGCCACGACTGAAGACCAGTACAGCATATTCAAAAAAATCTACTCTGCCTACGACAAGGTCTTTATTTTGGAATCCCTGGTCGGGCCAAAAGAGCTTGCAGAGATGTCCGTTATCGGCTTTGATCCAGAGATCACGGTAACCTGCGATTTTAGGAAATTCACGGTACGCAACAGGAAGGGTAGGGCAAAGCAGCAAAAGGTGTCAGACCCCCTTTCTCAATTGCGCGAGCTTTTGCCCAAGGTAGACGACCAGCGCTTTAGGTACGTTGGCGGCGCCGTGGGCTACATCAGCTACGACGCCATCCGGTTCTGGGAGCGCCTTCCGGTGGACAAGAAGAAGAGGAACAACTTTCCCATCATGGAGTTTGGGATATACCCAGACGGCATACTTTACAACCACAAGGAAAACCAGGGGTACTATTTCCATCTTGGGGATTCCCGGCTCGACGAAGTGCAGGCCAACCTTGCCAAACAAGCCAGCCAGTCAGAGCCGTTTAAGCACACCATCCCACGCAGGAACATGACAAAGGGGCGTTTTGTTAGGATGGTAAAGAAGGCCAAAAAGTACGTCTACGACGGCGACATTTTCCAGGTTGTCCTATCAAAGAACATGAAATTCAAAGTCAGAGGAGACCTGCTGAGCTTTTACGAATCCCTGCGCGAGGTCAACCCGTCTCCGTACATGTACCTGCTCAAGATGGGCGAAAACTGCATAGTTGGCTCAAGCCCGGAAATGCTTCTCAGGGTGACTGGCGATTACGTCGAGACATTCCCCATAGCAGGCACAAGGCATATAGTATCAGATGAAAAGAAGAACGAAGAGCTCCGATTGGACCTGCTCAAAGACGAAAAGGAGCTGGCAGAGCACACCATGCTTGTTGACCTGGCAAGAAACGATGTGGGCAGGGTCTGCAAGTTTGGCACGGTCAAAGTTGACGAACTTATGACAGTCAAGAGGTTCAGCCACGTCCAGCACATAGTCTCCCATGTCACCGGCAGGCTGCAGGACAGCTACGACTCGTACGATGCCCTCCGGGCGGTGTTCCCGGCTGGCACGGTCTCCGGCGCGCCGAAGGTGCGGGCAATGGAGATAATCGACGAGCTTGAGCCGGACCTCCGGGGGCCGTATGCCGGAGCCCTGGGATACTTTTCGTTTAACGGCTCCTGCGATTTTGCCATAACCATACGCTCCATTTTCATCAACAAGCACGACGCGTACGTGCAGTCTGGAGCCGGCATAGTGATGGACTCTGACCCAGAGCGCGAATGGGACGAAACAGAGCACAAGGCAAACGCCCTGGTTGCGGCGCTCAGGGCTGCAGCAAAATAACGTTTTTGCTCAATTCAGGCAAGGACAACAAGCCCTTTTGCTGATATTTTGTGCGTGGTTACTGCGTAAAAGGCGCGGTTTTTGCTGTCGCGCAGCAGAACCATTGTCACAGACTATGCATCCAGTATCAATACCATCAATCTATTATCAAACTTATGACTGTAACGACAATATTATGTATGTAAGGCCGATACTATGATCATCGTTTTACATTTATTCTGATGGCAGCAATCAATGACTGGTTGGAGGCCTTGCAAACATGTTGGCCGGGTTCATGTGGTATTCTACGGCAAGGGCTGAATCTTTTTGTCTTCCGGTGAGGATACCCACGGCAACGTCATCGCGCTTTATCACACCTTCCTTGCGCAGCTTTCTGATGCCGGCAGGAACTGCTCCTGATGCCATCTCGCAGTCAAAGCCGTTGAGCCCCACGATGGACATGCCGTCGGCCATCTCTTGATCGCTTACCTGCGTCACGACTCCGTTGGTAAAGTCCATGGTACGCAGTGCCTTGGCGATGTTGGCCGGCCTTCCTATCTGGATGGCAGTGGCGTGGGTCTTGGGCCTTATGCCCTTCTTGTCCAGAGACGCGTAGTACCTGTCCACCATGCCCAGGTCGGGCCTTCCGCCGTTCCACCTCAGCGGCGTTCCCTCAAACAGGCCGTTGTAAAGTTCGTAGAATGTGTTGGCGCCGTCTGCGTTTACAACCAAGACGCGGGGGATCTTTTTGATCCATCCCCACTCGTACAGCTCGATGAGGGCCTTGCCGCAGCTGGACGTGTTTCCAAGCGCGCCGCCGGGATACACAATCCAGTCCGGTGGATTCCAGTTAAGATACTCCATTATCCTGTAAACGATGGTCTTTTGGCCCTCCAGTCGAAACGGGTTGACGGAATTTACAGTGTAGCCGCCAGTTTCTTTGGCCTTCTTGAGTGATGCCGCAAGCGCATCGTCAAAGTTGCCTGGCACCTGTATTACTTGCGCACCAAACTGGAATGCCTGGCCCAGTTTGCCGGGGGCAATCTCGCCCTTTGGAATGTAGACGTCGCACTCCATTCCCTCGTTTGCAGCATACATTGCGGCAGAGGCAGAGGTGTTGCCAGTTGAGGCGCAGATTATCTTCTTTACTTTAAGCATCTTGGCGTGGGTGACGGCAGTCGACATGCCGTTGTCCTTGAACGAGCCAGAGGGGTTGTAGCCCTCCGGCTGCAGGAAAAGGCTGTCGTGATCCATGTCTGCATAGTCCGCGGCCTTGCTCATCTTGTACGGCTTTGAGAGCTTGCCTTCTGCGCCGTCCAGAGAGACCAGAACCTTGGCGCATTCATCGAAGTTCTCGGTATCGATTCCAGCAAAATTTATGAGGTCTCGGAATCTCCAGACGCCGCTTTCGTTGTATATGTTGCCGCCATGGTTGCGCCGCTGAAAGAACTTTTCCACAAGTTCGCGGCTTGGCCTTTCGCTGTACTTGATGTCCAAAAGAGAGCCGCAGGAACATCGATAAATGTCATTGGTTATTTCATAAGATTTGCCGCAGTCCGGGTTTATGCACTTTTTTACGGCATGCTCTGGCATTACGATTGAGACGATTACGGATTGCTATTTAGGTGTTTTTACTTTTTCACGTTTTTTTCGTACATCTTCAATACTTGCTGGATGACGCCGTCCATGTCGTCCTCCCTTACTTCCGGCGAAACGGCATGCTTTAGTAGGTTGTTCACGGTTGAAGAGATCTCGGAGCTGACCTCGTCGAAGCTATCCATGTCGCTGTAGCTTTGCTGGTAAAGCCGTCGCAGTTTCATTGCGTACATCTGCGTCTGCTCATTTATGGTGATGTTGTAACTGCGATTGTTTACCTTAATCTTCTCCTTGATCATCGTTACAGTAGCTGAGAATTAGTGTTTAAAAAACTTGTCTAACCTCATCATGTTCTGAATTATCGGTATCAGGAAATTATCAGGCCGGCCTTGCAACAATCTGTAACTGCGGACTGCTGTTACCGTGGTTACAGGCCGCGGCAGTACATCTGGTCTTTTAGTCGTTGTTCAGAATCATTGCTAGGTGCCATAATAGTAAGAATGTCATTTGGTAACAAATGGGTAAAACCCCAAGGAGAAAGCGTAGGACACAGGTTGATGGAAGGTATCAAGCCGCAAGCACCGCTGAAACCAAGGATCGAAGAGGCGCAAAAGAAGCTGCAGATGCAGATATCGAAACTTGACTCCATATCTGGCCGCATGCATGAAAAGGATCAGGTTATCTTCAAGCGCATAGTGCTGGCAATGCAAAGCCATGACGCGCAGCACGCCAGAGTGTTGTCCGGCGAGCTGTCCCAGATCCGCAAGATGAGCAAGATGATAAACTCTGCCAAGCTTGCGCTAGAACAGATACAGTTGAGGCTGAACACCATAACAGAACTGGGAGACGTGGTAGTAACCTTGAGCCCGGCCATGTCCGTGATAAAGGGACTTCAGGGCGGCCTTTCAGGAATGATGCCAGAAGCAGACCAGTCCTTTGCACAGATCTCAGACCTGCTTGGCAACATCATGACAGACTCTGGACAGATTCCAAACGGCGAGATAGGCGGATTTACTGCTGTCAACGACGATACGTCAAGGATAATGGAAGAGGCAAGCGCGATAGTAGAGATGAACATGAAAAGCAAGTTCCCAGACCTGCCGTCAAGCACTTCTTCTTCAAGAGTCCCAGAGGCTTCGGGCTTTTAAGGCCCCCTCTTTTTACTTTTTTCCAGAAATTTTCTGCAACTGCTTTTTGATCCTTGAAATTGTGGGGTAGCTGTAACCCTTCTCCCGGTACGTGCGGATCATGGTTTTCCAGTTATTGAGGCGCCATCTGGCCTGCTCAGGGCTTAGAAGGTGCGTCTCCTGCTTGATCATGCTTTTCCTTCCCGGCATCAGGTATCCGCCCGTCGCAGCGGTATACCGGCTGTAGGCAAAGCGCAGGCCAAACAGAATTTCTTCTGGAGGAAGCGAGTTTAGATACATGGCCAGCTCCCTGCCCTGGTCTTCGGTCAGCAGGAGCTTGAATGCAAATTCCCTTGCTGGCACACCCACCTGTAGTCATGGGTGCTAATTAAACATATTTCTAAATTCGAGTTTAGAAATATATCAGGTCCAGTTTCTTGCCAGACTTTTCAAACGCGGCCAGGGCCAGGTCAAGGTGTTTCTGGGTATGCATCGATGTCAGAGATACGCGGAGGCGAGCAGAACCCTTCCTGACGGTAGGATAGCGCACTGCCTGCGCAAAGACTCCTTGGTCGAGAAGGTCCTGCGAGAGCGTGACGGCTTTTCTTTCGTCTCCCACAAGCACCGGAATTATCTGGCTTGCAGAATTGCCCAGCGAAAAGCCAAGTTTTTCCATTCCCCGGCTAAAATAATCAATATTGCGGTACAGTCTTTTCTGCAGGTTTCCTTTTTTTGCCAAAGGTATAGCTGCTGTTGCCGCAGCGCAGAGATGGTCAGGGAGGGCAGATGTGTATATGAACTGCCTTGAGGTGTTGATCAAGAGTTCCCGGATTTTTGCGCTTGCTGCGACGTATCCACCAAAGCAGCCAAGGCCCTTGCTCATGCTGCTGATATGTATGTCTGCCTTAACGCCGAAACTTGCCGGAGTTCCGGAAAAATGCGGGCCTAGAACAAAGTCGCCGTGGGCGTCGTCAACGACGGTTATTGCGTCGTGCTTTTCTGCTGTTTTGCAGATACCTTGCAGGTTTGCAGTGTCGCCATCCATGCTGAAAATCCCCTCAGTCACAACGACTTTTCTGTCGGCCGTTTGCCGCAAAAGATCCTCAAGGCTGGCAACATCGTTGTGCGCAAAAACCTTGATTGTGGCACCGCTTAGCCGGCAGGCGTCTATTATGCTGGCATGGTTCAATTCATCGCTGAAAATAGTAGAGCTCTTGTCTGCAATCGCGCTTATCACGCCCAGGTTTGCAGCGTATCCTGTTGGGTAAACGAGGGCCGACTCTGTCCTGCGGTGTGCAGCCAAAAGCTCCTCAAGTTTCATGATTTCAGGGTCATTGCCAGCAATGAGCCTTGAGCTGCACTGCGAGACCTGTCTTAACGCCTTGATAGTTTTTGCTATCACTCGCTTGTCCTGCGAAAGCCCCAGGTAGTCGTTTGAGCAGAGGTGTATTGCCCGCCGGCCGTTGACTGTTGCAACTGGCCCCCTGACGTCCACGGTCTTCAGTCTACGATAAAGGCTGCTTTTTTCAAGCGATGCTAGTTTTTCGTCTATAAAATCGGTCTTATGCTGCTTTGAGACCAATCTCTCTTATCATCGCTATGTCCTTGTTGGGTTCATTTCCGCCAGTGGTCAGGTAGCCGCCAGTGATTATACCGTTTGCACCTGCTTTCAGAGCAAGCCTGCCTTGGTCATCAAGGTGGACTTCCCGTCCGCCGGCTATCTTTAGTATCGTCTTTGGAATGATAAAGCGCCAGACTGCTATGGTCTTGATGGCATCCATCGGCTCTATGGGCTCGTAGCCAGCCAAGGGCGTGCCTTCCCGTCCGATGAGGATGTTGATTGGAACCTCGTCAGGGTTCAGCGATGCGATGGAAAATGCAAGTTCCAGTCTTTGCTTGACAGTCTCGCCCATGCCGATGATGCCGCCGCAGCACAGTTCCAGTCCTGCCTCTTTTACAATCCTGGCTGTGTTGACCCTGTCGGCAAAGTCATGGGTCGTGCAGATCTTGGAAAAGTAACTTTCAGCAGCTTCCAGGTTGTGGTTGTAACGCTTGACTCCCAGCTCTTTTAGCCTCCTGGCTCGCTCAATAGTGGTAAATCCAAGGGACACGTTTACTTCAGTTCCAACCTGCTTTTTGATCTCTGTAATCGTCTCGCAGATCTGATCAAAGTCCTTGTCAGGTGCGGCCCTGTACGCGCAGACAAGGCAGAAACTTGTCGCGCCGGTCTGCTTGGCGTGCATGGCCTGCTCGACCACAACTTCCTTTGGCAAAAGCGGGTACTTGTTAACGCCTGTCTCGTAAAACGTGGACTGGGCGCAAAACGAGCAGTCTTCGGGGCACCTGCCGGACTTGGCGTTTAACAATGCTTCAACGTCCACCACATCGCCGTTGAACTTGCGGGTGATGGTGTTGGCGCACTCGGCAAGGGTCAGAATGTCCTTTGTCGCAATCAGCCTTTCGGCCTCTTCAAAGGTAATCCTGCCTCCGTCCAGCACCTTGTTCATACAGTTAACGATAAACGCCGAATCTGACAATTTGGAATCGATGCTGTCAACTGGTAATTAAAACTTTGGTTTACAACTAACGGTTTTTGGGTGATATTTCTAAACTCGAATTTAGAAATATCGTGTGAAAATCTAGAAAACTAACTCCAGGCAGCATTGCAACGATGTAACTGCATAGCAAATCCAATCATCGATAATGCTTTATAGATTCTTGTTCGATATCTAATCCAGATGCAGACCAGAAGCATTTCTGTCGTTGTTGCACTAGTTCTAGTCGGAAGCATCTTTTCAATATCGCAGCTTAATTCAGCAAAGGCAGAATCTTCCACTGTCAGTTTCGTAACCAAGTTTGATGCTAAAAAAGGCGAGTTGCCAGAAGGGCTGGCTGTTTTCCTTGGACGGAAATACGTAAGCATGGCGCCGCAGGTCCAGGCCTACAAGATAGACACTGATGGAAAGATGTCGCCGTACGGCACATGGCCAAAAGCAAATCCGGGAGAAGCCTTCATGGTCGGCCTGACGTTTGACAATAAAAAGAACCTGTATGCAGCCCTGCCGTCATTTAACGAGCAGGTCAAGACTGGCATATACAAAGTCTCATCTGCAACAGACGAAGCCGAATTGTTTGCGACGCACCTGGACATGAAATTCCCAAACGACATCATATTTGGCAATAAAGGCCGCATGTTCATATCCGATAGTTTTGATGGAAGCATCTTTGTTGTAGAAAAGGACGGCTCGGTCAGCAAGTGGCTGTCAAGCGACCTTTTGAAAGCAGACAGTACGAACTGCTCTGAAACAAGACTTGGCTTTGACATCGGCGCCAACGGGCTTGCCTACTACAAAAACAACATCTATGTTGCCAATACCCTGGCCGCAACGATCCTAAAGATCCCAGTTAATGAAGACGGATCAGCAGGAAAACCGGAGGTATTCGTAGGCCCCGACTGCAGCAGTTTGGTTGGAGTCGATGGCATTACAATAGACAGAGACGGCAACATTTTTGCCGCCATCAACCTGCAGGACAAGATAATCAAGATTTCGTCAAACAAAGAAGTAACCATCATCGCCGAAAAACAGGGAATGGACTTTCCGGCCAGCGTAGAACTGGCAAGGCATGGCGGCAAGTATTTCCTTTATGCGACGAACTTTGGCTTTGTAACTGCAAACAAGGGCTTGATTCCTGATACCGGAATAATCAGGATAAGCACAAACAACTATCAATAATTCGGCTTTTTTGGCCATCCGGAGCGGGGGTTTTGACCATATTTTCTGGCAGTTAAGGGCCGTCAGATTTTCCAATGTACAAAACAGTCGCCAAAGGTCAAGAAATCTGAAAACCGTCGCGGCTTTCGGTAGGCAGGACCGTTCAAAAACGGGTCCTTTTACAGAAGGTATGAAAATTAGCCCCGTTTTTTTACCTTTGATTTTAAGCCCTGACAGCATTGGTAGTTCAATAACTGCAGTCACCCTTTTTGAACGGCTGATTCCACTTTTTTGACCAACCGGCTGTTAAGCCGTTCCAGGCAAGAAAGACAATGAAGTATGCCTTTGCGTACCTGCGGGTGAGCACCGAAGAGCAGACGGTCCAGAACCAGAAACTTGCCCTTGAAAAATGGGCGCAGGACAACAACTACCAAATACTTGACTTTTTTGAAGACTCGGCCACCAGCGGCAGGATCCCGGCTACCCAAAGGCGCGGCTTTCAGGACATGCTGGAACTGGTCAATACCGCGCCGGTTGACGCAATCCTGGTTTACGAACTATCCAGGGTTGGCAGAACCTTCTGGGACACCCTTGATGCGATAAAGGCCATTGAACGGTATGCGCCGCTGATCTCCTGCTCCCCAAGGGAGTCTTTTCTGCAGACCACGGAGCCAAGCGTAAGAAAGCTGATGATCGGGATCCTGACCTGGGTCGCAGAACGCGAGCGCGAGATGCTTGTCCAGAGGACCAAGGACGGCATGGTCAGGGCAAAGGCCGCCGGCAAGGGGATCGGCAGACCCCAGAAATCCATCGACAAAAACCGGCTGATTTCGCTTCTTGCAGAAGGCCAGCCAAAGGCAAGGATTGCCAGGTCTCTGGGGGTTTCAAAAGCCACCCTTTACAAAGAACTTAGGCAGGTGGCCGGCTAGAGTTTTTCCAGCTTTTTTACCAGTTCTAGATTTACGTCCATTATCCTTTCCAGTTCTTCTTTCCCCATGGCCAAGGGCGGGATGATCATCATTATGTTTCCAAGCGGCCTAAGGTGCACGCCGCGCTCAAGGGACTCTTTCATGATAAAGTAGTTGATCCGGTCTTTTTTCAGGTTTATCAGGGGCTTGCCATTCCTTGCCAGCTCGATTCCTGCCAGAAGGCCCCTATGGCGTATGTCGCCCACGATGTCGTATTTTTTGAATTCTGTCAATCGCTGCTCGACATATTGACTGTTCTGTTGTATTTGTTGCATCAGATTACGTTTTTCGTAAAGATCCAGGTTTGCCAGAGCGGCGGCGCATCCGACCGGGTGGCCGGTGAATGTGTGGCCGTGGTAAAGCTGCTTGTTTTCTGAATACTTGCCGAGAAATTCCCTAAAGATCTTTTCGCCGGTAAGCGTGACGGCCAGCGGAAAATATCCTGCAGTAAGCGCCTTGCCAAAGCAGACAATGTCAGGCTGCGACCTCTGCGCGGCGTACTCTATCATGCTGCCCAGCCGGCCAAAGCCGGTGGCGATCTCGTCAAGTATCAAAAGCGTGTCGTACTTATTGCACAGCCGGGAGATTTCCTTCTGAAAGCCATCCGGGTATATGACCACGCCGCCGGCAATCTGCGCACCGCTTTCCATTACAAGGGCGGCGCACCGGCCTTCAAGTTTTTTTAGGGTTTTTTCTGCCTTTTCAAGGCACCAGCCCATCAGGTCCTTTTCGTCATTGAACCGGCTGCCGTACAAAAGCGGGCTTGGAATCCTGTGCACTTTTTTCAGCAATGGTTTGTACGCTCCAAAAAACTGCTCGATGTAGCCGACAGACATTGCCCCCATGGTGTCGCCGTGGTAGCCGTGCTCAAGGGAGACAAATTCCTTTCTTGGCTGGCCGCGGTTATGCCAGTACTGCAGGGCCATCTTTAGCGCAACTTCGATGGCAGACGAGCCGTTGTCCGTGTAAAAGACCCGGTCCATTCCCCTGGCAAGGCTGACCAGTTTTTCTGCCAGCCGGGCAGACGGCTCGCTGGCAAGCCCAAACAATGTTGAATGCTGGAGGCTGGACAGCTGGTTTTTCATGGCCTCGACCACCTCGTTTGGGCCATGGCCCCAGACGTTGCACCACATGCTGGCCGTGCCGTCGAGGTACCTGTTGCCCTCGCTGTCCACAAGGTAAAAGCCCTCGCCCCTGACTATTACGCGGTTATCCCATTTCGACCAGTCCCTCATCTGCGTGTAGGGGTGCCATACAAAGCGCTTGTCAGCAGACTGCAAGCTATTCAATTCAGTTAAATGCAAGCTACCTCTCTATCTAATTATTTCCATGCGGGGCATATTTGTGACCGGCACGAGCACGGGCGTCGGCAAGACGGTGGTGGCGGCCGGCCTTGCATGGGTCTTGAGGAAAAAAAAGATAAACGTCGGCGTCATGAAGCCCTTTGCCACAGCGCCAAAGAGATTTTCTGCAAAATTCCGCTCAGAAGACACGGCCATGCTTGCTGAGGCAGCCGGAGCAAGGGACTCTGATGAGGAGATAAACCCGTTCTTTTACAATGTTCCAGCAGCGCCTCTTGTGGCTGCACGGCTCACCGGCAGCCGGCCAGTTGACATGCAGGGGGCAATGTACGCATTGAAGGTGCTGACCATCAAGCACGATTTTGTTGTCGTGGAGGGCATTGGTGGCTTTATGGTGCCGCTGACAGAAAGCCAGACCGTGGCTGACTTTGCGCGCCTTGCAGGTTTTCCAGTGGTCATAGTCACACACCCCAAACTTGGCACCATGAACCACACCATTCTCACGGTAAATGCATGCCGGCAGTACGGCCTTGACGTCAAAGGAATAGTCGTCAACATGATGCCAAAAAAGCCAACTGCAGTTGAAAGGGCGGCGCCGGAAACCATAGCAAAGTTCTCAAAGATCCCGGTCGTTGCCACGATCCCCTTTGGATCGAAGGATTACAAAACCGTTGGAAAAAAGCTTGAAAGGTTCGTCGAGAGGCTTGTCTCCTAGCCCTGCATCAATTTAAGGCTGGAGATGCCCTTTTCTGAAAGAAATAACTTGATATCCGATACAAGCGATGAATAATGCAATTCATCAGACTGCAGTTGATAATTTTTGTATGCAGTTTGCAGACGGCTTGGCGAGACTATCCAGATGTTTTCTTTATGTGGCTGGATGGATTCGGCCTGCCGTATCTTTTCTGCAGGATCTTCATCTTTGATAACCTGAATGACCAGCGTCTTGTCGGGGCTCTTGCTGAGGTTTTTTACCGACGGTATGACGACGTTGAACTCGACGTTGTTTATGGTCACCTTCCTTTCTGAAGGAAGCAGCGCCGCAGTGAGCATGAAATGGAGCAGCGACTCGCACAGAGTGCCAAGAGTCTCGGTATTAGCGTCAGCGCCCAGCTTTTTTGTACAGCGCTCGACTATTTCCCTGCAGTACCGGCGCGACGCTTCGCCAAAATCAGAGTTAAGGTCAGCTCGGATCTTTTGCTTTCCTATTTCGTCTATGACCGAATAAAGCAGTTCTTTGACATCCTGCACGGGTTTTGAAAACAGAGTAGGTTTATTAAATCTGATTGTAAATATAAGTAAAATGTCAAAAGTCGCAGTATCTTTAGGCCTGCTTGTAGCATCCCTTGTACTTTTGATAATTTACGGGGCAGACGCCTCGGTGGCATCCTCAAGCCCGGATGGCAGAGGCTTTTTGCCGCTTGACGAATCCGTGAGGGGAGCCGGATTTGGAGGCGGCGCCGTCGTGATGTCGATAATCGCTTTTATCATTGGCCGAAAAGAACCCTCATACATAATCACCATCCTGCTGTTTGTAAACGGCGGCCTTATCATTGCTGGAATGCTGGCCCTGATAGGCCAGGGAGCCCTGGCTTCGGAGAACGCAGCCGGCGCGATGCGCACCATTGGCACGACGATGGGCCTTGGCGGCATACTCGTGGGACTAGGCGCGTGGAAGGCTGCCAGTGACCGGCGCGTCGTTGGAAAGGAACAAGCCCAGAGATAATTGACCAAGTGCACAAGATGCGGCATTGAGGCGGACAAGACGTACAGCTGCGTCCATACCGACGATAAGGAGACCTGCGTCGAATGCTACCAAGAGATACACTGGCTTCTAAACAACCAGTGAATCAAGATAACTTTTTTTAACGATGCAGGTGTTTTTCAAGTTAATTGAAAGCAGTGATACTTGCCGGCGGCTATGGTAAGCGTCTCAAACCGCTGACAGATGAAAAGCCAAAACCGATGATAGAGGTACTTGGCACTCCCATCATAGAGTGGCAGATAAAGTGGCTGTCAAGGCATGAAATAAAGGAGTTCATCGTCTGCGTCGGCTACATGAAGGAGCACATCATCAACCACATTGGAAGCGGGGCCAAGTTCGGCGTCAAGGTCGGCTATGCGGTTGAAGAAGAGCCGCTTGGGACCGGCGGCGCCCTCAAGAACGCGGAAAGCCTGCTGTCGGGCCAGAACGATTTCTTTATGATAAACGGGGACATACTGACAAACCTGGATCCAAACAAACTGCGGGACGGTGGCAGCTCCAACGCCATAGCGCTGGTACCGCTCAAAAGCCCATACGGCGTGGTCGAGATCGGAGGCGACTCCAAGGTGCAGCGGTTTGTTGAAAAGCCAAGCATCCCAGACAGGTGGATAAACGCAGGAGTCTACCATTTTACCAAGGAAGTGTTTTCTTATCTGCCTGAGAACGGCAACATCGAGGTAACAGCCCTGCCGGCCATGGCAAGGGACGGAAAATTGCATGCAACAAAGTACGAGGACGTTTTCTGGCGCTCCATTGATTCCCACAAGGACATCGATGAGGCGGCCAGGGAGATTCAGGAAGAAAGCGCGTCATGAGGGTAGGCTACAGCCTTGGACCGCTGCTCTCAATGGACGAGATTCTTTCATGCGCCAGGATGGCCGATGAACACAACGTCGACTCCATCTGGGTGCCAGAATCCTGGGGCAGGGAATCCTTTGCAACGCTTGGCGCCGTCTCGCAGGTCACAAGGCGCGTCAAGCTTGGCACGTCCATAATCAACATCTTTGCAAGGACGCCGGCCACCGTGGCCATGGGCGCAACAACCCTGGACATTCTTTCAGGCAACAGGACGGTGATAGGCCTTGGGACCAGCACCGAGGCCATAGTGGAAAACTGGCACGGCGTCAAGTTTGAGCAGCCAGCAGCAAGAATGAGGGAATACGTTGAATGCCTCAAACTAATGCTGAGTGGCGAGAAGGTCAACTACAGTGGCCGATTCTTCAAGGTAAACAACTTCAAGATCCTGCACACGCCGCCAAGAAAGCACGTGCCGGTCTTTGTTGCAGCGGTAAACAAGAACATGGTATCGCTTGCATCAGAGCTGGCCGACGGCGTGATTTTCTACCTTCGCCCGCTAGACGAGTTAAAGAAAACCGTTGCTGAGATAAAGTCAGGGCGCAGGGATTTTGAGGTGGCCCTTTCACTTATCTGCGCAGTTTCAAACAAGGAGCCGGACAAGGCAAGGGAACGGGCCGCAAAGACCCTGGCGTTTTACATCGCGGTGGGCAAGTACTACAGCCGGTTTTTGGCAGAAAATGGGTTCAGAGACGAGGTTGGCCTGATAACAGAAGAGTACCGCAAGAATGGCGGCGACGCCGCAGGCCGGCAGGTCACGGACAGGATGCTTGAATCCCTGACTGTTTGCGGATCGTCTGAAGAATGCATCAAATCCCTAGAGAGGTTTGTATCGGCAGGGATAACGCTTCCAATCCTGCAGACAAACCCGGTATCCGACGCAGAAGGTTCATTTAGGGAAATGCTGTCAACCTTCTAGGTTGCGCAGGGTAGCTATCGCGGCATCTCAGACAGCTAGGTTCACCAAGACTTCTGAAAAATCGATATTCGAGCTGGCCTGCGAGCCCTGCATAGACATAGTAAAGTCTGCCAGGGATATCGATGCAGTCCTGCTGTCTACCTGCTCAACTGAGCAGTACGGCTCCACCATAGTATCAGAGATGCTTGGCATTCGGCCAAAGATCTCGCACAGAATAGACAACCTTTGCAATTCTGGCACCAACGCCATCGCATCGGCCTATTCCATGATTGTTGCCGGCCTGTGTGATTCGGCGCTGGTAATTGGCGCAGAGAAATCAGACAGCAAGGGCAACCGCCTGGTCTGGGACATCACCCGCGGCTCGTTTAACTTTCCAGTCCACTGGGCGGCCATGTTCGCAAAGGCGCACATGGGAAGGTTCGGCACCACAGAGCAGCAGATGGCCGCCGTGTCGGTCAAGAACCGCAAAAATGCTGCCAAAAACCCAAACGCGCTGTTCCGCAGGCAGGTAAGCCTTGAGGAAGTCATGAACTCTAGGAGGATCGCAGACCCAATAAAACTGCTTGACTGCTCCCTTGCCTGCGACGGCGCCTCCGCCGTGCTCCTGCTCTCAGAGGAAAGGGCAAAAAAGTTGGAGAGCCCCGTCTGGATCAACGGGATTGGTCAGCAGACAAACTCGGCAAGTTTTGCTGGCGCTGCAGAGAACCTGTCGGCTTTAGAGACTGCCAGCCGCGCGGCACGCGACGCGTACAGGATGGCAGGCATCAGGCCGTCGGACATAGACGTGGCAGAGGTTCACGATGCGTTTACCATCCTTGAGATAATGGCGTACGAAGACCTTGGCTTTGCCAAGAAGGGCGAGGGAGGCAAGTACGCCGAAAAAAACGAAATAGCGGTAAACCCCCGGGGAGGCATACTTGGCTGCGGCCACCCCATCGGTGCCACGGGCGTTTCGCAGGTGGCAGAGATAGCATGCCAGCTGGCTGGAACCGCCGGCAAAAGACAGGTCAAGGGCTGCAGAACCGGCCTTGTGCACAACCTGGCTGCGGCTGGCTCGTCTGCAACAGTCATGATTCTGGGTGTGCAGAAATGAGGCAATTTGCAGACTATATCAAGAGCGGCAGGTTTCTGGTTCCAGTATGCATCTCTTGCAGGACAAAGTCCTGGCCGCCGTCGCCGTACTGCCCAAAATGCCTTTGCAGGACAGCATTTCGTAAAGTCAGAACTACAGGCACGCTGCTAGAGTTTTCAACCTCCCATGTCAGGGACCATGAAGGCGTTTTCGGCATAGTCGACATGGACGGAATAAGGCTTGTGGGCTCTTTTGATTCCAACGCAATTCTGTACAAGGGCATGAAGGTAAGAATGTCAAGGTGCGGCGTCAGCGATGCAGGCACTCCGTACTACTGGTTTGATGTCAAATGAATGCTTAATAAATGCAGAGATGGTACAAATACTTATCATATGAGTTATGACAGGTTTGTCGATGAGCGGCTCCTCACCAGCCGGGACGCCTTAAACCGCATGCAGATAAAGATGAAGCTGGTCGAGATCGACGAAGGAGCAAGGGACTTTTCCCAGCGTTTTGGCCGCCGTGTCCTTGTCAAAAAGGTGCTGCTTACCATCAAGTACACAGAGACGCAGGAAGTAGAGGAAAAAGAGCTGGACATCGAAGAGATAGAAAAGAGGATAAGAAAGGAGCGCCTGTACAGCTCAACAAACAGGTGGCTTGCCCCCGGTGACATCAAGAACAATTACGTGGTTGCAAGCAAGCATCTGGACCTGCTGGCCGACGCTCTGGCTTTAGACATAATAAAAGTGTGATATTTCAAAACTCGAATTTAGAAAGATTGTAGGAGAGCACCCCGATCGTCATTGCCAAGAGAACGGTTTGACGCCAAAAATTGCGAACTATCGTGAGCGTTTAAGCGTATTTGATTATGTATCCAACGTTTAGATACATTTACAAGAAAAACAGTCATTGAGATGATTAGAACCACCTACACTAAAAAGCTCTGGCACATTATAGTGTCTGGATAGCCAAAGCAATGATTTGTCGCGTGTATCTTTGCTGCATCAAATTTAGATGACATCGAATCTTTGCGGATTGTTGGATATTAGATAAGTGTTAGCTCTTCTGCTGAAATTCAGACAAACAACAATCCAGTCAAGAGTAGAATTTCAAGACCCCGCTCCAGCGATACCGGAGGCGAAGCGCGTAAATGCCGTAGCATACTGGAGCGAGGTGTTGTGAAGTATGGATCCGACTGCCAACCATACATCAGGCTTTTTGATATAAAAAACTGGCTTAACACGGTTAAGGCAGGATCGCATCCTTGGCACAGACCCAGTATTTTGAGGCAGACAACCCTCTTGTCCATCCCCTGCAATTATACGCGTTTTCTACAAAACATAGTCTTATTTTTGAACAGTTTAACTATTTCAAAATTCGAATTCTGAAATATCATGAGACCGGCCGCTTCATCCACACCCTGACGGTTTCAACCCAGAACGCCACGGTTCCTGCCAGGGCAAAGCCAATAGCATAGACATCCAGGTTGTTATAATTCAGGACAAGATAGGCAACCAGCATGGTGGTGAAAAACGCTGCGAAAAACGAAAGCCGCGGGACTGCTACGCCGCCGACATTGACAAAGGCCTGCAGAACACCCACCTGGACCTTTTGAACGACGTAATATCTGCCGTATTCATCCTGACTGATGAGCGACAGAGTTACCAGTTTTTCTATGTGGTAGTTGGCCACGCTGGGGCTTGAGAACTCTAGATCGCGCTGCACTTCCCTGACTCCAACGGGCTCTTTTCTTTTTATCATGTACATGTAGACCTGCAGCGTCTTTCCCTTTAGCTGCTCTTCTATCCGGTTTTCAGAACGGGAATCGCTGTCTTTGGCCAAGGCGCTGTGTCACGTAAATGATAATCTTTTGCGGTTACCAAACGCTATAAAGCTATCGTGATGAGAAATAGCGCCGCTGATCAGACTCGAACTGATGACCCACTGGTTAACAGCCAGTTGAGCTTCAAAGCACAATATCGCGCTTTTGGATTTGCTCTACCATGCTGAGCTACAGCGGCGCACCAGTAAAGCAAAATCAAGCAGAAAATAAATGTTTAGTCCAGACCATTTGGCTACAGCCGGCCTAAAGTAACGTCAATCATATTGTGTTTCCATTGGAAAATAACTTTTCTAGAGTTTATGAGGTCACAATAAGTCTATCTTTGATTTTCGTTTCTGCAGGTCAAGACGGCAGACGCCAGAGGCATTTACTTGTCGTTATTAAATTCCCAGTGAGAAGAAATTTTTTCTCAAATATGCATGTGCGTAGAGTCTTCGACTTTGCCGCATTTTTCGCATATCCACGCAGCATGTTCATTGCACACCGCACATGTTTTTTGGGGCAACAGCTCTGCTCCGCAAGTCCTACAGGACTTCATTTCGTTTCCACCGGTTGATCGAAATTGCGAGTTCTTTTCTGAACTTGGAATATTTCGAGCGCCCACCGATCTTGACCTTTAGACCGCATAGACCGCATTTTGGTCTGTTCAAACACTCGAGATCTAGATGATACAAGGGCTGGCTTTTGCACCTATCGCAGCGATAGTGCGTAATTGCTATTTTTACCCGTAGGGAAAGATCCGAGAAATTCATACCACTTGAAAGGCATATTTGCTTGGCAGACTTCGTCATCACATCGTCCACTCTATCTTTGCTTGCTAAAGGTCCAACACATGACAAAGTCAATTCTTATTCCTCGGATTTGACATTATCCCTCAAATCAACGCCAGAATTGATGTATTTGGACTTGGCTGACCTGTATGTATGAGAAAGTACGGAGGTATTCAAATGGAAGCTTGGGGTGGTCAAAAACGCCTGCAACAGCATGGCAATTCTGGACATAGTGAAGAAAAATTTTTGCAGTTATATAAGAAGTGAACAATGGATTGCACTGATTTACACGGATTTACACTGGTATACGTGATGCCGTCCTTTCCTCAATTTGTTTGAGCATTATGACACGTGGTTTATAGCATGGATCTTTTTTCCCAACAAGAGTCCGTTTAATAATTCTTGATTACGGCGATTGTCTCAAAATATCCGATGTTGCGATGAGAGGATCATTGGCCGGCAGAACCGTATGGCTTTTGTTTTGTATGGGACTACCGGCCAACCGAGTTTCTGACTTGCTGGTATATGCACCGATACTTCCGCCTTTCAATCCTATCATAGTTCGATTCAAACCGGTTTTTTTATCAGTTTTTACCATACCCATCCTTACTTTCAATCCTATCATAGTTCGATTCAAACACAGGTCGGCGCCGACAAGGTCAGCGTTCCGCAGGTCTTTCAATCCTATCATAGTTCGATTCAAACAATTGTAAGGGAGAGCACTGGTATGCCCGCACCTAGCTTTCAATCCTATCATAGTTCGATTCAAACCCTCATTCACCGCTGCGACGTACGCCTCAGTCGCTGCTTTCAATCCTATCATAGTTCGATTCAAACGCGTCCACGGCTGCATTCTGCCCTGTCTGCCACGCCCTTTCAATCCTATCATAGTTCGATTCAAAC